>NZ_JBFPFX010000022.1:0-107692 GCF_047978245.1 Pseudomonas sp. LFS044
AGCCCGCTCCTACAGGCAACTCAGCATCTGTAGGAGCGGGCTTGCCCGCGATGAGGCCCGCACTGTCTATGCTCAACCCCAGTCTTTTCCCAAATGGAGAACCCGCCATGACCCATAAAGCCATCTACGTCCAACCCGGCGGCGGCTACGACAAGGTCGAAGTCGGCACCCACGACGCCGCCGCGCCCCAGGCCGGCGAGATCACCGTGCGCTTGCACGCCAGCTCCCTCAACTACCATGACTTCGCCGTGGTCAGCGGCATGTGGGGCCCGAGCGAGCGGCGTATTCCCATGGCCGATGGCGCGGGCGAAGTGACTGCGGTCGGCGCCGGCGTGAGCGAGTTCAAGGTCGGCGACAACGTGGTCAGCACCTTCTTCCCAGACTGGCTCGACGGCCAGGCGCTGGTCGAAGGCTTCGCCAGCGTGCCGGGCGATGGCATCGATGGCTATGCCCGTGAGCAAGTGACCGCCCGCGCCACCTCTTTTACCCTGGCGCCCAAAGGCTACAGCCATGCCGAGGCCGCCACACTTACCACCGCCGGCCTTACTGCCTGGCGCGCGCTGATGAGCGACGACCACCTCAAACCCGGTGATACCGTGCTGGTGCAAGGCACCGGCGGCGTGTCGATCTTTGCCCTGCAGTTCGCCAAGCTGGCGGGCGCCACGGTCATCGCCACCTCGTCCAGCGACGCCAAGCTCGAACGGCTGAAGGCCTTGGGTGCCGACCACCTGATCAACTACAAGACCACCCCGGCCTGGGGCGAGAAGGTGCGTGAGCTCACCGGCAACCGTGGCGTCGATCATGTGATCGAAGTAGGCGGGCCGGCGACCTTGGAGCAGTCGATGATCGCGGCAAAAATCGGTGGGCATGTGTCGTTGATCGGCATCCTCACCGGCGTTGCCGGGCAGCTGCCGCTGGTGCAGGCGCTGGTGCGGCAGATCCGCCTGCAAGGGGTGCTGGTGGGCAGCCGTGCGCAGCAGCAGGCGATGGTCCGGGCAATCGATGCCAACGGGCTGCGGCCGGTGGTGGATAAACACTTCGAGCTTGAGCAGATCGTCGAGGCGTTCCGTTACCAGGAGAGCAACCGGCATTTCGGCAAGATCTGCCTGACCTGGTGATGGGCTGCTGTTGACACGGTCATTGTGTGAGCCGCCCGGCGTTGTTGGGGCTGCTTTGCAGCCCTATCCGACCGGTCCGGCGCCCCGGCGAGGCCGCTCCCACAGAAGACCGCATCGGCATCAAGCCCTATGCACTACCTGTGGGAGCTGGCTTGCCAGCGATGAGGCCCGCCCAGGCAACACAAGACAGTCGCTTGCCTGAGGCCTAATCCGGCAGCAGCCGGTCCCGGCTGTTTGACAGGTGCAGGCAGATCGCCGCCCGCGCGGCATCCGGGTCTTGCCGGCGGATGGCGTTGAGGATTGCCTCATGCTCGAGGTTGGCCAGGTACGCATGCCGGGCAAGCTTAGCCCCGGCTCGTTCGGCGATGGCCATGCGGTTGCGCGGGATCAGGCCATTGCCCAACTGCGCCATCATCTCACTGAAATACAAATTGCCCGTGGCCTCGGCTATCAGCAGGTGGAAGCGCCGGTCCGCTTCGATGCAGCTGTCACCCGCAGCGGCCAGGTCCTGGTAATCGTCCAATGCCTGGCGCATACGCAGCAGTTGCTCGTCATTACGCCGGGTAGCGGCCAGGGCTGCGGCCTGGCCTTCCAGGCCGATGCGCAGCTCCAGCAGGTCGCGCACGCTGGCGGCATTCTCCACACCTACCCGCAACCCCGCCTGCGCCGGGCGCGCCATCACGAACGTGCCGATACCGTGGCGCGGCTCCACCAGGCCTGAGGCCTGCAACTTCGACAAGGCCTCGCGCACCACGGTGCGGCTGACGCCGTGTTCGCGCACGAGGGTGTTTTCCGAAGGCAGTTTGTCGCCCGGTTTGAAGGTCCCCAGCAGGATTTGCTGGGTCAGGCTGGAGACCAGGTCGTGGGCGCGGCTGTGGCCGTATTTGCGTGGCGGCTGGGACATGAGACTTCATCCGACAGGTGATTCAACTTGTACGACAAGCTAGCGGATAAAAATAATTTCTGCTGCTTTTTTCGTTGCATGGCGTAAAGGCAGCAAACGATTTCGGTGCTAATTCGCCGCATTTATGCGTTTTATCAGCTTGTATTTTGCCTTTTGAGCACTAATTGGCATCTTGTCGTACAACCATCACGCGCCTATGCTCTGGCCCACTGTCATGCAAGACCCCTCGACCCGCACAAAAACAATTAGTGGGAGATCCACCTGTGAACGACACCCTCGATCCGTCTGCCCGGGCTGGCGGCGACGTGCTGGCCAGCGCCGTGGCCAAGGTCAAGCGCCACGTCCTGCCGCTGTTCGTCATCATGTTCATCGTCAACTACCTTGACCGCGTCAACATCGGCTTCGTCCGCCCGCACCTGGAAAGCGACCTGGGCATCAGTGCCGCGGCCTATGGGTTTGGCGCCGGGCTGTTCTTCATCGGCTACGCGCTGTTCGAAGTGCCCTCCAACATGCTGTTGCAACGCGTCGGTGCGCGCCTGTGGCTGACCCGCATCATGTTCACCTGGGGGCTGGTGGCCACGGCCATGGCCTTTGTGCAGACCGAAACCCAGTTCTACGTCCTGCGCTTTCTGCTCGGCGTTGCCGAAGCGGGCTTCTTCCCTGGGGTGATCTACTACTTCACCCGCTGGCTGCCCGCGGCCGAGCGGGGCAAGGCGATTGCCATCTTCCTCAGCGGCTCGGCGCTGGCGTCGCTGATCTCCGGCCCCTTGGCCGGCGCGCTGATGCAGATCCAGGGCCTGGGCATGCACGGTTGGCAGTGGATGCTGTTCATCGAAGGCATGGCTTCGGTCACCCTGTGCTTCTTCGTGTTCTTCTGGCTGGACTCCAAACCGCATGACGCCAAGTGGCTGAGCAAGGCCGAGCAAGATGCGCTGGTGGCAACCATCGACCGCGAGCAGCGTGAGCGCGAAGCGGTCGGTACGCTCAAGGTGTCGTCCTGGAGCCTGCTCAAGGACCGCCAGATCGTGCTGTTCTGCCTGATCTACTTCTGCATCCAGCTGACCATCTACGCTGCGACCTTCTGGCTGCCGAGCATCATCAAGCGCATGGGCGACCTGAGCGACCTGCAGGTTGGGTTCTTCAACTCGATCCCATGGTTGATCTCGATCCTGGCCATGTACGCCTTCGCCGCCGGCTCGGCACGCTGGAAGTTCCAGCAGGCCTGGGTGGCCGGTGCCTTGGTGATCGCGGCCATCGGCATGTTCATGTCGACCACGGGCGGGCCGGTGTTCGCTTTTGTCGCGGTGTGTTTTGCCGCCATCGGCTTCAAGTCGGCCTCGTCGCTGTTCTGGCCGATCCCCCAGGGCTACCTGGATGCGCGCATCGCCGCGGCGGTGATCGCCCTGATCAACTCGGTCGGCAACCTTGGCGGCTTCGTCGCCCCCACGACCTTCGGCCTGCTGGAGCAGCAGACCGGGTCGATCCAGGGCGGGCTCTACGGCCTGGCCGTGACCTCGGTGCTGGCGGCCATCGCGGTGTTCTTCGTCCGCCTTCGCCCCAAGGGCGCCCCTTCCAATGAGCTCAAGGCGCCCTCGGCCCTGGGCCAGACCCACTGATGACTGCGAGATGACAACCATGAATATGCAGACCACGCCCGCCCTTCACACCAGCACCCCTGTGGTCACCGACCTGCGCGTGATCCCGGTGGCCGGCCATGACAGCATGCTGCTCAACCTCAGTGGTGCCCATGGCCCGTTCTTCACCCGCAACATCGTGGTGCTGCGCGACAGCGCCGGCAATACCGGCCTGGGTGAAGTGCCCGGTGGCGAGAAGATCCGCCAGACCCTCGAAGACGCCCGCAGCCTGGTGGTCGGCCAGCCGATCGGCCACTACCAGCGCGTGCTCAATGCCATGCGCCAGGCCTTCGCCAACCGCGATGCCGGTGGCCGTGGCCTGCAGACCTTCGACCTGCGGATCACCGTGCACGCGGTGACCGCCATCGAATCGGCGCTGCTGGACCTGCTCGGCCAGCACCTCAACGTGCCGATGGCGGCGCTGCTCGGCGAAGGGCAGCAACGCGATGCGGTGAAGATGCTCGGCTACCTGTTCTACATCGGCGACCGCCAGCAGACCGACCTGGCCTACCGTAACGAGGCCGATGCCGATGACGACTGGTTCCGTGTGCGCCACGAAAAGGCCCTGACGCCTGAAGCGGTGGTGCGCCTGGCCGAGGCGGCCAAGCAGCGTTATGGCTTCAGCGACTTCAAGCTCAAGGGTGGCGTGCTGCGTGGCGAAGAGGAAATGGAAGCCGTGACGGCCCTGGCCGAGCGCTTCCCTGAAGCGCGCATCACCCTAGACCCCAATGGCGCCTGGTCATTGAAAGAGGCCATCGCGCTGTGCCGCGACAAGCATGATGTGCTGGCCTACGCAGAAGACCCATGCGGCGCCGAGAACGGCTATTCCGGGCGCGAGGTGATGGCCGAGTTCCGCCGCGCCACCGGGCTGCCGACCGCTACCAACATGATCGCCACCGACTGGCGGCAGATGGGCCATGCGATCCAGCTGCAGTCGGTGGACATCCCCCTGGCCGACCCGCACTTCTGGACTTTGCAGGGCTCGGTGCGGGTGGCGCAGATGTGCAACGACTGGGGGCTGACCTGGGGTTCGCACTCGAACAACCACTTCGATATTTCCCTGGCGATGTTCACCCAGGTGGCAGCGGCGGCGCCCGGCGAGATCACCGCCATCGACACCCATTGGATCTGGCAGGACGGCCAGCGCCTGACCCGTGACCCGCTACGGATCGTCGACGGCCATGTGCGCGTGCCCGAGCGCCCCGGGCTGGGTGTGGAACTGGATGAGGACCAACTGGCCAAGGCCCATGAGTGCTACCGCAGCATGGGGCTGGGGGCGCGGGATGATGGCGTGGCGATGCAGTTCTTGATCCCCGGGTGGACGTTCGATAACAAACGGCCTTGCCTGGTGCGCTGAGGCTCAAGGCCTCATCGCCGGCACGCCGGCACCCACCAGTCCGCCGCCGCTCTGTGGGCTGCGAGGTCCCTGTGGGAGCCGGCTGGCCGGCGATTGGGCTGCACAGCAGCCCTCCTTCAACCTGCCTCGAAAAACGCCCGCGCCATTGCCACAAACGCTCCCAACACCGGGTTCGGATTATCCCGGCAATACGCCAGAAAAATCTCCGCCTGCTGGTCCGTCCCCACCAGCGGCCTGAACACCACCTGCTCCAACCGCAACGCCTGTGCCGAAGCAGGCACCACCGCACACCCCAGCCCGACATTCACCAAACCCAGAATCGAATGCGTCTGTCCAAGTTGATGCAGGTAACGCGGCTGCACCTCGTGCCGGGCAAACAGATTAGCGAGGCGGTCATGGAAGTAACGCCCTTCGCTGGCGCTATACATCACGAATGGCTGCCCATCGAAGTCGCTCGGCCTGAGGCGCTCGCGCGCCGCCAGCGGATGCTGGGCGGGCAGGGCGGCGACGAAGGGCTCGCGATAGATCGGCAGGTATTCCACACGCGCGCTGGGCAGCACCTGGCGCACCAGGCCGACATCGATCAGGCCTGCCTCCAGGTCATGCACCTGGGTCGCGGAGATACGCTCGCTGAGCACCAATTCGATGTCGGGCACAGTCTGGCCCGCGTGCACCAGCAGGCGCGGGATCATGCTGTAGGCACCGACTGCGGTGAAGCCCAGCGTCAGCCGGCCGGCCTCGCCATGGGCAATGCGCCGCGCCGACTGGCTGGCCGACTCGGCGATTTGCAGGATACGCCGCGCGTCTTCCAGAAAGTTCTGCCCGGCCAGGGTGAGCCGCGCCTGGCGGTTGTTGCGTTCAAGCAGCAGCACCCCGAGCGAGTGCTCCAGCAGCTGGATCTGCCGGCTCAGCGGTGGCTGGGTCATGTGCAGGCGGGTGGCGGCGCGGCCGAAGTGCAGCTCCTCGGCGACGGCCACGAAACAGCGCAACTGGTGCAGCTCCATGATTCAATTCCTGAATTATTCGATCCAGTATCTATATTAGACCTGTATCGAATGCCGGCCTAGGATCGACCCATGACCTTGAACTGCCGGATGCGAACGATGAACGAGCACACCGTCGAACTGTTGCTGACTCAACCCGTCCCCGATGCCATCGATGCGCAGTTGGTCAGCGCCTATCAAGTGCACCGCCTGTACCAACATGACAACCCGCAACAGCTGCTCGAGCAGTGCGGCCCGCGCATTCGTGGGGTGGTTACCGGCGGCGCCAAGGGCCTGTCCAATGCCTTGATGGATCAACTGCCCGCGCTGGAAATCATCGCCATCAGTGGCATCGGCACCGACGCTGTCGACCTGCAGCACGCGGCGAAACGCGGCATTCACGTGACCACCACCCCCGGTGTGCTCACCGACGATGTGGCTGATATGGCGATGGGCTTGATCCTCAGCACCTTGCGCCGCCTGGGCGAGGGCGAGCGGCTGGTGCGCGATGGCTTGTGGGGCACGGTCAACCTGCCGCTGGCGCGCAAGGCCAGTGGCATCGCGCTGGGTATCGTCGGCCTGGGGCAGGTGGGGCAGGCCATTGCCCGCCGCGCGGCCGCCTTCGACATGCGCATTGCCTACAACGGGCGCCGTGAACAGCCGGGCTGCGGCTACCGCTTTGTCGCCGACCTGGTCGAGCTGGCGCGCTCGGTGGATGTACTGGTGGTGGCGGCCTCTGCCGATGGCGGCAAGGTGCTGGTGACCGCTGAAGTGCTCGATGCGCTGGGCCCGGAGGGTTACCTGATCAACGTGGCGCGCGGCAAGTTGGTGGATGAGCACGCGCTGGTGGAGGCGTTGCGCGAACAGCGGATTGCCGGTGCCGGGCTGGATGTGTTTGTCGATGAACCACATGTGCCGCCCGCTTTGCGTGACCTCAACAATGTGAGCCTGCAGCCGCACCGTGGCAGCGCCACCCTGCAGACCCGGCTGGAAATGGGCCGCATGGTGCTGGCCAACCTGGCGGCCTGTTTCCGCGGCGAGGTGCCACCTAACCGCGCGTAACGCCTGGCACAGGCACCGCGCTGTACCCCAGGGCGCTGCAAACACTGTGGGAGCCGGCTTGCCGGCGACAGGGCCAGTAGCGACACCCCAGGCCACACCTTCTTTCCACAAGAACAATCGCTTCCACCGAGAAGCAAGAGGGTTCACATGAACAGCAAATCCGCCGTAGCCGCACCGCAGGCGGTGGCCGCGATCGGCCGCCATCGCTTCCTGGTGCTGGCGCTGATCTTCGTCATCACCGTAATCAACTACGCCGACCGCGCCACCCTGTCGATCACCGGCACCGAGGTACTCAACGACCTCGGCCTCGACCCGGTCATGCTCGGCATGATCTTCTCCGCGTTCGCCTGGGCCTACGCCCTCGGCCAGGTGCCCGGTGGCTGGCTGCTGGACCGCTTCGGTGCGCGGCGCGTGTATGGCGTCAGCCTGATCCTCTGGTCATTGTTCACGTTGCTGCAGGGCACGGTCGGCTGGATGGGCCTGGCAGGTGTGTCGGCGGCGGTTGCGCTGTTCTCCATGCGCTTCATGCTCGGCCTGGTGGAGTCGCCCGCCTTCCCGGCCAACTCGCGCATCGTCAGCTGCTGGTTCCCCACCCGCGAGCGCGGCACCGCGTCGGCGATGTTCAACTCGGCGCAGTACATGGCGGTGGTCGTGTTCGCGCCGCTGATGGCGTGGATGACCCACACCCTGAGCTGGGAGCAGGTGTTCATCTGGATGGGCGTGCTTGGGTTAGTGTTGAGCGTGGTGTGGTTCCGCCTTTACCACGAACCGCACAGTGCACCCGGGCTGAGCCGTGAAGAACTCGACTACATGCGCGAGGGCGGCGCACTGGTCGACCTGGAAAAAGAACGCAAGACGGCCAAGAGCAAGCCGACCCGCGCCGAACTCGCGCTGCTGTTCACCAGCCGCAACCTGTGGGCGGTGTACCTGGGCCAGTACTGCATCACCGCGCTCACCTACTTCTTCATCACCTGGTTCCCGATCTACCTGATCAAGGGCCGCGGCATGACCATCATGGAAGCCGGCTGGGTCGCGGCGCTGCCCGCCATCTGCGGCTTTACCGGTGGCATTCTCGGCGGCTTCGTCTCCGACTGGTTGATCCGCCGTGGCGTGCACCCGTCCAGGGCGCGCAAGACCCCCTTCGTGATCGGCATGGCGTTATCCACCACCTTGGTGCTGGCCAACTATGTCGACAGCAACGCAGCCGTGATCGCCATGATGACCCTGGCCTTCTTCGGCAAAGGCCTGGCGGCAGTGGGTTGGGCGGTGCTCTCGGACGTGGCGCCGAAGAAAATGGTCGGCCTGTGTGGGGGCGTGTTCAACGGCATCGGCAACATCGCCGGCATCGTCACCCCGCTGGTGATCGGCTACGTGGTGGCCAGCACCGGCTCGTTCCACAACGCACTCTGGTTCGTGGCCGCCCATGGCGTGCTGGGGATCCTCGCTTACCTGTTGCTGGCCAGGCGCTTCGAGCGTACCGGGCAGGCGTAGGCAGACGCCTTGGCAACAGAGGCCCCGGGAGACCGGGGCTTTTTTGTGGGAGCTGGAAATCGCTTTTGACAGTGCCGGCCCTTTCGCGGGGCAAGCCCGCTCCCACAGGTACATCACTGCCACAGAGAGCAGTGCAGTACCTGTGAAAGCCCAGGACACCACTCCCCTTGAGAGCAGTGCAGTAACTGTGGGAGCTCAGGTACACCACTGCCCCCTGGAGCAGTGCAGTAATTGTGGAAGCACAGGTACACCACTGCCCCTGAGAGCAGTGCAGCACCTATGTGGGAGCGGGCTTGCCCCGCGAAGAGGCCGGCCGGCCCAACGCATATCCAGATGAAAAACGGAACCTTCAATTGGCCAGCAGGCGCATTTGGATACGCCATTCACGACATCTGGCGTTTATGGAAATGCCCTGTCGTGATCGAACAGTTCCGAGGCGTTCTCGTGTAATTTCCCACAGCCTCACGGGGCTTAAATGAAACCCGAATTGCACTGACACCTTGCGCTGTGACGCGTGCCAAAGATCAACAACAGTGCGCATACAAGGTGTCGACTTATTGATTTCAAAGGAGATATTTTCGCCTACGCCTGCCCGTCCTTCCTTGTGTCAGCAAAAAGAGAACAACATCAATGAACACCGTGGGATCTGATGGCAACCTTGCACAAGGTTTCAAGCCACGTCATGTAACGATGCTGTCCATCGCGGGCATCATCGGTGCCGGACTATTCGTCGGCTCCGGGCACGCCATTGCGGCGGCCGGGCCAGCCACCATTGTTTCTTACTTCGTGGCCGGCACCTTGGTAGTGCTGGTGATGCGCATGCTCGGCGAAATGGCCGTGGCGCATCCCGACACCGGCTCGTTCTCCACTTACGCCGACCAGGCCATTGGCCGCTGGGCCGGCTACACCATCGGCTGGCTGTACTGGTGGTTCTGGGTGCTGGTGATCCCGATCGAAGCGCTGGCTGCAGGCCATGTGCTCAACGCCTGGTTCCCGCAGGTGGACAGCTGGATCTTCGCCCTGGCGTCGGTGTTGCTGCTGGCCGGCACCAACCTGTTCAGCGTGGCCAAGTACGGTGAGTTCGAGTTCTGGTTCGCCATCCTCAAGGTCACGGCCATTCTCTGCTTCATCGGCGCCGGCTTCGCCGCCCTGATGGGCTGGCTGCCCGACCGCGAAGTCAGCGGCCTGAGCGGGTTGATGAAGGAGTACGGCGGCTTTGCGCCGAACGGCTGGTCTGCCGTGATCGGTGCGTTCATCACCGTGATGTTCAGCTTCATCGGCACCGAGGCCGTGACCATTGCCGCATCGGAATCCAGCGACCCCTCGCGCAACATCGCCAAGGCGACCCGCTCGGTGATCTGGCGCATCAGCACCTTCTACATCCTGTCGATCTTCGTGATCATCTCGATCGTGCCGTGGAACGACCCGCAGCTGGCAGTGGTGGGCTCGTACCAGCGTGCACTGGAAATCATGAACATCCCCAACGCCGGCTTCCTGGTCGACCTGGTAGTCCTGGTGGCGGTGACCAGCTGCATGAACTCATCGATCTATATCGCCTCGCGCATGATGTATTCGCTGGCCAAGCGCGGCGACGCCCCGGCCTTCCTGAAGCACACCTCCAAGGTCGGCGTGCCACGCGCTGCGGTGTTCGGCAGCACGCTGATCGGCGCTGCCATCGCGGTGCTCAACTACTTCGCACCCAAGGGCGTGTTCGAGTTCCTGCTGGCCAGCTCCGGCGCCATCGCCTTGCTGGTGTACATGGTCATCGCCATCTCCCAGCTGCGCATGCGCCGCCGCCTGGAGCGCGAGAACGCCCAGCTGAAATTCCGCATGTGGCTGTTCCCGTGGCTGACCTGGGCGGTGATCATCTTCATCGCCGGCGCGCTGGCGGTGATGATGTACACGCCGGAGCACCGGGCGGAGGTGAGTTCGACGCTGGGGCTGGCGATCGTGATCTCGTTCCTCGGCATCGTGACCTCGCGGGGGCATGCGCAAGCAGTGGCGGCGCGGTCGGTGGGGTGATTGGGTTCACCCGGCGCTAGCCACCCATCATTTCGATGTACCTGTTCACCGCTGGCGCTTTCTCGAAGCGCCGGTGGATCAGGCTCAACCACGAACTGGCTTCACTGTCGGCGATCCGCCGGTAGTTCACCTGTGGCAGGCTGATGCGCTGCACCACCGACTCTGGCACCACCGCAATCCCTTGCCCCAGCGACACCAAGGTAATCACCGCCACCAGGCTGCCGGGTTGCGGCCCCAGCCGTGGGACGAAACCACCCTGCGCCGCGGCCTCGAGCGTCCCGGAAATCTGCTCTGGCAGAATGAAGGTCTCGTTGGCCAGGCGCGCCGCCGGAATCTGCGGCAGTTCGTTGATCCGCGAACTGGCGGGCAGGGCGAGCACGAAACCTTCCTGATGCAAGGCGATGGCTTCGAGTTCTTCTGGCAACTCCATCGGTGAGCGCACGTAGGCCAGGTCGAGCAGCCCATCACGCACCATGCCCGGTAGCTCGGCCATGGGCAGTTCCCGAATGTTTAAGCGCACGCCGGGGTGAGCAGCGCTGAAGCCGGTCACCTGGCGCTGCAGCATGCCGGAATAGGCCGCCGACGCAACGTAACCCAATTCGATGCTGCCACTTTCACCCCGCCCCGCACGTTGCGCCCCCAGTTGCGCGGCATCGAACTGGCGCACCGCCTGGTCGGCCTCAATCAACAGCGCCTGCCCGGCCGCCGTCAGGTTGACCTCGCGCTGATTGCGCTCGAACAGCCGCACACCCAGCTCGCGTTCCATGTCCTGGATCTGCCGGCTGAGGGTCGGCGGGGCGATGCCCAGCTGCTCGGCGGCACGGGTGAAATGGCCGTGCCGGGCGACGCAGAGGAAGTAGCGGAAATGACGGATTTCCATGGGCGGGTGACCTGTGGGTTTCGCTTCTTGAAACACTTGTACAGGGCTGAGCACCACAAGGGAACTGGCCGGCGGCGTTAGCGGTTTCACGCGTGCTGTTACCTGCAAGCTAATGATGCCGGCCGCTGGAGCTAACAATCTTTTGGGGTGGCGGCGTTAAGGTGAAGCCAACATCAAAAGGCGGGTGTCTTGGCGGCACAGCTTGCCTTTGAGATTGCCGGGCCGCTGCGCGCCCCATCGCCGGCAAGCCAGCTCCTACCTTTACAGCAGCGTGTGGAAGATCGGCGCATTACTGTGGGAGCTGGCTTGCCGGCGATGGGGCGCGTAGCGGCCCCGGCAATCTCAAAGGCAACAACCGTTCCCCAAGGCAACCCGCCCTGCCTTTTGGAGCCCCACCATGCCCTCTGCGCGTTTCACGCTACTGACCGCCTCCCTGGTCTGCGCCCTGATCATCCTCGACACCAACATCGTCGCCGTCAGCCTGCCCAGCATCGCCCGCGACCTGTCCGGCTCGTTCGCCGATATCGAGTGGGTCGTCAGTGCCTACCTGCTGGCCTTCGCCGCCTGCCTGCTGCCCGCCGGCAGCCTGGCCGACCGCTTCGGCCGCCAGCGCATGCTGCTGCTCGGCCTGGCGGTGTTCGGCGCCGCCTCCCTTGCCTGCGGCGCGGCCCCAAGCCTGCTGTTCCTCGACCTCGCCCGTGCCGCCAAAGGCATCGGCGCCGCCATGCTGCTGACCGCAGCACTGGCCGCCATCGGCCACCGCTTCCACGAACCCCAGGCACGCATGCGCGCCTGGGCCTTCTGGGGCGCCTGCATGGGCGCGACCATCACCTTCGCGCCACTGCTCGGCGGCGTAATCGCCAGCACCCTCGGCTGGCGCTGGATCTTCTACATCAACCTGCCGCTGGTGGCCGTGCTCGCCCTGATGGTGCTGCGCAGCGTCGAAGAATCCCGCGACAGCGACGCCGCCCGGCTCGACCCCATGGGCAGCCTGACCTTCGCCGGCAGCCTCGGCTGCCTGATCTGGGCGATGATCGAAGCCAACCAAGTCGGTTGGACCAGCGTAGACACCCTTGGCCGCCTGCTGATCAGCGCCTTCCTGTTCAGCCTGTTCATCATGGTCGAGCGCAGCCAGCCACGGCCCATGATCGACCTGCAACTGATGCGCAGCGCCCGCTTCATCGGCGCCCTGCTCGGCATGTTCGCCTACGCCGCCTGCGCGCAGGTGATGATGACGCTGTTGCCGCTGTACCTGCAGAACGGGCTGCAGATGTCCGCGTTGGCGGCAGGGGCGGGAATGTTGCCGTTTGCAGTCGCCATGCTGCTGATGCCCCGGGTCGGCATGCGCCTGGCAGGCCGTTGGAGCCCGGCGCAGGTGTTTGCCCTGGGGCTGGTGTTGGTTGGGGTGGGCAATTTGCTGTGTGCCTGGGCGGTCGGGCAGGGCGGTTACCTGGCCTTCGCGTTGGCTAGCATCGTGCTCGGGGCGGGGGCAGGGCTGCTGAATGGGGATACGCAGAAGAACATCATGGCCTGCGTGCCCCGCGAGCGGACGGGGATGGCGTCGGGGTTGAGTACGACTACCCGGTTTGGGGCGATCGTGATTGCTATAGGCGTGTTGGGCGGGGTGCTGGCGGCGCGCAGTGGGCAGTTGTTGCGGGACGCCGTGGCAGGGGTGGCGCCGGAGCAGTTGGGGAAGGTTAGTGGTATGGCTACTCGGGTTGCGGCGGGGGATTTGCAGGCTGCGCTGTCGTTGCTTGAGCCGGGGTTGCGTGAGGTGGTGGCGCCGTTGGCGCGGGGAGCGTTTGCTGGGGGATTTGAGACGGTGTTGGTGACGGCGGGGGTGGTGGCGCTGGTGTTTGCGGTGGTGGTGGGGGGGCTGCTGGGACGGCCGATTCCGGAGCGGGGGGCGGCGGCATTGCAAGGCGCGCGGGTATAAAAAAGTCACCTGGTTTACCAGGTGCCTTTTACGTGTTTGGTGGGCCGGGGTGATCTGAAATAAGTCGGTATCTAGTTGTTTTTGCGAGTAAAAAATTGTTTGATTAATATGCTTGGAATACCAGTTGGAACGCTGCGTGGACTGGATTCCGATGGGCGGTGCATTTTGAGGATCGCCCCAAAAACGACTCGGGGCCAACTCTATCTAGTAAGTAGTCGCGCTGTTCATTGTTGCTTCTGCGCTCGCAGGTACAGGGTGCCTAGTGCGGTGTTTCAAAAATACCACAGAAAATTATTTGCCCAGCGTTCGCGCCGCGCGAGCGAGTGAGGCGAGGATGTCCTCGGCCTTCTCGTGCCACCGGAATGGCTTTGGGTTTTGGTAGTAGGTTTCCAGGTAGTGCGCTATCGACGCCTCCAGATCCTTAACGCTGACATGTGCCTGGCGCTTGATCCACTTCTCGCTCAGCGTTGAGAAAAACCGCTCAACCGAATTCAGCCATGACGCCGAGGTCGGAGTGAAGTGGATTTTGTAGCGAGGTCGCTCCGCAAGCCACGCTCTGACCTTTTCAGTCATGTGGGTCGCATAGTTGTCCATGATCAGATGAATCGGCATATCGGCAGACACTGACGTATCGATCTCTCTCAAAAAAGCGAGGAACTCAGTCCTGCGATGTTGGCGTTTGAGTCGGCCGATCACCTCACCTGTAGCCACATCCAGGGCAGCAAACAGCGAGGTCGTCCCGTGCCGTTTTAGTCATCTGTGCGGGTTGCAGGGTTACTTGGGGAAAGCGGTAAGCCGGGCTGCGTGCGGTTCGACGCTTGGATCTGGCTCTTTTCATCAACGCAAAGCACCAGGGCTCGTTCAGGTGGGTTCAAGTTGAGCCCAACGTGTCGTGCACCTTGTCGACAAGCAATGGATCAGTAGAAAGCTTGAAGGTCTTTTCCAAGTGCGGCTTGATCCCGAATGCGTGCCAGATACGCATCACGCTCGCAGGAGACAGGGCCGTCTCACGACTCATTCGCCGCGTGCTCCAGTGACTGGAATCGTCAGGCTTCCCTTGCAGCACTTGGTGTACCACTTGCTGAACTTGCTCATCGGAAATGGTGCGTGGTTGGGCAGAGCGCGATTCATCGTTCAGTCCCAGCAGCCCTAATTTAGAGAGGCGTTGGCGCCACCGCGAAACCACATCCTTACTCGTACCCAAACGCTGAGCGATGTTATTGCCTAACTCGCCTGCGGCACAGGCGAGGAATATCTCTGCGCGTAGGCCAGCATCCTGAGGGCCTTTGCGAAGTTTGATTCGGCGTAGCAGTTCCGACCTGTCAGTTTCGGAAAGGGTAATGACGGTTGCTGGTCGGCCCACGTTGATGCCCTTGAATAGTGAGCTTCTACAGAGCTTAGCTCAGATTTTCAGCGCTCTTTCTGAAACACCACAGTAGCCTGGGTACTGGTTGGGCGCGAGCGCAGGGGATCAACATGAAACGAGCCGTCGGACAGGGGACGTTGCAGGGTTTACTCGAGACTGGGGCGGCGTGGGAGTTTACGGTTCTGTGGGAGGTGGCAGCCTAGCGGCTGGAATTGTGCCTCGGGGCCAAGTGTTTGCCAATTTGGTCGCGACGGGAGCAGGGAGGGAGTGGCGCTCGCTGATCGCAGTCGGGCGATTCTGCGAAGGAGTGGACATCCAGGTGCTGGCGGTCGAGTTGTAGAGGGTGGCGCCCGTGTGTTTCTGACGCATCGACTATTCCTGCGCCTACAAGACAGGTGGCGTCTTCAGCGAACAAAAGAATGTCATTCATGTGAATACGCAACACAGAAAATAAAAACGCATTCGATGCTTTATTGACACAAGAAAAGCTTTCCTCTACATTCAGCTCATGATCAGCCGCCAGGAGCACATTGCATGCACACCACTCACCACTGCAAAGCCCGCCAAACCCAGCGCGGCATCCCGCTCAAAATGATCGACTACGTTCTTGCTCACGGCACTGTGGATCAGGACAAATTCATCATCGGTGCCAAGGAAGCCAAGCAACGCCTGGCGGATTTAGAGAGGGAAAAGCGCTTACTGATGAAGATCCAAGATAAGGGAGGCGTCGTGGTCGTGGCGGAAGGAGATGTGCTGATTACCGCCTACAACCGCACTCAGCGCGCTTAATTGCCTACTCGCCCTCTTTCAGGAAGCCGCATGAACGAAAAAATTTTCTTCCAGCTCATGGATTCGATACGTGGAATCGCGACGCCCCATGCCTCTCTATCGCTGATTCTTCAGCTGCTGTGTTGGCAGAAGCTGTCCAAAGACTTGGATGTTCCAGTGGAACTCCGTTTCGAAACGGTGGCGGATCAGGGGCTGGCAGAACAAGTTGTGGCACTGCGTCAATTGCAGCCTTATGCGATGTTTCCGTTCATCGATGAAGGGGTTTGGCAAAGCCTCCATGGCGTGCGAGACCTTTCTCCGCTCATGCAAAAGATTCGTGCTTTGGAAGCCCAAGGTTTACTAGACGCTCTAACTGTAGACGATACCTGCTTTTGGGCAGCTGACTATAGCCAAGGTATTTTTGGGTACGCCCCAACTTTGTGTAACTTGCTGGTCGCTCTTGCAGAAATCACCCCTCAACAAAAAGTGTATGTTCCTTGGGAAGGGTCTGGACAGATTGCGGCGAGGGCTTTACGCAGTAATGCAAAAGTATGGGTTGAATCCCAAACTCCCACAACACCTGCGCAAGTCCTTAACCTGATCAATCCAGCTGACTGGGAGCTGCACCCTACCAATCCAGTACAAGCGCCTGCAGCTCTTGAAAAAGCCCAGCTGATCCAGTTTGATGCGGCAGTCTGTACTCCCCCGATGGGTGTCCGCTACTCTCCGGAAATCTCTGGAAATGACCTTTGGGGGCGGTTTGAAGAGAAAACGCCGGTTGGTAACGTTCTTCATATCCAGCACCTCTTGGCTCAGACCAAGGGCCGAATCGTGGTCACTGTTCCAAATTCCGTACTGTTCGGTAAAGGTGCTGAAAAGCAACTGCGCGAGTATTTGCTCAAGCATGGCTATCTTCACATCGTCATCGCATTGCCTGCCGGCCTGTGTACCCACACCGCAATCCCACTAACCATTCTTGTTATGAGTAAAAGCCGTCGGACTGATGCCATACGCTTCGTGAATGCCGACACTGACGAGTTCCGTGAGCTTTCGGCGAAAAAACGCTGTGCACTGAAGAATGTCCCTGATTTGCTGGCATTAATCGCGAACACGAGCACCTCTGCTTTTGCGGCCAGTATCCCGATCAGCCAGATTGCTGATAATGACTTCAGCCTTGAGGTCAACCGTTACGTATTAGATGAGTCGGCGCGCAGGCTGAATGAGTCGCTGACACGTTATGAAACCCGTAAACTGGGCGAACTGTTTGACATCATCCGTCCGCGCCAGCATACGACTGCTTCACGCGGTGAGCAGGTGTGGGAAGTACAGGCTCAAGACATCCCGCAGTACGGCTACATAAAAAACGCCAGTAAAGAAACGCAATTTGATCTCGATTCCCCCAAGTCAAATTCATATTTCATCAGGCCTAATGATGTCCTGATGACATTCAAAGGAGTCGTTGGCAAAACAGGTATCGCAGGCGATGTCCCAAAGTCAGGGAAGGATGGCTGGATAACAGGTCAGTCTCTGGTAATTTTGCGCTGCCGATTCCCTGAAATCTATCCTCCAAAAGCACTTTTAATTTATCTGCGGTCGGCCATGGGCCAAGGGCTACTGAGCCGAATGGCAGTCGGTGCCTCGATTCCATCACTCCAGCTCTCGGCACTCAAGGAATTGGAAATTCCCATGCCCTCAGTTGAGGTTATGCAGCCAATGGTTCTGGCATTCGACGAAGAGGCTCAAATCCAGGCTGAAATCGAGCGCCTGCGCAACCGGCAGACAGAGTTATCTAGCGACTTTTGGTCGCTCTGATCCGCGCCCGACAAGCAGGAATAATCTTCCTGTCGAGTGCCGAACTTACAACCTTGTTATTAAAAACGGATACAACGAACCACATGGCCATCAAAAAATCAGAACTCTATTCCTCTCTGTGGAAATCCTGTGACGAGCTGCGTGGCGGGATGGATGCCTCACAATACAAGGACTACGTCCTTGTGCTGCTTTTCGTAAAGTACGTTTCAGATAAGTATGCCGGCGATCCCAGCTCACTGATCGAGGTTCCCGAGGGTGGCAGTTTCGCCGACATGGTGGCGCTTAAGGGTGACAAGGAGATTGGCGACAAGATCAACCAGATCATCGCCTGTCTGGCCGAAGCCAACAACCTTACCGGCGTCATCGACGTCGCCGACTTCAACGACCAGGAGAAGCTCGGAAAAGGCAAGGAGATGGTCGACCGCCTGTCCAACCTAGTCAGCATCTTCAATACACCAGGGCTGGATTTTCGCGGCAACCGCGCCCAAGGCGATGACATCCTGGGCGATGCGTACGAATACCTGATGCGCCACTTCGCCACTGAGTCCGGCAAGAGCAAGGGGCAGTTCTACACTCCAGCAGAAGTGTCGCGGATCATGGCTCAGGTCATCGGCCTAGCCGGTGCTACCGACAGCAAACAGAGCATCTACGATCCGACCTGCGGCTCTGGATCGCTGTTGCTCAAAGCCCACGACGAAGCCAAGAGCATCACCGGCCTCGACTTGGCCATCTATGGCCAGGAAATGGACAACGCCACCAGCGCCTTGGCCAAGATGAACATGATCCTGCACGACTGCCCGACGGCGGAAATCTGGAAGGACAACACCCTGTCCGCGCCACATTTCAAAGACCCAATGGGAAACCTTAAGCTGTTCGACTTTATCGTCGCCAACCCACCGTTCTCCACCAAGGCCTGGAGCAATGGCTTCAATCCAGCCGAGGATGACTACAACCGCTTCAGCTACGGCATTCCACCCGATAAGAACGGCGACTATGCCTTCCTTTTGCACATGCTCACCTCGCTAAAAAGCACAGGCAAAGCAGCGGTGATTCTTCCGCACGGCGTGTTGTTCCGTGGCGGCGCCGAGGGGGTTATCCGCAAGCGCATCCTCCAGCAGGGCTATATCCAAGCCATCATCGGTCTACCGGCCAACCTTTTCTTCGGTACGGGTATTCCCGCCTGCATCATCGTTCTGGACAAAGCTGGCAGTGCAGGGCGCAAGGGCCTATTCATAATCGACGCCAGCAAAGGATTTATCAAGGACGGCAACAAGAACCGCCTGCGCGAGCAGGACATCCACAAGATCGTCGATGCCTGCTCACAGCAGCGCGAGCTGCCCAAGTTCTCACGCTTGGTACCGCTGGCCGAGATTGAGGCCAACGACTTTAACCTGAATATCCCGCGCTATATCGACACCAGCGAAGCGGAAGACCTGCAAGACATAGACGCCCACCTGCACGGTGGCATCCCCGAGCGCGATGTGGATGCCCTGCGAGCCTTTTGGGATGTGATGCCCAACCTGCGCGGTTCACTGTTCGCCCCGCTACGCCCCGGCTACCTGCAACTTAAGGTACCGCGGGCCGAGATTAAGCCCAGCATCTTTGCCCACCCCGAGTTCACTGCCTTTAATAAGACTATCAGCGTCCTGTTCGAAGACTGGCGCAACGAGCATCGCCCATGCCTGCAAGGCATCACTATTGGTGATCGGCCTAAGGCACTGCTGAATACCCTGGCCGAAGATATGCTGCACCGCTTCAAGTCCGCACCGCTGCTGGACGCCTACGACGTGTACCAGCACCTTCAGGACTACTGGTATGCCACCTTGCAGGATGACGTGTATCAACTGGTGATCGACGGCTGGCAGGCGCTGGTCACCAGCGGCCCGACCAAGGGAGAACCCAATACCGACTTGCTGCCGCCCGAACTGATCGTGCGCCGCTATTACGCTGCCGATGCCTCAGCTATCACCGAGCTGGAAGCCAAGCGTGATTCCATCAGCCGCGAGCTGGAAGAGCTGGACGAGGAGCAGGGCGGCGAAGACCGCCCACTGGCCGAAGGCAAAACAGACAAAGGCAAGCTCACCGCCGCCAGCGTCAAGGCACGCCTGAAAACCATCAAAAATGACCTCGACGCCGATGAGGAACGCCAGGCCTTGGAACAGTGCCTGGCATTAATCGAGCACGAAGCCGAGGCCAGCAAAAAGGTCAAAGCCGCGCAGAAAACATTGGACGCTAAGGTGCAGGCCCACTATGCCCAACTCAATGAAGGTGAGCTGAAATCTCTGGTGGTGGACGACAAATGGCTAGCCACCCTGCAAGCCGATGTGCAGACTGAATTGGATCGGGTATCTCAAGCCCTCAGTGGTCGTATCCGCCAATTGGCCGAACGTTATGCTATGCCCCTGCCGGCGTTGAATGCTGAGGCGGAGGCGCTGGCTGCCAAGGTCGGTGCTCATTTGGTGAAGATGGGGTTTGTGGTATGAGTGCGGAGGTAAAACCAGGATTCAAGCAGACTGAAGTTGGTGTCTTGCCAGTGGACTGGGAGGCAAAAAAGCTCGGTGAGGTGGCAAGCTTCCGCACTGGCCCATTTGGCAGTGCACTCCATAAATCCGACTACACCAATGATGGCATTCCTGTTGTTAATCCGATGCATATTTTGGATGGCAGGATAGTTCCGACTACCTCTATGACAATTACTGAAGAGGCGGCGGAGGGCCTTGATGAATTTCGGCTAAGCCCTGGCGAGGTTATCATTGGTCGACGGGGCGATATGGGGCGCTGTGCGGTTGTGTCTGAACGCGAAAGAGGGTGGCTCTGCGGTACCGGCTCGATGATTGTTAGACCATTTGCGTCGGTAAATGCGTACTTTCTTCAACGAGTTCTCTCCACCCCCTCTGTTATCAAGGCGATTGAAGACTCCTCTGTCGGCTCGACCATGATCAATTTAAATCAAGGGACTTTAAGTAACTTGGTCGTTCAAATGCCACCATTCGAAGAGCAGCGATCCGTAGCTTCCAGTCTCTCCGATATGGACGCCCTGATAAGAAATCTAGATCAGCTAGTTACCAAAAAGCGCGACATCCATCAAGCGGCTATGCAGCAACTCCTCAGCGGCCAGCGCCGCTTACCAGGATACAGTGGGAATTGGGAGGTGAGGCTCCTGGAGGAAATTGCGCACATAAAAACTGGCAGTAAGAACAACCAAGACAAAGTCGAGAACGGTGACTATCCATTCTTCGTTCGATCCGCAAGCGTTGAGCGAATAAATAGTTATTCACATGATTGCGAGGCGATTCTTGTCCCTGGAGAGGGCGGAATTGGTAGCATTTTTCATTATGTCAATGGGAAATTTGATGTCCATCAGCGTGTATATGCTATTTCTCAGTTCGTAGAGAACGTATCTGGAATGTATGTCTATCTCTATATGAGTGTTCGCTTTGGTGCACATGCCATGCAAAACTCTGTAAAGGCAACCGTAGACTCGCTTCGGTTACCTACATTCCAAGTGTTCGAGGTCCTGCTTCCTCCGACGAAAGAAGAGCAGACAGCTATTGCGCAAGTTTTAACCGACATGAGCAGCGAGCTTGCCAACCTCGAAGCCCGCTGCGCCAAAGTCCGCCAGCTAAAGCAGGGTATGATGCAGGAGCTTTTGACCGGCCGAATTCGACTTGTTTGACGCAGGTCGTTGCGATGTTGAATCAGCTCGCTAAAGGGTTGCTTTAGCTACACTATGGCCCCAATCTCGGGGCCGTAGCAGTCAACCTGGTTGCCCGGAATCTGCAGTGCATCCACTGGGCGCCCTGACTAGCAAGGGCGCCTCGTATTCCCCGCGGACGAGACACCAGCTAAAAAGCTGCTTCAGTTCCTCAACAGGGAACTATCTGGGGGGCTATCATGGAGCGGCTGTTTGAGACCAATTCGAAGCGCATTGCGGATAAATTGCGCTAACTCTCACTAGGAAAAGGAAGCGGCCTCAATGAGTACCGTTGGCCAGATCGAAAAAAGGACCCAGCGGCGCGTTGCCAAGCTGTTTCAGCAGACGCTGGGCTATGAGCACCTTGGCGACTGGGCCGAACGCCCGAACAACGGCAATATCGAGCCGGAGTTGTTACGCACCTGGCTGATAGATCAGGGCGTGGAGGTCAATCTGGCCAGCCGAGCCTTTTTCGAGCTAAACAAGGCCGCCAACGATGCCAGTAAGGGCCTGTATGATCGAAACAAGGCGGTGTACGAGCTGCTGCGCTATGGGGTGAAGATCAAGCCGGAAGTTGGGGAAAACACCCAGACCGTCTGGCTGATCGACTGGAAGCATCCTGAGCGCAACCACTTCGCCATTGCCGAGGAAGTCACCGTAAAGGGTGCTGATGCCAAGGCAAATACCAAGCGCCCGGATATCGTGCTCTATGTGAATGGCATTGCGCTAGGCGTGTTAGAGCTCAAGCGCTCCATGGTGGCAGTGAACGAGGGCATCCGTCAGAACCTGGATAACCAGAAGGCCGAATTTATCCAACCGTTCTTCTCCACCATGCAATACGTGATGGCCGGCAACGATACTCAGGGCTTGCGTTACGGCACCATCCAAACCGGAGAGAAGTACTACCTGACCTGGAAAGAGGAAAACGCAGACAGCACCGCTGCCGATAATCTGCTGGATAGCCATTTGCTTCAGCTGTGCAACAAAACGCGGTTTCTGGAGCTGATTCACGACTACATCGTGTTCGACAGCGGAGTAAAAAAGCTCTGCCGGCACAATCAGTACTTTGGTATCCGCGAAGCGCAACGCTACCTGCGTCGACGTGAAGGTGGGATTATCTGGCACACCCAGGGTTCGGGCAAATCGTTAACCATGGTCTGGCTGACCAAGTGGATTCGGGAAAATATCCAGGACTCGCGGGTGCTGGTCATCACCGACCGGACTGAGCTGGATGAGCAGATCGAGAAGGTGTTTGGCGGCGTCAACGAGCAGATTTACCGCACCACCAGCGGTGCCGATCTGATCGACAAAATCAACCAGCCCTCGCCTTGGCTCCTTTGCTCGCTGATCCACAAGTTCGGTGCTCGTGAAGATGCAGATGTAGAGGGCTTTGTGGAGGAGCTGCGTAAGAGCCTGCCTCAAGACTTCCGCGCTAAGGGCGATCTCTATGTGTTCGTCGATGAGTGTCACCGCACTCAATCAGGTGAGCTGCACAAAGCCATGAAGATGATTCTGCCTAATGCAGTGTTTATCGGGTTTACCGGTACGCCGCTGCTTAAGGTCGACAAACAGAAGAGCATCGAGGTGTTTGGCCGCTACATCCATACCTACAAGTTCAATGAAGCCGTGGCCGATGGTGTGGTGCTCGACCTGCGCTACGAAGCCCGCGATATCGACCAGAACATCACATCACAGAAGAAGATCGATCAATGGTTTGAGGCCAAAACCAAAGGCCTGAACGACCTGGCCAAGGCTCAGCTGAAGCAGCGTTGGGGCACCTTGCAAAAAGTGCTGTCGAGCCAGTCACGGCTGGAGAAAATTGTCGCCGACATCCTTCTGGATATGGCTACCAAACAACGTCTGGCCGATGGCCGAGGCAATGCCATGTTGGTAACCAGCAGCATCTTTGAAGCCTGTAAGTGCTACGAGCTGTTCAGCAAAGCGGGAATGGGTGACAAGTGTGCCATCGTCACCAGCTACAAGCCATCGCCTGCCGACATAAAGGGCGAGTCAACCGGTGAAGGGCTGACCGAGAAGCTGCGTCAGTATTCCATCTATAACCAGATGCTCGGCGACAGAGATCCGGAGACCTTCGAGAAGGAAGTGAAGCAGCGTTTCATCAAGGAGCCAGGGCAGATGCGCTTGCTCATCGTGGTAGACAAGCTGCTGACCGGCTTCGACGCGCCCTCCGCGACCTACCTCTACATCGACAAGCAAATGCGTGACCATGGCCTGTTCCAGGCCATCTGCCGGGTCAATCGCCTCGATGGCGAGGACAAGCAGTATGGCTATATCATCGACTATAAGGACTTGTTCAAGCAGCTGGAAGGCGCCATTGGTGACTACACCAGTGGTGCGCTGGACGGCTATGACGAGGCCGATGTGGCTGGTCTTTTGGGAGATCGTCTAAGCAAAGCACAGGAAGACCTGGAGGATGCCCGCGAGGCGATAAAGGCCTTGTGCGAACCAGTGGAGCAACCGAAGGATACACCAGCTTATCTACGCTTCTTCTGCGGCAGCGAGTCGGGTAACACCGAGCAGCTCAAAGCTAATGAGCCCAAGCGCCTGAACCTATACAAGATGACCTCAGCGCTGATCCGCTGCTTCGGCAATATCGCCAATGAGCTGGAAGAGGCGGGTTACAGCAACAAGGAGATCAGCCAGATTCAGGTCGAAGTCGATCACTTCTCCAAGGTTCGTGATGAGGTAAAGCTCGCCAGCGGTGACTACATCGACCTCAAAGCCTACGAGCCGGACATGCGCTTTTTGATCGACACCTACATCCGTGCTGAAGATAGCGAGAAAATCTCTGCCTTCGACGATATGTCGCTTATTGAACTAATCGTTGAGCGCGGTGTGGGTGCAATCGACACGCTGCCAAAGGGCATTCGCAAAAGCCAGGAGGCCGTGGCCGAGACAATAGAGAACAACGTGCGCAAGTTGATCATCGACGAGTCACCGATCAACCCGAAGTACTACGAGACCATGTCCTCGCTTCTCGATGCGCTGATCGCCAAGCGCAAGGAAGACGCTATCAGCTATCAGGAATACTTGGCAGAGTTGGTGGAGATTACCAAGCAGGCGAAGAACCCCAGCAGTTCCAACAGCTACCCAGGCTCGATCAACAGTAATGCCCGCAAGGCGCTCTATGACAACCTGAGGCAGAACGCCGGTCTTGCATTGGCCGTGGACGCTGCCGTGCTAGATAGCCGGCAGGACGACTGGCGGGGCAATGCTATGAAGATCAAACGCGTGCGCCTAGCGATCAAGAACGTGTTGGATCAGTGGGGCAAAGAGTCCGCTGAAGCCCTGGGCGACTACATAACAGGACGAGATAACGAGTGGCTGGAAGCCTTACTGGAACTGGTAAAGCATCAGCATGAATACTGAGTCGCGAAACATCACGGTCAGCGGTTTGATCGTGGAGATCGTGCGCAAACCGATCAAAAATTTGCACCTAGGCGTATATCCGCCTCATGGACGTGTGCGTGTGGCGGCACCGTTAACGGTAGATGACGAAGCTGTACGCCTGGCAGTGATCGGTAAGTTCGGCTGGATCAAACGCCAGCGCGCAAAATTTCAGGCACAGCCCCGGCAATCAGAACGGCTGCTGGTCAGTGGTGAAAGCCATTACTTCCTAGGCCGTCGCTACCGCCTGCGCGTTCACGAAACTACTGGGTCTCTGCGCATTGCTCTGCGCGGTAAAGCCACTATGGATCTGTTCGTTCGCACCGATACCGCAGTCGAACGCCGTGCGCAGGTGCTACAGGATTTCTACCGTGCCGAACTGAAACGTCTAGTGCCGGAGCTGCTGGAAAAATGGCAGTTGAGATTAGGAGTTGAAGCGCGCGCTTGGGGTATTAAGCGGATGAAGACGAAGTGGGGCACCTGCAACATTGAAGCCAAGCGCATATGGCTCAACCTGGAGCTAGCCAAGAAGCCCGTGCAGTGTCTGGAGTACATTCTGGTGCACGAACTGGCCCACCTGCATGAACGCCACCACAACGCCCGATTCATCAGCCTGCTAGATCAGCATCTCCCTCAATGGCACCTGTTGAGGGAGCAGCTCAATAGCTCTCACCTTGCTGACGAACGCTGGTAACCTCCGACACCTAGAAAGGCCCCGGTGGATTGATCCGTCGGGCTTTTCGTTTCAGTTTACTTTGCCCCCCATACAATCTGACACCTACAGCAGCCTAGCACGGGTGGGGTTGGTTCGATGGGACCGCTATGATTTTTCCATGCACCGCCCACAGAGTTTGAATACCCATGATTTTTCTAACCGGCGAGCGAGCAGCCGCACGGTCAGCAGATAGTAATACCGCGTCGCCTCGCGGCGTCGGTTTAGGCGATGCTCAAGAAACCAATCCACATGTTTTTTCTGCCAAGCCCAAGGCGTCTGTCGATGCCAACGCTCTGAGATTTCTGCTTGAATGACTCTCGCCTGCCGCAAATGGCGTTGTTGTGTGGAGTGCGATCCGGTCAGCACCGCAGCCAAGAACAGCTCCATATCGAATGCCTTATTCATCTGCGACCTCCTACGTAGGCAGCGACAACGTCGATCCGACCGTGCCCCAGCTCATAGCTGATTTGCCGTCTGGCTTTACGATCAAGGTTTCTATCTGCCAAGGAGCATTGGCCACCGTTGATAGGCGCGCGATGTTGGGTGATTTGCTCATAGCGTTCACATGCGTACGCCGCTCGTAGCTCATGGAAGCCTTTGAGGTTCTGTGCGTGCAGGATGTCCCGTGCCGGGCGGACTATGTCCTGCAGAACGTCAAAGTAGCTTTCGTGTAGCGCAATCAGGTTACGGCTGCCCGCAGGCGACACCTGCCGTGCAAACCCAAGCGCACCTCGAATATGGTCGTCCACCGCAATCCAACGCGGTGCCGAAGCGCCGGAGCGACCGCCTTTGGTGCCATCCTGGATGTTGATCCTGCCCAGATCGTTAGCCTCACGGCCTAGCCGTGGCAGGTCCGCCAAGATGGTCTCACGCAGGCGCATGCCGGTGGCTCGCGCCAACAGTACGATCGCGGCGGCCCGTCTCTGGTCACGGCTGCAAAGCGCATCGACGATCTGCTTAACCTGTTTGTGATCCTGGCCCTGCGGGATCGCGTGACGAACCCCGCTGCGCTGCATACTCAACGCCTTGCTCGGACTGGGCAATTTCACGCACTGATCACCGCGAAGCGCCGCCATGGTCCTGTTAACGCTGGATAGGCGGTTTTGTGCGGTACTGACAGCAAGGTCGCCGCGCCTAACCACGTCGCGCAGATACGCCGCATAGTCCGCCAGTACCTTCCGATCAATCTGCCGCGCATCATTGATTCCGGGCCCTTGTTCGGAACGACACCACTTGGCGAATGCCTGCCACCGATCACAGTGTGCCCTCACCGTGCTGTAGTGGCCGCCGCCGAACATGTCTTTCAACGCCTGCGGCCCTGCATAGCTCAGTTGCCTGCCGTAACCGAAATTGCGGCCATCGCGTCTACCCACCAATGCCATGTCAGTCGCCTCATCATCCGCTCTCCGATCCTCGCCCCACGTCATCCCGCCAAGAATGCTGAGTGTTATCAGGGATCAAGGCCCCTGCGACCTGTGGGGAATGTCCTCTACGCTGGACTGGCGGCTCCTTACGACCGGGAGCAAGGGCATCTCATGATCTGGCCTCCTGAGCACCGTTACCGGTGGGCGGGTGGAGGCAGCATTGGCTGACGAGACCAGCGCCTGGAGATCCTGAGCCACGAGCAAGCAGCGATGCGATGACCGGGGCATGCCTGACTGTCAGTCAGGTGCAGTCCATTCCTTGGTCTGCGGCACCATCATCTGCATGGCTGTTGCTGGTGACATCGGCGTTTGTCACGCCGATTGTCACGAGGGGGATTGCCGCAAAGCCTCGTGCTATCTGGGCTGCAGCAGTGATAGAAGTGCCCGTCTCTTTCCTGGAGAAAGAGACGGGCACAGGTTGGCGCAATATTCGGCCAAGCGGATAGGTTGCTGCAGGGCAGCGCAATAGGAAGTGTCGTCTGGCGCAGGAGGGCCATGAAATGTAGTTGGCATCCATCACCGGGGAGGTGACCGGGCGAGCTGCCGGATGCGAATCGCCCTTGGGGAGAACCACCGCGGGGCGGCGTGACCTTTAAGGTTAGGGTCACCTGGGGTGCTGTCATCGACAGCCTTTGCACGGCCAGTTCTACGCCTGTGGATAAACCCGGTCAAGGGCCGAAATTCAGCGCTCTTGGGACGTGAAAAGCGGTTATCCACCGGTGGAATTCCATGGTAAATCCCGGACAACTTCGTGGCTTTTAGCTCTTCAGAGTAAGGTCCATCCAAACAGGGCGGCTTTGCAGCCCTGTTTGGATGGACCCGCGCTGAGAAGCGGATAAATGAGGCTGCTTTCCCTGAATCTTGAGCGCTCAGTTGCTGTCGCCGCCGTTATTGCGCCTGTAAAGCTCTAGCGGATCGGCACCACGTTCTTGTCTCTGACTTGGCCATATGCGGAGGCGAGTAGGCTGCCGGTGGCGGCTTTCTGAATGTACTCACTCCACCACGCCATCATCGGTCGTCGGCGCTCGATGTAGTCGGCTCGGTTGTAGGCGCTTCGCACCTCATCCTTGTCGACATGCGCCAGTGCGACCTCAATAAGCTCCGGGTCCCAGCCATGCTCATTCAAGATGGTGCTGGCCATCGAGCGCATGCCGTGGCTCACCAACCGATCCTGGAAGCCCATACGTTTCAACGCCATGTTGGCGGTCTGGCTATTGGCGTGGGTGCGCGGATTTCTGTCTGCCGGGAAGACGTACTCTCGATGACCGCTGTGAGTCTTCAGTGACTCCAACAGCGCGACCGCGTGATCACTCAACGGAATGCTGTGTGGGCGGCGCTTCTTCATCCGCTCCGGTGGGATAGTCCAGACACGCCTTTCAAAGTCGATATCAGCCCAGCGAGTGGTCGCTGCCTCAGCAGGACGAGTCATGGTGTGCAACTGCCATTCGATCAGGCAGCGGGTAGTGCGTTTGATGCTGGCGTTCGCGATCTCAAGCATGAGCTCGGGGAGTTCTTCTGGCGGAAGAGCTGCCATGTTCTCTTTCTTGGGCTTCTTGAAGACTGCCCTGATGCCGCTGAGCGGGTTGGCGAAGATCAGGCCGGAATTTACGCCGTAGGTCATGATCTCGTTCAGCCGCTGACTAAGGCGCTTGACCGTCTCTAGGCTGCCTTTCGCTTCAATTGGACGAAGCAATGCGATCACCATCGGCGCGGTGATTTTTGCGAGTGGTGTCGTCCTCAAGTCGGGCAGTACGTGCAGCGTGAGCGACCGCCAAATGTCCTCGGCATAGGCCGGGGTCACCGAGTCTTTCTTGAGCTCGAACCACGCGGTGGCCACGTTCTCGAAGGTGTGTTCCGTTTCTGCGCGTTTGGCTTCATTCAGCGTATTGCGCTGCACCTTAGGATCGATGCCCTGGGCGAGTAGCTCGCGGGCCTCGACTGCCATTTTTCGTGCATTAGCCAGTGACAGTTCGGGGTAGGTCCCAAAGCCGATGTTGATGCGCTTCTTGGTCACCGGTTCGCGGTAGTTGAAATTCCACAGCAACGAGCCGTTGCTACGTACGCGGAGCTGCAAACCGTCACCGTCAGTGAGGACGTAATCCTTGGACGCCGGTTTGACTCCCTTGAGCTGTCGATCGGAGAGGCGGAGGTTTTGAGCAGGCATGAGATTGTCCTCAGGCACTGATTCGGTATTCCAAAGATTAGCACCGGGTGAACTGGAATACCGTCTGGAATACCCGAATGGCTGGAACTCAAAAACTCTCAAAAGACCGTAAAAGCGCTGGAGGCCGCGTATTTACTGGATCGCAGGCACAAAAAAAGACGCCCTTGGACGTCTTTTTTTGATCATTTGGTGGAGCCGGGGGGATTTGAACCCCCGTCCGCCAGTACTCCGCTGTCGGTACTACATGCTTAGCCGTGTCTACTGATTTAATCCGCAGCCGCCCGACGGGCAGGGTGCTTTGGATGAGTTGGGTAAGTTTTAGTCGCTTTGCCCCCAACGTGCTACACGACGATCCTGTTCTGTATGACAATCATTTCGGGTTTACAGGCATCCCCTGATGATTGCTGGAGCCGAAGCTACCAGGAGAGCGGGCTCAGCTGCTTACGCAGCGAGAGCGTAACCCTCGTAGTTTTCGTCATTGGCAACTATAGAAAGTTGCAACAGTGGATTTACGAGTTCTGTTACCAACTCGGCATGCACCTAGAGTTTCGCTACCGGCGTCGAATCCTAATCGGCCCCACACTCAGCTCTAGCTGACCGTACCTTTCGGCACGTGGGCTGAGTATACGCGCTAAAGCGGGCGGCGTCGACAGCAGGTCGCCGCCCGCTTCAGTTCAGGCACCGCTGCCGCCGGCAGAGCCGCTGCCTTTCTCGGTTTTTTCCAGGCGTTCGAGCACTTTGCTGGTGATGGCAATGCATTCTTTGGTGTCGCCAGAGGCTTGGGCGGCCTTGGCTTTGTCGACTTGTTCGGTCAGGGCCTTGTCCAGGCCTTCTGATGTGGCGCCGGCGGTGGCCATGCTGTCGTCGATCTTCTGCAGGTTGCTGGTGCAGAGGTCGTCGGCAGCGAACACCGGGGAAGCCAGGAGGGTAGCGGCCGCGAAGAGGGCCGAAAGCGCGGTACCTTTCATGGGTGTCTCCTTGAAGGCCTCTGGAAGGTGGGCCTGTAAGGGTGGACTGCTGGGGTTTGGCGTGGGTTCAATCGGTGTGCTGGCTAGGGGACATGACTGTGTGTGGCGGGATGTTGCGGGCGAGGGCTTTGCCCTCGATTCGCGGGGCAAGCCTGCCCCCACAGGATGGATGTGCTGGGCCTGTGGGGGCGGGGTGGCGTTTAGTGAGGTTTGCTCAGGCCGCGTTCCATGTCGTCGATGAGTGCCTTGGCCATCTCGCTGAGGATGCGTGCCGCGCTGCCGGCCTGGCGGTCGTTTTCCATTTCGGCTTCGGTGGTGAGGTGGCGGATGCAGCCGAGCAGGACTGACAGCTGGCTGAAGGCGTGGTCGAAGGGGACGCCGGGTTGCAGGCGGAAGAGGTCGAATGATTCCTTGCCTGCGGTGGTGATCTTTTTCAGTTCGTCATGCATGGGGTCACCTCTGCCTTTGCGCGTTGTAGAGGTCGGTCAAGGCGTGCTCGATCAGCGCTCGGGAGGTTTCGGAGGCGTGGGCGGCGTTGCTGAGCATGTTCAGGCCAGGTTCGCCGGCGTGGGTGCGGCAGTGTTCGTCGATGGTTTCGGCAACGCCGCGCAGCAGTTCGCTGGCGTGAGCGAGTGCGTCGGGTGTGGGCATGTCGCTGTGGATGGAGAAGTAGGGGTTGGCGATGACGCGCAGGCGGGGTGGGTCGGGTACGATTTTCTTCATGATGAGATGCTCGTGTAGTGAATGACATCACCACCTGCATCCTTTCTCACGAGATAAAGGTGGCAACCGTACGAGGGTGAGAAATCCGAGACACGAGCACTCGGCCAGACCGAAGTCTGCCTGCGTACGGCTGCCATAACGCACTGCCGCAAGTCGTGAAGTCGGGTTTCTCACGCCCGGTCGCCTTATAGGGCGACGGGGAAACCTTATCTCTGGGTTATTCAACCGACAATGAAGCGACTTCCGACAAGCTCGTAGGATAATTCGACACGCGTCCTGAACTGAAGCATTTGGTTGCAGGTTAGGAAATGTCTTACGGCTGGAGGAAGTGGGCGAGGGCTTTGCCCTCGATCGCAGGCAAGCCAGCTCCCACAATGGACCATGCCAGGCGTTAGATAGTGCGGGCGGGTGACCGGGGTGGGGAATGTCTTACGGCTGGAAGGCGTGGGCGAGGGCTTTGCCCTCGATTCGCGGGGCAAGCCCGCTCCCACACCGATCACGCAAGCTTGAGTAAGACAGTTGCTCCCACAATGGACCATGCCAGGCGTTAGATAGTGCGCGGGCGCGTGACGCGGTCTACCAGATAGACGAGGCCGTGATAGTCGATGCCGCTGTGGGTGGACAACCCGATCTCGCAGGTGCGGCTGGTGGAGATGCCTTCGCTGCAATATTGCACCGCATCCTTGAGGCTGCGCAGCGAGTGGGCGTTGAGCTCCGGGGTGGTAAAGCCTTTGTCACCGGCAAACCCGCAGCAATGAATACCTTCCGGTATCACCACCTGCTTGCTGCAGCGGCGGGCCAGGTCGATCAGTGCCTGGCTTTCGCCCAGGTGCTGGGTGCTGCAGGTCACGTGCACGGCTACCGGCTCTTCCTGCGGGGTGAACTCCAGTTTGTCCAGCAGGTGGGTGCGGATGAAGCGCACCGGGTCGTACAGGTCGAGGCGGGTGTCGCCCAGGTCCTGTACCAGGCGCAGGGTGCAGGGGCTGGTGTCGCAGTAGATCGGGTCGAGGCCGCCGCGGCTGGCGTGCAGCAGGGCATTGATCAGCTCTTGGCGCTTGTGCTCGGCTTGCTCGGGGTAGCCTTTGGAGGCGAACGGCTGGCCGCAACAGAGGCTGTCGGCGTTGTCGGGGAACACCACCTGGTAACCGGCTTTTTCCAGCAGGGCGCGGGTCTTGTCGAGCAGTGAGCTTTGCTCGCGGTCGGCGAAGGCGGGGCCCATTACCCGCGATACGCAGGCGGCCAGGTACACCACGCGGGGGCGGGCGTCGTTGCTCGCGGGGCCGAAGTCGATACTGCGCAGCGGTTGCGGCATGGCCGGGGTCCATTGCGGCAGGCGGCCTTTACTCGCCTTGCTCAAGGCCGCGCTCAGGCGGCCCAGGCGTGGGGCGCCCAGCAGCTTGCGGGCGGTATTGGCGGCCGTCAGGGTCAGGCGGGCGCCGCCCAGCGCGGTGGCGAAGTGGTCGGCCAGCCAGTCGGCCGTTTTTGCGTGATCGGCCGCCTGGGCGCGCAACTTCTTCACCAGCTCGCCGGTGTTGATGCCAACGGGGCAGCGCTGGGCGCACAGGCCGGTGGCGGCGCAGGTGTCGATGCCTTGGTACTGGTAGGTTTGCAGCAGTTCGCGGGTGTCGATGCCGGCGCGTTTTTTCGCCTGAATGTCACGCCACATGACGATGCGCTGGCGGGGGCTGAGGGTCAGGCCCTTGGACGGGCACACCGGTTCGCAGAAGCCGCACTCGATGCATTTGTCGACGATTTCGTCGGCGGCTGGCAGCGGCTTCAGGTGCTTGAGGTGAATGGCGGGGTCTTCACTCAATACCACGTCGGGGTTGAGGATGCCGTTGGGGTCGAGCAGGCGCTTGAGCGCCCACATCAGCTGGTAGGCATCATGGCCCCACTCCAGCTCCACGAACGGCGCCATGTTGCGGCCGGTGCCGTGTTCGGCCTTGAGCGAGCCGCCGAACTCCACCGCCACCAGCTGCGCCACGTCGTCCATGAAGGCCTGGTAGCGCGCCACTTCTTCGGCACTGTTGAAGCCCTGGGTGAAGACGAAGTGCAGGTTGCCTTCCAGCGCGTGGCCGAAAATGATCGCCTCGTCGTAGCGGTGCTTGTCGAACAGCTGGATCAGGCGGTTGACGCCTTCGGCCAATTGTTCGACGGGGAAGGTCACGTCTTCGATGATGACGGTGGTGCCGGTCTGGCGCACGGCGCCGACGGCGGGGAAGGTGTCCTTGCGGATTTTCCACAGCTGGTTGTACACCGCTGGGTCTTCGCTGAACTCGACCTTCTGCTCTAGGGGGTATTCGCCGATGGAGGCCATGACCTGTTGCAGTTGCTCGTGCAGCAGCGACTGGCTGGCAGCGCGGGACTCGATCAGCAGGGCGCAGGCGTTGGCCGACAGGCCTTTTACCCACAGCGGCATGCCGGGCATGTTCTGCACCGAGCGCAGGCTGCGGCGGTCGAGCAGTTCCACGGCTGAAACCGGCTGGCGCTTGAGCACGGTGACTGCGCGGCAGCAGCTTTCGACGCTGGGGAATACCAGCAGCGCGCTGGCCTTGTGCGGGTGGTCGGGGACGGTGTCGTAGGTGACCGCGCTGATAAAGCCCAAGGTGCCTTCGGAACCGACCAGCAGGTGCTGCAGGATATCCAGCGGCTGGTCGTAGTCCACCAGTGCATTGAGTGACAGGCCGGTGGTGTTCTTCAGCCGGTATTTATGCCGGATGCGCTCGGCCAATTCGGTGTTGGCGCGGGTTTCGCGGCCCAGCCGGGCGAGGGCGGCGAGCAGGTCGGCATGGCTGCTTTCGAAGGCCGCCACGCTGGCCGGGTCTTCGCTGTCCAGGCGGGTGCCGTCAGCCAGCACCAGGCGCAGGCCGGCCAGGGTGTGGTAGGTGTTCTGCGCTGTGCCGCAGCACATGCCGCTGGCGTTGTTGGCGACGATGCCGCCGATCTTGCAGGCGTTGATCGAGGCCGGGTCCGGGCCGATCTTGCGACCGAACGGCGCCAGCCAGGCATTGGCCTGGGCGCCGATGACGCCGGGTTGCAGGCGGATCTGCTCGCCCTGGCCACGGATTTCCTTGCCGCCCCAGTTGTCGCCGAGCACGATCAGCACCGAGTCGCTGATGGCCTGGCCAGACAAACTGGTGCCGGCGGCGCGGAAGGTGACCGGCACCCGCTCGCGCTGGGCCAGGTGCAGCAACCCGACCACTTCGTCCTCGGACTCCACGCGCACCACCAGCTTGGGGATCAGCCGATAAAAGCTGGCGTCGGTGCCGAAGGCCAGGGTCGAGGTAGGGTCGTCGAAACGGCGGTCGGCGGGTATCAGGCGCTCGGCATCACGCAGGAATGCGGCGGGCAGGCTCATGCAATCTCCTCGCGGGGCCACGGCGTCTGGCGCGCCGTGTGCCCCGGTCATTCAGGCAGCTGTTGTAGGTGTCGGCACTTGCGGGTGCTCAGGCGCCCAGTTCGCGGACCAGCGAATCGCGGCTGATCTCGCTGATCGACTTGGCGCCGGTCAGCACCATGGCCACGCGCATCTCCTTCTCGAACAGTTCGAGCAGGTTTTTCACGCCGGCCTGGCCATGCACGGCCAGGGCCCAGAGGAAGGCGCGGCCGATCAGCACGGTGTCGGCGCCCAGGGCGATCATGCGCACCACGTCGAGGCCGCTGCGGATGCCCGAGTCGGCGAGGATCTTCAGGTCGCCCTTCACCGCGTCGGCAATCGCCGGCAGGGCGCGTGCGCTGGACAGCACGCCGTCGAGCTGGCGCCCGCCATGGTTGGAGACGACGATACCGTCGGCGCCGAACTTGACCGCGTCACGGGCGTCGTCGGCGTCGAGGATGCCCTTGATGATCATCGGGCCGTCCCAGAATTCGCGGATCCACTCCAGGTCCTTCCACGAGATCGACGGGTCGAAGTTGTTGCCCAGCCAGCCGATGTAGTCGGCCAGGCCAGTGGGATTGCCGCGGTACTTGGAGATGTTGCCCAGGTCGTGCGGGCGGCCCATCACGCCAACGTCCCAGGCCCACTCGGGGTGGGTCATGGCTTGCAGCACGCGGCGCATCGGCCCGTTGGCGCCGCTCATGCCGGAGTGCGCGTCGCGGTAGCGCGCGCCGGGCACCGGCATATCCACGGTGAACACCAGGGTTTTTACCCCGGCGGCCTTGGCCCGCTCCAGGGCGTTGCGCATGAAGCCGCGGTCCTTGAGCACGTACAGCTGGAACCACATCGGCCGGTTGATGGCCGGGGCGACTTCTTCGATCGGGCACACCGACACGGTGGACATGGTGAACGGGATGCCATGCGCGGCTGCCGCGCGGGCCGCCTGCACTTCGCCGCGGCGGGCGTACATGCCGGTGAGGCCGACCGGGGCCAGGGCCACTGGCATGCTCAGGGTTTCGTCGAACAGCCGGGTCTCGAGGCTGAGTTCGGACATGTTCTTCAGCACCCGCTGGCGCAGGGCGATGCCGGCCAGGTCCGAGACGTTGTGGCGCAGGGTGTGCTCGGCGTACGCACCGCCGTCGGCATAGTGGAAGAGGAACGGAGGCAGCTTGCGTTGGGCCGCGGCGCGATAGTCGGTGGAGGCGGAAATGATCATGGATTCTCGCAGCGTGGGTTGAAGGAGATGCCGGGCGCGCGGGCGCCCGGCCCCTTTCACTTTAGTGATGAACGAGCATGCCGGTCAGCCAATAGGCCTGCACCAAGGTGATCAGGCCGACGATGGTGGCGAAGAACAGGCTGTGCTTCACGGTGAAGCGGAACAGGTCGGATTCCTTGCCGACCAGGCCGGTGGCGGCGCAGGCCACGGCGATCGACTGTGGCGAGATCATCTTGCCGGTTACGCCGCCGCTGGTGTTGGCGGCCACCAGCAGGGTGTCGTTGACCCCGATCTGGTGCGCGGTGGTGGCTTGCAGCGAGCTGAACAGGGCGTTGGACGAGGTGTCCGAGCCGGTCAGGAACACGCCCAGCCAGCCGAGGAACGGCGAGAAGAACGGGAACGCGGCGCCGGTGCCGGCAAGTACCAGGGCCATGGTCGACGACATGCCCGAGTAGTTGGTGACGAAGGCGAACGCCAGCACCATGCCGATCGACAGGATCGGCCAGCGCAGCTCCCAGAAGGTCTCCTTGAAAGTGGTCAGACCAGTTTTGAAGTTGATCTTGAGTACCGCCATGGAGATCAGCGCAGACAGGAAGATGGCGGTGCCGGTGGCGGAGATCGGGTCGAGCTTGAACACCGCTGGCATGGCGGTGGGTGCGGTGACGATCGGTGCGGTCTTGACCACCAGTTGGTCGAGGTGCGGGATGGCGAAGTTGAACACGAAGTTGTACATCGCGCCGCCCGGGGCGAAGGCCGCCTTGAACGGTTTCAAGGTCCAGATGGTGACCAGCACGGTGAGGATCAGGAACGGCGACCAGGCTTTGAAGATCTCGCCGAAGCTGTACGGGCTCGGCTGGCTGCCAGTCGGTTGCACAACGGCGGCGCCGACGCTGGCCTTGGCTTCTGCGAACGAGCGCTTTGGCTGCCAGACTTTCAGGAACAGGGTGAGGCAGATCAGGCTGGCCAGGGCCGAGGTGATGTCGGGCAGTTCCGGGCCGATGAAGTTGGAGGTGAAGTACTGGGTGACGGCGAAGCTCAGGCCGGCGACCAGGGCGGCGGGCCAGGTTTCTTTCACGCCGCGCAGGCCATCCATCATGAACACCAGCCAGAACGGCACGAACAGCGACAGCAACGGCAGCTGGCGGCCAGTCATGGCGCCGATGTGGAAGGCGTCGATGCCAGTCACCTGGCCGGCGACGATGATCGGGATGCCCAGGGCGCCGAAGGCGACCGGCGCGGTGTTGGCGATCAGGCACAGGCCGGCGGCGTACAGCGGGTTAAAGCCCAGGCCCACCAGCAGTGCGGCAGTGATGGCTACCGGGGCGCCGAAGCCTGCCGCACCTTCGAGGAAGGCACCGAAGCAGAAGCCGATCAGCAGCACTTGCAGGCGTTGGTCGTCGGTGATGGACAGCACCGAGCTGCGGATCACTTCGAACTGGCCGCTCTTGACCGTGAGTTTGTACAGGAACACCGCGGCAACGATGATCCAGGCGATTGGCCAGAGGCCATACAGGAAGCCGTAACCTGCAGCGGCGAGGGCCATGTCGACAGGCATCTGGAATGCGAAGATCGCCACCAGGATCGACAGACCAAGGGTAATGCTGCCAGCGACGTGGCCTTTGAGGCGGAACACGGCGAGGGCGAGGAAGAAGAACACGATGGGGATGACCGCCGCCAGTGCGGACAGGCCAAGACTACCAAGCGGGGAATAGAGTTGTTGCCAGGTTTGCATATGGGGTAACCCCTAATTGTTGTTGGTCAGCACTGGCATTGGATAATTGGTAATACCAATTTACAATGTCTGGACGCTAGGTTAAAAGCGCGGTTGCGGGTGTGTCAATTTGTCCCGTGCAAAACTTTGGTCGTGTGCCGATGAGCGGGCGTGTTATGGCGTGGGAAAATCGTCGGCTGATGGGTGCTGGCGTGACCTGGATCGGCGAGAATAGAGGCCCCTGAAACTGCCGGGGGTTTGTGGAGAGTGTGTGATGGTTTTTGATCAGGTCCGCCAACGGCGCCTGTCCGACGACATCGTCGATCGGTTGGAAGGGATGATTCTCGAAGGCACGCTGACCTCTGGCCAGCGGCTGCCGGCTGAGCGCGCCCTGGCCGAACAGTTCGGCGTGTCGCGCCCGTCACTGCGCGAGGCGATCCAGAAACTGGTGGCCAAGGGGCTGCTGGTCAGCCGTCAGGGTGGCGGCAATTATGTGGCCGAATCGCTTGGGTCGACCTTCAGTGACCCGTTGCTGCAGTTGCTTGAGCACAGTGCAGAGGCGCAGCGCGACCTGCTGGAGTTCCGCCATACCCTGGAGGCTTCATGCGCCTACTACGCGGCGCAGCGTGCCACCGAGCCTGATCGTGCGCGCCTGAAGGCAGCGTTCGATACGTTGCAGGATTGCTATGCGCGGGCTGACGAGGTCACGCGTGCGGAGGAGGGCGCAGCGGATGCGCGGTTCCACCTGGCGATTGCCGAAGCCAGCCACAATGCCGTGCTGCTGCACACCATTCGCGGGTTGTTCGACCTGCTCAAGCGCAACGTGGTAACCAACATCGGCGGCATGTACCAGCAGCGTACCGAAACGCGGGACATGCTGATCAGCCAGCACCGCGAGTTGTACCAGGCGATTGTGGAGGGCAGGGCAGAGGCGGCGCGGGAGGTGTCCAGCCGGCACATTCTGTATGTGCAGGAGGTGCTGGAAGAGGCGCAGCACGAAGCGCAGCGCGTGGCGCGCGCAGAGCGACGCAGCGGGCGCTGAGAATCGTTGTGGCACTACCGGCCTCTTCGCGGGGCAAGCCCGCTCCCACAATGTTCGAGCTCGACCCGGTCACTGTGGGAGCTGGCTTGCCCCGCGAAGAGGCCCGCATGAGCAACAGAAAGGCTTAGTCTTCCTTGCCCTTGTTGCGCACGGCCCGCTGCAGCTCGCGGTTGGAATCGCGTTCGCGCACGGTGTCGCGCTTGTCGAATTCCTTCTTGCCCTTGCCAAGCGCGATCTCGCACTTGATCAGGTGCTTGCTCCAGTACAGCGCCAGGGCCACACAGGTGTAGCCCTTCTGCGCCACCGCCGCTTCCACCCGTTCGAGCTCGCGCTTGTTCAGCAGCAGCTTGCGCGAGCGGATGGGGTCGGCGATGACGTGGGTGCTGGCGGTCGTCAGCGGGGTGATGTGGCTGCCGAACAGCCAGGCTTCGCCATCCTTGAGCAGCACGTAGCTGTCGGTCAGGTGCGCCTTGCCGGCCCGCAGGCTTTTTACTTCCCAACCGGACAGGACCAGCCCGGCCTCGAACTTGTGTTCGATGAAGTAATCGTGTCGCGCCTTCTTGTTTTGCGCGATGGTCCCGGTCGGATGTTTCTTTTGTTTAGCCATAGGGGCGGCATTATAGGCAACTCACCGCGTGATCGGCTACGGGATTTAGGCGAGCTTGAGCCACTGCAATGAATACCGGACAATACAGGCCCTGTCTTACGCACAGAACTTGTTTTCGGCATGCTGCGAAGCACCGCCACCCAGCCTTGGAAGTGACGCCTGGATGACTACCCATATTCAACGCTCCGCCCTGCTGCCGTACCCTGCCCAGGCGCTCTACGATCTGGTCAACGATGTGGCCAGCTACCCGAATTTCCTGCCCTGGTGCTCGGCTTCGACCGTGATCGAGGCCAGTGACACGCACATGCGCGCAAAGCTGGAAGTGGCCAAAGGCGGCATGAGCCAGCATTTTGTGACCAGCAATGTGCTGGTGCCGGGGCAGTCGATCGAGATGAACCTGGAGGAAGGGCCGTTTACCCAGCTGCATGGCGTGTGGGTATTCAAGCCGCTGGGTGAGAAGGCCTGCAAGATCAGCCTGGACCTGTCCTTCGACTATGCCGGGCCGATCGTGCGGGCCACCTTGGGGCCGCTGTTCAACCAGGCAGCCAATACCCTGGTGGACGCCTTCTGCCAGCGAGCCAAACAGCTCTACAGCTGATTGCTGTTTACCTCGCGCCCACAAAAAAGCCCGGGCCATGGCCCGGGCTTTTTCATGTCGCCTGCATTTACTGCGGCGAAGTATCCAGTGGAGCGGGGGTTGGCACCGGTGTCGTCTCGATGGTGTCGATCTCGCGCTGGATGGATTCTTCCACCGAGCCCGGCTTGGCAGGTTTCTCTGCCGGCTGCGGCGCTTGCTGCTCTGGCTGCGTGTCTGGGCTTACCGTGGTGTCGCTGCTGCCACCGAGGATTTCCTGGTCGCGGCTGACGCCTGGCATGAAGTCCCCGGACAGGCTGACCAGCTGGTCGCTGTCATTGAAGAAGATGCTCATGCGCTCCTGCTGGCGTTTGCCGCCACCAGGCTGCAAGCTGTACAGGTAATCCCAGCGATTGGTGTTGAACGTATCCTGGAGCAGCGGGTTGCCCATGATAAACCTTACTTGCCGACGGGTCATTCCGGGGCGTAATTGGTCTATCATGTCTTGCGTAACGACATTGCCCTGCTGGATGTCGATTTTGTAAACCCCGGGAAACGAGCAACCGGCGAGTGCGAGCAGTCCCACGAAGGTGAGGCTGGTTAGCAAGTGCTTGGTGTTGTTTTGCATCGGTGGGCGACTTCCACTATCTTGGCTGGACAACGTAAACCCCGATCATACCCGTATTAAGAGAAGCTGCGAAGCAGCATCGGCGAGAAAGCTGACCATGGTTGAAAATAGCGAATTGCGCAAAGCCGGTCTCAAGGTGACACTGCCTCGAGTCAAGATCCTTCAGATGCTCGATTCGACCGAGCAACGTCACATGAGCGCCGAGGATGTCTACAAGGCGCTGATGGAGGCTGGCGAGGACGTCGGTCTGGCAACCGTCTATCGCGTACTGACCCAGTTCGAGGCTGCTGGTCTGGTGGTACGCCACAACTTCGACGGCGGTCACGCGGTGTTCGAGCTGGCAGACGGCGGTCACCACGACCATATGGTCGACATGGAGACTAACGAAGTCATCGAGTTCATGGACTCCGAAATCGAACGGCGCCAAAAGGAAATCGTGGCCGAGCATGGCTACGAGCTGGTGGACCACAATCTGGTCCTCTATGTGCGCAAGAAAAAGTAACGATTTCGATCGTTATGAATAGCAAAGGCGACCCTGGGGTCGCCTTTGTGCTTTCTGTTTGGGCAGAAAATGTTGTGGGGGCTGTGCCGGCCTCATCGCGGGCAAGCCCGCTCCTACAGGTCCTGTGCAGGTTTCAATCCCTGTGGGGTACCTGTTTCTGTCCGAGTTTCAAGGCCAGAGGGGTACCTGTGGGAGCCGGCTTGCCAGCGATGAGGCCTGAGAGGGCAACATCAGGCCTTGCCGCTGACCACCATCTTGCGCGCATGCGCCAACGATTCTTTGGTCAGGTCGATGCCGCCCAGCATGCGCGCCACTTCTTCGACGCGCTCGCGCTTGCCCAGGTTGGCCACGGCAGTGTGGGTGGTGTCGCTGTTGCGCACCTTGTGCACGAACAAGTGGTGATGGCCCTGCGCCGCAACCTGCGGCAGGTGGGTCACGGTCAGCACCTGGCCGCGCTCACCCAGCCGACGCAGCAGCTGGCCGACGATTTCGGCAGTAGGGCCGCCAATACCCACATCGACTTCGTCGAATACCAGCGTAGGAATGCGCGAGGTTTGCGCGGTGATGACCTGGATGGCCAGGCTGATGCGTGACAGCTCGCCGCCCGAGGCCACTTTGGCCAAGCCCTTGAGCGGCTGCCCCGGGTTTGCACTGACCAGTAGCTCGATCTGCTCCAGCCCATGTGGCGACAGGTCGTTGCCTTCATTGGGCGTGAGTTCGATGCAGAAGCGCCCCCCTGGCATGCCCAGGCGCTGAATCTCCTGCTCCACGGCAATCGCCAGCTGCTGTGCAGCCTGCTGGCGCAAAGCGCTCAGCTCGATAGCCCGTTCCTTGTAATGCTGCGCAAAGGCGGCCAGTTCTTCGCCCAGGCGCTCAATCGACTCGTCGCTGGCATTCAGCCCTTCGATCTCCTCCATCAACTGCTGCTGCAGGTGGGGCAGTTCGGTTGGGTGTACACGGTGTTTGCGCGCCAGGGTATAGATGGTGTCGAGGCGCTCTTCCAGGGCCTGCAGGCGCATGGGGTCGGCATCGAAGTTATCTAGGAAGCGATTCAGCTCGCCGACCGCTTCTTCTATCTGGATCTGTGCGCTGGCGATCAGGTTGGACGCCTCGCCCAGCGCCTTGGGCGTGTTGCTGGCGGCGCCCAGGCGATTGAGGCTGGTAGTGAGGGCGGCGAGCACATTGCCCGAGTCGCTCTCGCTGCACTGGTCGATGACCTGGCGGCAGATGCCGAACAGGGCCTCGGCGTTGGTCAGGTTCTTGTGTTCCTGCTCCAACTGCTCGAGTTCGTTTTCACCCAGGCCGAGGTTGTCCAGCTCTTCCAGTTGATAGCTGAGCAGCTGGTGGCGGGCGCGTTGCTCGTCACCGGAGTTGGTCAGCCGCTCCAGTTCCAGGCGGGTCTGGTTCCAGCGCTTGGCCGCCAGTTGCACCTGGCGGGCCAGGTCGATGGCGCCGGCGTACTCGTCGAGCAGGCGGCGGTGGGTGTCGGTCTTGAGCAGCGACTGGTGTTCGTGCTGGCTGTGGATGTCGATCAGCAGCTCGCCCAGTGCCTTCAGGTCGCCCAGCGGGCAGGGCGTGCCATTGATATAGCCACGGCTGCGGCCCTCGGCAGTGATGACCCGGCGCAGGATGCACAGGCCTTCGTTGGCCAGGTCGCGCTCGGCCAACCAGGTGTGAGCTTCGGGGATGTCCACCAGGTCGAAGGTGGCCAGGATGTCGGCCTTGTCGGCGCCAGGGCGCACCACGCCGCTGTCGGCCCGGTCGCCGAGGGTAAGGCCGAGGGCGTCGAGCATGATCGATTTGCCAGCGCCGGTCTCGCCGGTAATGACGGACATGCCGCGGGCGAGTTCGAGGTCGAGGTGTTCGACGATGGCGTAGTTATGAATGGACAGGTGCACCAGCATGGGGGCCGCTCCCGAGGGTTGGGTCTGGTTATTTATACAGTACTTTTTTCTGCCCTGCCAATGCCTGCTGGCGGATTTTGCCTGCACCCTGAAAAGCGCCTTGCCCCTTGAAGCTGGTTTTTCCGGCCCCATATAGCCCGCAGACACGGCGAGCTTTGCTCGTACAACAGAAATTGCGGAGGAGAGACCCATGGCTGACGAACAGCTGAAAGACCAAGACCTTAACCCCGAAGAGGCCGGTGCAGTGGATAACGGCGCCCGCGTTCAGGAGCTCGAGGAGCAGCTGGCCGCCGCCAAGGATCAAGCCCTGCGTGTCGCCGCTGACGCGCAGAACAGCATTCGTCGCGCTGAGCAGGAAGTCGACAAGGCCCGCAAGTTCGCCCTCGAGAAGTTCTCGGGCGACCTGCTGCCGGTGATCGACAGCCTGGAGATGGCCCTGACCCATCTCGACCCTGCTGACGAACAGGTCAAGAACACCCGTGAAGGTGTCGAGCTGACCCTGAAGATGTTCCAGGACACCCTCAAGCGCTACAACCTCGAAGCCATCGACCCGCACGGCCAGCCGTTCAACGCCGATCATCACCAGGCGATGGCCATGCAGGAAAGCGCCGAAGTCGAGCCGAACAGCGTGCTCAACGTGTTCCAGAAGGGCTACCTGCTCAACGGCCGCCTGCTGCGCCCCGCCATGGTGGTGGTCAGCAAGGCGCCGAGCGCGGCGCAACCTTCGATCGATGAGAAGGCTTGAAATCCACCGGGGCATCCCCATCTAGGTGTCAAGCCTTCAAGTATTACTGCAGTTGGCCAAAAGTAGTCGCTGCTACCAAATTCAAGTTTCGGGAGAGTTAACATGGGTAAAATCATCGGTATCGACCTGGGGACCACCAACTCGTGCGTCTCCATTCTGGAAAACGGTAACGTCAAGGTCATCGAAAACGCCGAAGGCGCGCGTACTACCCCTTCGATCGTGGCCTACGCCAACGATGGCGAAATCCTGGTAGGTCAGTCGGCCAAGCGCCAGGCTGTGACCAACCCGCACAACACGCTGTTCGCAGTGAAGCGCCTGATTGGCCGCCGCTTCGAAGAAGACGTCGTGCAGAAAGACATCAAGCTGGTGCCGTACAAGATCGTCAAGGCGAACAACGGTGACGCCTGGGTCGAGGCTGCTGGCAAGGAAATGGCTCCGCCGCAAATCAGCGCCGAAGTCCTGAAAAAAATGAAGAAGACCGCCGAAGACTACCTCGGCGAGCCCGTCACCGAAGCGGTCATCACCGTTCCGGCCTACTTCAACGACAGCCAGCGTCAGGCCACCAAAGACGCCGGCCGCATCGCTGGCCTGGACGTAAAACGCATCATCAACGAACCGACTGCCGCTGCACTGGCGTACGGCATGGACAAGGCCAAGGGCGACCACACCGTCATCGTTTATGACCTGGGTGGTGGTACCTTCGACGTTTCGGTCATCGAAATCGCCGAAGTCGACGGTGAGCACCAGTTCGAAGTACTGGCCACCAACGGCGACACCTTCCTGGGTGGTGAAGACTTCGACATGCGCCTGATCGACTACCTCGTCGACGAGTTCAAGAAAGAGTCGGGCATGGACCTGAAGAACGATCCACTGGCCCTGCAGCGTCTGAAAGAAGCTGCTGAAAAAGCCAAGATCGAGCTGTCGTCCGCTCAGTCGACCGATGTCAACCTGCCGTACATCACTGCAGATGCCACCGGTCCTAAGCACCTGAACGTGAAGATCTCCCGCTCCAAGCTGGAAGCGCTGGTCGAGGACCTGGTCAAGCGTACCATCGAGCCTTGCCGCATCGCGCTGAAGGACGCCGGTATCGACGCCAGCAAGATCGACGACGTGATCCTGGTTGGCGGTCAGACCCGTATGCCGCTGGTGCAGAAAGAAGTTGCCGATTTCTTCGGTAAAGAAGCGCGTAAAGACGTCAACCCGGACGAAGCCGTTGCCATGGGTGCTGCCATCCAGGGCGCCGTTCTGGCCGGTGACGTAAAAGACGTACTGCTGCTGGACGTCAGCCCGCTGACCCTGGGTATCGAAACCATGGGTGGCGTGATGACCGCCCTGATCGAGAAGAACACCACCATCCCGACCAAGAAGTCGCAGGTGTTCTCGACTGCCGATGACAACCAGGGCGCCGTGACCATTCACGTGCTGCAGGGCGAGCGTAAGCAAGCTGCGCAGAACAAGTCGCTGGGCAAGTTCGACCTGGCTGACATCCCGCCAGCACCGCGTGGTGTTCCGCAGATCGAAGTGACCTTTGACATCGACGCCAACGGCATCCTGCACGTCGGCGCGAAAGACAAGGCCACCGGTAAGGCTCAGTCGATCGTGATCAAGGCCAACTCCGGCCTGTCGGACGAAGAAGTCGAGCGCATGGTGCGTGACGCCGAGGCCAACGCCGAGGAAGACCGCAAGTTCGAAGAGCTGGCTGCTGCCCGTAACCAGGGTGACGCGCTGGTTCACTCGACCCGCAAGATGGTTGTCGACGCAGGTGACAAGGTCACTGCCGAAGAAAAAACCGCCATCGAAGCGGCCGTGGTTGCCCTGGAAGCCGCTGTCAAAGGCGACGACAAGGCTGCCATCGAGGCCAAGGTCGAAGAGCTGTCCAAGGTCTCCGCACCGGTAGCCCAGAAGATGTACGCCGAGCAATCGGCCGAACAGCCTCAGGGCGGCGCTCAGCAAGCCGAGCCGGAAGCCAAGCACGATGACGTGGTTGACGCTGAGTTCGAAGAAGTCAAAGGCGACGACAAGAAGTAATCGTTGCATGTTGTCGGCCAGCTCACCGGCCTTTGTCGGTGAGCTGGTAGGATGTCGCCGCGCGGGGGCTTGCTCCCGCGTTGGCGTATCTGGAATTCGAGAATTTTTACAGTGTTTGTCTGGGCCATTCGTGGTGTGCAGGCAGGTGCTGATGGCGCGGCGCGGATGCCTGACGCCCAACAAGGTGCAAATGACCTATGTCCAAGCGTGATTATTATGAGGTCCTGGGTGTCGAGCGCGGCGCCAGTGAAGCAGACCTGAAGAAGGCCTATCGTCGACTGGCGATGAAGTTCCACCCGGACCGCAACCCCGGTGATAAAGAGTCGGAAGACAAGTTCAAGGAGGCCAACGAGGCCTACGAAGTGCTGTCTGACGCCAGCAAGCGTGCCGCGTTCGACCAGTATGGTCACGCTGGCGTCGACCCAAGCATGGGTGGCGGTGGTGCTGGCTTCGGCGGCGCCAACTTCTCCGACATCTTTGGCGATGTGTTCAGTGACTTCTTCGGCGGTGGCCGGGGCGGTGGTCGTGGTGGTGCCGCACGCGGCAGCGACCTGCGCTACACCCTGGAGCTGAACCTGGAAGAAGCGGTGCGCGGCACAACGGTCAGTATCCGTGTGCCGACACTGGTCAACTGCCAGCCGTGCGACGGCAGTGGTGCGAAAAAGGGCTCGACCCCGTCCACTTGCCCAACCTGCGGCGGTATCGGCCAGGTGCGCATGCAGCAGGGCTTCTTCTCGGTGCAGCAAACCTGCCCGCGCTGCCATGGCCAGGGCAAGATCATCACCGACCCTTGCAACGCGTGCCATGGCGAAGGCCGTGTCGAGGAATACAAGACCCTGTCGGTCAAGGTGCCGGCGGGCGTCGATACCGGCGACCGCATTCGCCTGTCTGGCGAAGGCGAGGCGGGCACCCATGGTGGCCCGACCGGCGACCTGTATGTGGTCATCAACGTGCGCGAGCACGAGATCTTCCAGCGTGACGGCAAGCACCTGTATTGCGAAGTGCCGATCAGCTACACCGACGCTGCCCTGGGTGGCGAGCTGGAAGTGCCGACCCTGGATGGCCGTGTAAAGCTGAAAATCCCGGAAGGCACCCAAACCGGCAAGCAGTTCCGCCTGCGTGGCAAGGGTGTGGCGCCGGTGCGTGGCGGTGGTGCGGGTGACCTGCTGTGCCGCGTGGCAGTGGAAACCCCGGTCAACCTCAGCCGTCGCCAGCGCGAACTGCTCGAAGAGCTGCGTGATTCGCTCGAAGGCGACAGCTCCCATTCGCCCAAGGCCAATGGTTGGTTCGATGGCGTGAAGCGCTTCTTCGGCGACCTCTGACAAGGAAATAGCTATGCGACGTATTGCAGTGATGGGCGCGGCGGGGCGGATGGGCAAGACCCTGATCGAAGCTGTGCAGCAAACCCCGGGTGCCGGGCTGACCGCGGCGATCGATCGCCCGGACAGCTCGCTGGTCGGGGCTGATGCCGGCGAGCTGGCGGCCCTGGGCCGCATCGGCGTGCTGTTGTCGGATGACCTGGCCAAGGTGGCCGACGACTTCGACGTGCTGATCGACTTCACTCACCCTTCGGTGACCTTGAAGAACCTGGCGTTCTGCCGCAAGCACGGCAAGGCGATGATCATCGGCACCACCGGGTTCAGCGTCGAAGAGAAGCAGCTGCTGGCCGAGGCGGGCAAGGATATTCCGATCGTCTTCGCCGCCAACTTCAGCGTCGGCGTGAACCTCAGCCTCAAGTTGCTGGACATGGCAGCGCGCGTGCTGGGCGATGAGGTCGACATCGAGATCATCGAGGCGCACCACCGGCACAAGGTCGATGCCCCGTCGGGTACTGCGCTGCGCATGGGTGAAGTGGTTGCCAATGCGCTGGGCCGTGACCTGCAGGAAGTGGCGGTGTATGGCCGCGAAGGCCAGACCGGCGCGCGTGATCGCAAGACCATCGGCTTCGCCACTGTGCGTGCCGGCGATGTGGTGGGTGATCACACCGTGCTGTTCGCTGCCGAAGGCGAGCGGCTGGAAATCACGCACAAGGCGTCCAGCCGCATGACCTTCGCCAAGGGCGCTGTGCGTGCGGCGCTGTGGCTGGATGGGCGTGAGGCTGGCTTGTACGACATGCAGGATGTGCTGGAGCTGCGCTGACGCTTGCAGCGATTGTGATGGCCCTATCGCCGGCAAGGCGGCTCCCACAGGGGCGTGCAAACCTTCGGGTGGGTGCATTACCTGTGGGAGCCGGCTTGCCGGCGATGGGGTGCAAGGCACCCCCTGTCGCAATCATGTGTTTTAGAGGCACATATACGGTAGACCCAAAACGCACTTTTCTGTAAGCTACAGCTTTAGTGTGTCCACTAAAAGCGCGCAGCGAATTGAATTCAGCACATGAAAGCGGGGTGACGTGTCCATACGTCACTCCGCTTTTTTGCAACCTGCGATCGCCCTTTCATGCTTGATTTACGGGAGGTCTTCTTGACAAAGCCAGCCATACTCGCCCTTGCCGACGGCAGTATTTTTCGCGGTGAAGCCATTGGTGCCGACGGTCAGACCGTTGGTGAGGTGGTATTCAACACCGCTATGACCGGCTACCAGGAAATCCTTACAGACCCTTCCTACGCGCAGCAAATCGTTACCCTGACCTATCCGCACATCGGCAACACCGGCACCACGCCGGAAGACGCCGAATCGAACCGTGTCTGGTCCGCTGGCCTGGTCATCCGTGACCTGCCGCTGCTGGCCAGCAACTGGCGTAACACCCAGTCGCTGCCTGACTACCTGAAGGCCAACAATGTCGTCGCCATCGCTGGCATCGACACTCGCCGCCTGACCCGTATCCTGCGTGAAAAGGGCGCCCAGAACGGCTGCATCCTCGCCGGTGACAACATCAGCGAAGAAGCCGCCATCGCCGCTGCCCGTGCCTTCCCAGGCCTGAAGGGCATGGACCTGGCCAAGGTCGTTTCCACCAAAGAGCGCTACGAGTGGCGCTCCAGCGTGTGGGAGCTGAAAACCGACAGCCACCCGACCCTCGAAGCTTCCGAGCTGCCGTACCACGTGGTCGCCTTCGACTACGGCGTCAAGCTGAACATCCTGCGCATGCTGGTCGCCCGTGGCTGCCGCGTGACCGTGGTGCCTGCCCAAACCCCGGCCAGCGAAGTGCTCGCGCTCAACCCCGATGGCGTGTTCCTGTCCAACGGCCCGGGTGACCCCGAGCCATGCGACTACGCCATCCAGGCGATCAAAGAGATCCTCGAAACCGAGATCCCGGTGTTCGGCATCTGCCTCGGCCACCAGCTGCTGGCCCTGGCCTCCGGCGCCAAGACCGTGAAGATGGGCCACGGCCACCACGGCGCCAACCACCCGGTCCAGGACCTGGACACCGGCGTGGTCATGATCACCAGCCAGAACCACGGCTTCGCCGTCGACGAAGCTACCCTGCCGGGCAACGTCCGCGCCATCCACAAGTCGCTGTTCGACGGTACCCTGCAGGGCATCGAGCGCACCGACAAGAGCGCGTTCAGCTTCCAGGGCCACCCTGAAGCGAGCCCAGGCCCGACCGACGTCGCGCCACTGTTCGATCGTTTCACCGATGCCATGGCCAAGCGCCGCTGAGCATCCTGCATCAAGGCCCCGGGCCGGCTTGCGCCGCGCCCGGAAGCGCCTGACCCAGATTGTTCAAGACGGCTTGCCGACTGACCCGCGGATTTGAGTGACAACCATGCCAAAACGTACAGACATCAAAAGCATCCTGATTCTCGGCGCTGGCCCGATCGTGATCGGCCAGGCCTGCGAATTCGACTACTCCGGCGCCCAGGCTTGCAAAGCCCTGCGCGAGGAAGGTTTCCGCGTCATCCTGGTGAACTCCAACCCGGCCACCATCATGACCGACCCGGCCATGGCCGACGCCACCTACATCGAGCCGATCAAGTGGCAGTCGGTGGCCAAGATCATCGAGAAAGAGCGCCCGGACGCCGTGCTGCCTACCATGGGTGGCCAGACCGCGCTGAACTGCGCCCTGGACCTGGAGCGCCATGGCGTTCTGGAGAAGTTCGGCGTAGAGATGATCGGTGCCAACGCCGACACCATCGACAAGGCTGAAGACCGTTCGCGCTTCGACAAGGCGATGAAGGACATCGGCCTGGAGTGCCCGCGCTCCGGTATCGCCCACAGCATGGAAGAGGCCAACGCGGTCCTCGAGAAGCTTGGCTTCCCGTGCATCATTCGCCCGTCGTTCACCATGGGCGGCACCGGTGGCGGTATTGCTTACAACCGTGAAGAATTCGAAGAAATCTGCACCCGCGGTCTGGACCTGTCGCCGACCAAAGAGCTGCTGATCGACGAATCGCTGATCGGCTGGAAAGAGTACGAGATGGAAGTGGTCCGCGACAAAAAGGACAACTGCATCATCGTCTGCTCGATCGAAAACTTCGACCCGATGGGCGTGCACACCGGCGACTCGATCACCGTTGCCCCGGCGCAGACCCTGACCGACAAGGAATACCAGATCATGCGCAACGCCTCGCTGGCGGTGCTGCGTGAAATCGGTGTTGAAACCGGCGGTTCCAACGTGCAGTTCGGTATCTGCCCGGACACCGGCCGCATGGTCGTCATCGAGATGAACCCGCGTGTATCGCGTTCGTCCGCCCTGGCCTCCAAGGCTACCGGCTTCCCGATCGCCAAGATCGCCGCCAAGCTGGCCATTGGTTACACCCTCGACGAGCTGCAGAACGACATCACCGGCGGCCGCACCCCAGCGTCCTTCGAGCCGTCGATCGACTACGTCGTCACCAAGCTGCCGCGCTTTGCCTTCGAGAAATTCCCGAAAGCCGACGCCCGCCTGACCACCCAGATGAAGTCCGTGGGTGAAGTCATGGCCATCGGCCGTACCTTCCAGGAGTCCCTGCAGAAAGCCCTGCGCGGCCTGGAAGTCGGTGCCTGCGGTCTGGACCCGAAAGTCGACCTGGCCAGCCCCGATGCCGCCAGCATCCTCAAGCGCGAACTGACCGTGCCGGGTGCCGAGCGTATCTGGTACGTGGCCGACGCCATGCGTTCGGGCATGACCTGCGAAGAAATCTTCGCCCTGACCGGCATCGATATGTGGTTCCTGGTGCAGATGGAAGATCTGATCAAGGAAGAAGAGAAGGTCAAGACCCTGGCCCTGTCGGCCATCGACAAGGACTACATGCTGCGCCTCAAGCGCAAGGGCTTCTCGGACCAGCGCCTGGCCAAACTGCTCGGCATCACCGACAAGAACCTGCGCCGTCACCGTCACAAGCTGGAAGTGTTCCCGGTCTACAAGCGCGTCGATACCTGCGCCGCCGAGTTCGCCACCGACACCGCCTACCTGTATTCGACCTACGAGGAAGAGTGCGAGGCCAACCCGTCGACCCGCGACAAGATCATGATCCTGGGTGGTGGCCCTAACCGTATCGGCCAAGGCATCGAGTTCGACTACTGCTGCGTACACGCGGCCCTGGCGCTGCGTGAAGATGGTTACGAGACCATCATGGTCAACTGCAACCCGGAGACCGTCTCCACCGACTACGACACGTCCGACCGTCTCTACTTCGAGCCGCTGACCCTGGAAGACGTGCTGGAAGTCTGCCGCGTCGAGAAGCCGAAGGGCGTCATCGTCCACTACGGCGGCCAGACCCCGCTGAAACTGGCTCGCGCGCTGGAAGAAGCCGGCGTACCGATCATCGGTACCAGCCCGGACGCCATCGACCGTGCCGAAGACCGTGAGCGCTTCCAGCAGATGGTTCAGCGCCTGAACCTGCTGCAGCCGCCAAACGCTACCGTGCGCAGCGAAGACGAAGCCATCCGTGCCGCTGGCAGCATCGGTTACCCGCTGGTGGTGCGCCCGTCCTACGTACTGGGCGGCCGCGCGATGGAAATCGTCTACGAACTGGACGAGCTCAAGCGCTACCTGCGTGAAGCCGTACAGGTGTCCAATGACAGCCCGGTATTGCTCGACCACTTCCTCAACTGCGCCATCGAGATGGACGTTGATGCGGTCTGCGACGGTACCGACGTGGTCATCGGCGCAATCATGCAGCACATCGAACAGGCCGGCGTTCACTCCGGTGACTCGGCGTGCTCGCTGCCGCCTTACTCGCTGAGCAAGGAAGTGCAGGACGAAGTCCGTGTACAGGTGTCGAAAATGGCCCTGGAGCTGGGCGTTGTCGGCCTGATGAACGTGCAGCTGGCCCTGCAGGGCGACAAGATCTACGTGATCGAAGTCAACCCGCGCGCCTCGCGTACCGTACCGTTCGTTTCCAAGTGCATCGGCACTTCCCTGGCGATGATCGCTGCCCGCGTCATGGCTGGCAAAACCCTGAAAGAACTGGGCTTCACCAAGGAAATCATCCCGAACTTCTACAGCGTCAAGGAAGCCGTCTTCCCGTTCGCCAAGTTCCCAGGGGTTGACCCGATCCTCGGCCCTGAGATGAAATCGACCGGTGAAGTCATGGGTGTCGGTGACAGCTTCGGTGAAGCGTTCGCCAAGGCCCAGATGGGTGCCAGCGAAGTGCTGCCGACCGGCGGTACCGCGTTCATCAGCGTACGTGACGACGACAAGCCACAAGTGGCTGGCGTTGCCCGTGACCTGATCGCCCTGGGCTTCGAAGTGGTTGCTACTGCAGGTACCGCCAAGGTTATCGAAGCGGCCGGCCTGAAAGTGCGCCGCGTGAACAAAGTGACCGAAGGTCGTCCGCACGTGGTAGACATGATCAAGAACGACGAAGTGTCGCTGATCATCAACACCACCGAAGGGCGCCAGTCGATCGCCGATTCCTACTCGATTCGTCGCAATGCGCTGCAGCACAAGATCTACTGCACCACGACCATTGCGGCAGGTGAAGCCATCTGCGAAGCGCTGAAATTCGGCCCTGAAAAGACCGTTCGTCGCTTGCAGGATCTGCATGCAGGACTTGAAGCATGAGCATTACCAAATACCCGATGACCGTCCAGGGCGCTCGCGCCCTGGAAGAGGAGCACCTGTTCCTGAGCAAGACCGAGCGCCCGCGCCTGAGCCAGGCGATTGGTGAAGCGCGCGAACTGGGTGACCTCAAGGAAAACGCCGAATACCATGCCGCCCGTGAAGAGCAGGGCATGGTCGAGGCTCGTATCCGTGATATCGAAGGCCGCCTGCAGAACTCGGTGGTGATCGACGTGACCACCATCCCCCATACTGGCAAGGTCATCTTCGGCACCACCGTGGAGCTGGCCAACACCGAAACCGACGAGCGTGTGAAGTACCAGATCGTTGGTGAGGACGAGGCCAATATCAAGCTCGGCAAACTTTCGGCCAGCGCGCCGATTGCCCGTGCCATCATCGGCAAGGAAGAGGGCGACGTCGTCGTCATCAAGACGCCAAGCGGCACGGTCGAGTACGAGATTGTCGAAGTCCAGCACATCTGACAGGCGCCTTCGGGCGCCATCCCTCGAGGGGATCCTCTGGCAGCTGGCCCAGGTGTTCTGGGTCGGCGGCCTGTGGGTGTTCCACGTGGGGTTGGTGCCGGCGCTCAAGGTCAGTGGCCTGGCACCGTTGCTGGTGCAGGACATCGCCGGGCAGATCGACCGCTGGTTGATTGGCGTGGCGCTGTTAGGGTTGCTTACCCAATTGGCCGTGCTGGCGAGGGTGGATGGCCTGGCGGCCTGGTGGCGGCAATTTCGTGGCCAGATGCTGCTGCTGGGTTTTGCAGCCTGTGTGGGGTATTACACCTTGCGCTACGGCATTTCGGTCGGCGAGCGCTGGCAGATGTTCTGTTTCCTGGTGCTGGGTTTTTCCGGCATCGTGCTGGTGGCCCAACCGGTACCGGTCAGGGCGCGCAAGGCGCGCCACTGATCGGCGTCACCGTTACTTGAAACGGTGGATGTTGGACAGCTGCTTGTTCGGCTGCGGGTTCTTGCGGTAGATCAGCGCTTTCTTGCCGATGGTCTGCACCAGCTCGGCGCGGCCCACCTTGCACAGCTCGGCAATGGCGGCGGCACGTTCTTCACGATCTTCGGAGCGAATCTCGACCTTGATCAGCTCATGATCGGCGAGCGCACGCTCCAATTCGGCGGCCACGCCTTCGTTCACACCGTTGCCAGCAACGATCAGGACCGGCTTCAGGTCATGACCAATGGACTTGTATTGCTTCTTCTGCTCGTTATTGAGCGGCATAATCTGACCCTTTCCGTCTGATTCTGTAAAATTGACAGGCATTTTACCCGAGGGCCCCTGGCTCCGCCCAGTCAATCACGACGCATATCATCGAGGTGCCCCGTGGTACAACGTTCCAAAAGCAGCGCCAACTGGCTGCGAGAGCATTTTAACGACCCTTTTGTTAAGCAAGCGCAGAAGGATGGCTACCGCTCGCGCGCGAGCTACAAACTGCTGGAGATTCAGGAGAAAGACCGCCTGATCCGTCCTGGCATGAGCGTCATCGACCTGGGCGCAGCCCCGGGCGGCTGGTCGCAGGTGACCAGTCGTCTGATTGGTGGCCAAGGCCGCCTGATCGCTTCCGACATTCTGGAAATGGACTCGATCCCTGACGTTACCTTCATTCAGGGCGACTTCACCCAGGATGAAGTGCTGCAACAGATCCTCGACGCCGTCGGTGATTCGCACGTAGACCTTGTGATTTCCGACATGGCCCCCAATATGAGTGGTACGCCCGAGGTGGACATGCCGCGTGCCATGTTCCTGTGCGAACTGGCATTGGACCTGGCAACCCGCGTGCTCAAGCCGGGTGGTGACTTCCTCATCAAGATTTTCCAGGGCGAAGGCTTCGACATGTACCTGAAGGATGTGCGCACCAAGTTCGACAAGGTGCAGATGCGCAAGCCGTCCTCATCGCGAGATCGCTCGCGTGAGCAGTACCTGCTGGGCAAAGGTTTCAAAGGCGTGTGAAAGGCGTGCCACGGGGTGGCCGATAGTTATTTCCAATCGGCTACCCCGTCAGGATCGTCCGAACTTCGTGTAGTCTAGGTTTCACAAAGGGTTACAGACGGTGCCTGCGGATGCGTAGGTAATGTAGTAAGTTAGGGCGATGAATATCATGCGAGGCACGGCTGCGTCGTGCGCCGGCCTCAGAGGGTAGCGAATTGAACGACATGGCAAAGAATCTGATCCTGTGGTTGATCATCGCAGCTGTCCTGGTGACAGTGATGAACAACTTCTCCAGCCCTAACGAGCCGCAGACCCTCAACTACTCCGACTTCATCCAGCAGGTCAAGGATGGCAAGGTCGAGCGTGTGACCGTCGACGGCTACATCATTACCGGCAAGCGCGCCGACGGCGACAGCTTCAAGACGGTTCGCCCGGCCATTACCGACAACGGCCTGATCGGCGACCTGGTCGACAACCATGTGGTCGTCGAAGGCAAGCAGCCCGAGCAGCAGAGCATCTGGACTCAACTGCTGGTGGCGAGCTTCCCGATCCTGGTGATCATCGCCGTGTTCATGTTCTTCATGCGCCAGATGCAAGGTGGCGCAGGCGGCAAGGGCGGGCCGATGAGCTTCGGCAAGAGCAAGGCGCGGCTGCTGTCCGAAGACCAGGTAAAAACCACCCTGGCCGACGTTGCAGGTTGCGACGAAGCCAAGGAAGAGGTTGGCGAGCTGGTCGAATTCCTGCGTGACCCGGGCAAGTTCCAGCGCCTGGGTGGCCGCATCCCGCGTGGCGTGCTGATGGTCGGCCCGCCGGGTACCGGTAAGACCCTGCTGGCCAAGGCCATCGCCGGTGAAGCCAAGGTACCGTTCTTCACCATTTCCGGTTCGGACTTCGTCGAGATGTTCGTCGGCGTCGGCGCCAGCCGTGTGCGCGACATGTTCGAGCAGGCCAAGAAGCACGCGCCATGCATCATCTTCATCGACGAGATCGACGCCGTGGGTCGCCACCGTGGCGCCGGCATGGGCGGCGGTCACGACGAGCGTGAGCAGACCCTCAACCAGTTGCTGGTAGAGATGGACGGCTTCGAAATGAACGATGGCATCATCGTCATCGCCGCCACCAACCGTCCGGACGTACTGGACCCTGCGCTGCTGCGCCCAGGCCGCTTCGACCGCCAGGTGGTGGTTGGCCTGCCGGACATTCGCGGCCGTGAGCAGATCCTCAAGGTGCACATGCGCAAAGTGCCGATTAGCGACAACGTCAACCCGGCTGTCATTGCCCGTGGTACCCCTGGCTTCTCCGGTGCCGACCTGGCCAACCTGGTCAACGAGGCTTCGCTTTTCGCAGCGCGCTCCAACAAGCGCCTGGTCGAAATGAAAGAGTTCGAGCTGGCCAAGGACAAGATCATGATGGGCGCCGAGCGCAAGACCATGGTCATGTCCGAGAAAGAAAAGAAAAACACCGCCTACCACGAAGCTGGCCACGCCATCGTCGGTCGCCTGGTGCCTGAGCACGACCCGGTGTACAAGGTGTCGATCATCCCGCGCGGTCGCGCGCTGGGCGTGACCATGTTCCTGCCCGAGGAAGACCGCTACAGCCTGTCCAAGCGCGCGCTGATCAGCCAGATCTGCTCGCTGTACGGTGGCCGTATCGCCGAAGAAATGACCTTGGGCTTCGACGGTGTCACTACGGGTGCGTCCAACGACATCATGCGCGCCAGCCAGCTCGCCCGGAACATGGTCACCAAGTGGGGCCTGTCGGAAAAACTCGGCCCGCTGATGTATGCGGAAGAAGAGGGTGAGGTGTTCCTCGGCCGCAGTGCTGGCAGCCAGCACGCCAGCGTGTCCGGCGAGACCGCCAAGCTGATCGACTCCGAGGTGCGCAGCATCATCGACCAGTGCTACGCCACCGCCAAGCAGCTGCTGATCGACAACCGCGACAAGCTCGAAGCGATGACCGAAGCGCTGATGAAGTACGAGACCATCGATGCCGACCAGATCGACGACATCATGGCTGGTCGTACGCCACGCGAACCGCGTGACTGGGATGACGACAAGAACTCGGGCACCCCGACTGCCCAGAATGATCGTCCAGAATCGCCGATTGGCGGCCCAGCGGCTCAACTCTAAGGGCATCTATGAGCTCGAAGCTGTACCCGACCCGGTTGCCTTGCGGCAACCGGGTTCTTGATTTGTCCCGTACCCATGTCATGGGTATTCTCAATATCACCCCCGACTCCTTTTCCGATGGTGGTCGCTTCAGCCAGCGCGATGAGGCGTTGCGCCATGCCGAGGCCATGGTCGCGGCCGGTGCGACTCTGATCGACATTGGTGGCGAGTCGACTCGCCCCGGTGCGCGTGCAGTGTCGGTAACCGAGGAGCTCGAACGGGTTGCGCCGATGGTCGAGGCCATCAACGCCCGCCTCGACGTGGTCATCTCGGTCGATACCTCTACGCCTGCGGTGATGCGCGAGTCAGCCCGGCTGGGTGCCGGCCTGATCAACGATGTGCGTGCACTGGAACGCGATGGCGCGCTGGACGCGGCAGCGGCTACCGGTTTGCCGGTGTGCCTGATGCACATGCGCGGCGAGCCCGGGAACATGCAGGATGACCCGCATTACGAGGATGTGACCGCCGACGTAACGCGGTATCTTGAGCAACGGATGGCCGCTTGCGCAGCAGCGGGCATCGGTGCGGATCGCATCATTCTCGACCCGGGCTTCGGGTTCGCCAAGACCCTGGCGCACAACCTGAGCCTGTTCAAACACATGGAAGCGCTCTATCGCCTGGGGCGCCCGCTGCTGGTGGGCGTTTCACGCAAGAGCATGATCGGCCTGACGCTGGACCGTCCGGTCGGTGAGCGGCTGTATGGCAGCCTGGCGCTGGCGGCATTGGCCATGACCAAGGGGGCCAGTATTCTGCGCGTCCATGATGTGGCCGAAACTGCCGATGTAGTGCGCATGATCGCTGCGGTACAGAACGCCGAATAAGAACATTGGAGTCCCTATGAGCAGAAAATACTTTGGTACCGACGGCATCCGTGGCCGCGTCGGCGAATACCCGATCACCCCTGACTTCATGCTGAAGCTGGGTTGGGCGGCGGGCATGGCCTTCCGCAAGCAGGGCAACTGCCGCGTGCTGGTGGGCAAGGACACGCGTATCTCCGGGTACATGTTCGAGTCCGCACTCGAGGCCGGCCTGTCCGCGGCGGGTGCCGACGTGATGCTGCTCGGGCCGATGCCAACCCCGGCCATTGCCTACCTCACGCGCACCTTCCATGCCGAGGCAGGTATCGTCATCAGTGCCTCGCACAACCCGCACGATGACAACGGCATCAAGTTCTTCTCAGGCCAGGGCACCAAGCTGCCGGACGAAGTCGAGCTGATGATCGAAGAGCTGCTTGACCAGCCCATGACGGTGGTCGAGTCGAGCAAGCTGGGCAAAGTGTCGCGGATCAATGACGCTGCCGGCCGCTACATCGAATTCTGCAAGAGCAGCGTGCCTACCAGCACCAGCTTCGATGGCCTCAAGCTGGTGGTCGACTGCGCCCATGGCGCCACCTACAAGGTCGCGCCGAGCGTGTTCCGCGAGCTGGGTGCCGATGTAACCGTACTGCATGCGCAGCCTGATGGCCTGAACATCAACGAAAGTTGCGGTTCAACCCATATCGAGTCGCTGCAGGCGGCGGTACTGGTCGGCCACGCCGACCTGGGCATCGCCTTCGATGGCGATGGCGACCGCGTGCTGATGGTTGACCATACCGGTGCCATTGTCGACGGCGACGAGTTGCTGTTCATCATCGCCCGTGACCTTCACGAGCGTGGCAAGTTGCAGGGCGGTGTGGTGGGTACGCTGATGAGCAACCTGGGCCTGGAGCTCGCGCTCAAGGACCTGGATATTCCGTTCGTGCGGGCCAAGGTAGGCGATCGCTACGTCATGGCCGAGCTGCTCGAGCGCAACTGGCTGGTGGGTGGCGAAAACTCCGGGCACGTGGTGTGCTGCAACCACACCACCACCGGTGATGCGATTATTGCCGCCCTGCAGGTGCTGCTGGCCTTGAGGCGCCGCGGTGAGACCCTGGCACAGGCCCGTCAGGCCCTGCGCAAGTGCCCGCAGGTGCTGATCAACGTGCGCTTCGGCGCAAGCAAGGTCGACCCGCTGGAGCACCCAGCGGTGCAGGAGGCCAGTGCCAAGGCTACCGAGGACATGGCGGGGCGTGGGCGTGTGCTGTTGCGCAAGTCCGGCACCGAGCCGCTGGTCCGGGTGATGGTCGAAGGTGACGACGAAAGCCAGGTGCGCACGCACGCCGAAGCCCTGGCCAAGCTGGTCGCTGAAGTTTGTATCTGAATTGGGCTTGCCAGCGCAGATCGGGTTGGGTAAGATCTGCGCCCACTTTGACCGACGAGGTAAAGCATGCGTCGCCCTATGGTAGCTGGTAACTGGAAGATGCACGGTAACCGCGCCAGCGTCGCTGAGCTGACTCAAGGCTTGGGCAAAATGCTCATTCCCGAAGGTGTCGAAGTTGCGGTGTTCCCACCGGCCCTGTTCATCAATGAAGTCATTGATGGCCTGAAAGGCAAAGGGATCGCCGTTGGAGCCCAGAATTCTGCAGTAATGCCCGAACAGGGTGCGCTGACCGGTGAAATTGCACCGAGTCAGTTGGCTGAAGTAGGCTGCAAGTTGGTGTTGATTGGCCACTCTGAGCGTCGCCAGATTATCGGCGAACGTGAAGAAGTGCTGAATGACAAGTTTGCAGCCGCTCAGAAAAGTGGTTTGACGCCAGTGCTCTGTATAGGGGAAACTCTCGCAGAGCGCGAAGCAGGCAAGACGCTAGAAGTTGTAGAGCGTCAACTAAGCAGTGTTATCGACGCGTTCGGTATTGCCGCTTTTGCCAATGCAGTCATTGCCTATGAGCCTGTATGGGCCATCGGTACAGGTTTGACGGCCTCGCCGCAGCAGGCTCAGGATGTGCACGCCGCCATCCGCAAGCAGTTGGCAGCGAAGGACGCCGAAGTTGCAGAAAATGTGCAGCTTCTCTACGGCGGTAGCGTGAAGGCGGCCAATGCGGCCGAACTGTTCGGCATGCCGGATATTGATGGGGGGCTCATTGGTGGAGCATCCCTGAACGCAGACGAATTCGGTGCAATTTGTCGCGCCGCAGGAAACTGAACAAATGCTGGAAACAGTCATCGTTGTTTTTCATCTGTTGGCAGCGCTGTCGCTTGTAGTGCTGGTTCTGTTGCAACAGGGTAAAGGTGCGGAAGCAGGTGCATCTTTCGGCGCAGGTGCTTCAAATACTGTGTTCGGAAGCCAAGGTTCTGCTACCTTCCTGAGTAAATTTACTGCTATACTTGCTGCCACTTTCTTTCTGACAGCACTTGGGTTAGGATACTTCGCCAAGCAACAAGCTCACCAGTTGAGCGAGGCGGGACTTCCAGATCCAGCGGTGTTGGAAGTGCAAAAGCCAAAGCCGGCAGTAAATGATGATGTACCGGTGCTCCAGGAGCAGAAGAGCGAAACCACCCACGCTGGTGATGTACCTCCTCCAACCGAAGAGCAGAAGTAACGGGTTTCAAGAAGTAGTATTGCCGAGGTGGTGGAATTGGTAGACACGCAACCTTGAGGTGGTTGTGCCCATAGGGTGTAGGGGTTCGAGTCCCCTTCTCGGTACCAATTGAAGCAAGAGAGCCCGCTTTATGCGGGCTTTCTTGTAGGTGGAGGTCGGATTGACCCAGCAACGGGTTCGGTCTTATACTTTCGCCCCAGCTTTGTCGCGGGGTGGAGCAGCTTGGTAGCTCGTCGGGCTCATAACCCGAAGGTCGTTGGTTCAAATCCAGCCCCCGCAACCAGCTTCAGCGGAGCCCCTTTTCAGGGGCTTTTTGCTAGCCGAACAGTTATCGGCGTCGTTGTCCAACGGCGCTTTCAGGGATGGGCGCTTCGCCCATTTTTCATTTGCACAGCATGCACGAGGGGGTTCAGGTGTCGAGCAAGCTAGAACAGTTGCAGGCCTTGTTGGCCCCGGTGGTCACGGGGCTGGGCTTCGAATGCTGGGGGATTGAATTCGTCTCCCAAGGCAAGCATTCGGTACTACGTGTCTACATCGACAAGGAAGGCGGGATTCTGGTGGACGACTGTGCTGAAGTCAGCCGTCAGGTCAGCAGCGTTCTCGATGTGGAAGATCCGATCAGCTCTGAATATACCCTAGAGGTTTCTTCTCCTGGCATGGAACGCCCGCTGTTCACGCTCGAACAGTTTGCCTCGCATGCCGGCGAACAAGTGAAGATCAAGCTGCGCTCACCCTTCGAGGGTCGTCGTAACTTCCAGGGCCTTCTCCGCGGTGTGGAGGAGCAGGATGTGGTGGTCCAGGTGGACGATCAAGAGTTCCTGTTGCCGATCGACTCGATCGACAAGGCCAATATTATTCCCAGTTTTGACTGAGACGTGCCGGGCCCGGCGGACTATCCGGGCCCAATGGCTTGCGCAAGGCGAGGCGTACGATGAGCAAAGAAGTACTGCTGGTTGTTGAATCGGTATCCAACGAAAAAGGTGTACCGCCCGGCGTCATTTTCGAAGCGCTGGAAGTGGCCCTGGCTACTGCAACCAAAAAACGTTTTGAAGACGAAGTCGATCTGCGTGTGGAAATCAACCGCCACACCGGTAGCTACGAGACCTTCCGTCGCTGGACAGTTGTCGACGAAGCCGATCTGGACGATCCGGCTATCGAGACCTGGCTGGCCAAGATTCACGAGACCCACCCTGAAGCCAAGGTAGGTGACGTGATCGAAGAGAAGATCGAGTCCATCGAATTCGGTCGTATCGCCGCCCAGACCGCCAAGCAGGTCATCGTGCAGAAGGTCCGCGAGGCCGAGCGCGCCCAGGTGGTTGACGCTTACCGCGAACGCGTTGGCGAGATCATCTCGGGTACCGTCAAAAAGGTCACTCGCGACAACGTCATCGTCGACCTGGGCAACAACGCCGAGGCGCTGCTGGCCCGCGAAGACATCATTCCACGTGAGACCTTCCGTGTTGGCGTGCGCTTGCGTGCGCTGCTCAAGGAAATCCGCACCGAGAACCGCGGCCCGCAGCTGATCCTGTCGCGTACCGCGCCACAGATGCTGATCGAGCTGTTCCGCATCGAAGTGCCGGAAATCGCTGAAGGCCTCATCGAAGTCATGGCCGCCTCCCGTGATCCGGGGTCGCGTGCCAAGATCGCCGTCCGCTCCAAGGACAAGCGTATCGATCCGCAAGGTGCCTGTATCGGCATGCGTGGTTCGCGCGTCCAGGCCGTATCCGGAGAGTTGGGTGGTGAGCGTGTGGATATCGTCCTGTGGGACGATAACCCGGCGCAATTTGTCATCAACGCCATGTCGCCGGCCGAAGTCGCGGCGATCATCGTTGATGAAGATGCCCATGCAATGGACATCGCCGTTGCCGAGGACAACCTGGCCCAGGCCATTGGCCGTGGTGGTCAGAACGTTCGCCTTGCCAGTCAGCTGACTGGCTGGACCCTGAACGTGATGACCGAGAAGGACATCCAGGCCAAGCAGCAGGCAGAAACCGGTGACATCCTGCGCAATTTCATCGATGAACTGGAAGTCGACGAGGAGCTGGCCCAAGTGCTGGTCGACGAAGGCTTTACCAGCCTCGAAGAAATTGCCTACGTACCGTTGGAAGAAATGCTCAACATCGATGGCTTTGACGAAGATATCGTCAATGAGCTCCGCGCTCGAGCCAAGGACCGTTTGTTGACCAAGGCCATCGCTACCGAAGAAAAACTGGCAGACGCCCATCCGGCCGAAGACCTGCTCTCCCTTGAGGGCATGGACAAGGACCTGGCGGCGGAACTGGCGGTGCGCGGCGTGGTTAACCGCGAAGACCTGGCCGAGCAGTCGATTGACGACCTGCTCGACATCGACGGCATCGACGAAGAGCGTGCCGGCAAGTTGATCATGGCCGCCCGAGCCCACTGGTTCGAGTAATTAGGCGCGGCCTGAGGAGAGAAGTGCATGACGCAAGTCACGGTGAAAGAACTGGCCCAAGAGGTCGAGGCACCGGTAGAGCGCCTGCTGCAGCAGATGCGTGAGGCAGGTCTGCCGCACACCGACGCCGGTCAGGTAGTGACCGACAATGAGAAGCAGACTCTGCTGACTCATTTGAAAAGCAGCCACAAAAGCAAGGCGGAAGAGCCGCGCAAGATTACCTTGCAGCGCAAGACCACCAGCACGCTGCGTGTCGCCGGTAGCAAAAGCATCAGCGTAGAAGTACGCAAGAAGAAAGTATTCGTTCAGCGCAGCCCGGAAGAGATCCAGGCTGAGCAGAAGCGTGAGCAGGACGAGCGCCGTGCGGCTGAAAATGCCGCTCGTGACAAGGTCGAGGCCGATGTTCGCCAGCGCAACGAAGAGCAGGCTCGTCGCCAGTCGACCGAAACTGCCGCCGCTGCGCCTGCGCCAGCTGCCAAGGCTGAGCCGGCACCTGCTGCTCCGGCTCCGGTAGTCGCCGACGCACCAGCGTCCGAAGACGCCGCTGCTCGTGCCGCCGAGCGCAAGAAGGACGAGACCCGTCGCAACGAAAGCCGCACTCGCGATGACGACCGTCGTCGTGGCGAGGCTCCACGTGTGTCGATCAAGGTCAAGGTCAAGGAGAAAGAAAAAGCTCCGACGCCGCGTGCCGCGCCGCGCACTACCGACGAAGAGAGCGATGGCGCTCGTCGTGGTCGTGGTGGCAAGGGCAAGCTGAAGAAGCGCAATGCGCACGGCTTCCAGAACCCGACCGGCCCCGTCATCCGTGACGTGACCATCGGCGAGACCATCACCGTCTCCGAGCTGGCCAACCAGATGTCCGTCAAGGGCGCTGAAGTGGTCAAGTTCATGTTCAAGATGGGTACTCCGGTCACCATCAACCAGGTGCTCGACCAGGAAACCGCTCAGCTGATCGCAGAAGAGCTGGGCCACAAGGTCACTCTGGTCAGCGATAGCGCCCTGGAAGATTCCCTGGCCGAATCGCTGAAGTTCGAAGGCCAAGTCGAATCGCGCGCCCCGGTCGTTACCGTCATGGGTCACGTTGACCATGGCAAGACCTCGCTGCTCGACTACATCCGTCGTGCCAAGGTTGCCGCTGGCGAAGCCGGTGGTATTACCCAGCACATCGGTGCCTACCACGTGGAAACCGACCGCGGCATGGTCACCTTCCTCGATACCCCGGGCCACGCTGCGTTTACCCAGATGCGTGCTCGTGGTGCCAAGGCGACCGACATCGTCATCCTGGTGGTGGCGGCGGACGACGGCGTGATGCCGCAGACCCGTGAAGCTGTTCAGCATGCCAAGGCAGCTGGCGTTCCACTGGTGGTTGCGGTGAACAAGATCGACAAGCCCGGTGCCGACCTCGATCGCATTCGTAACGAGCTGTCCGTCGAAGGCGTGACCTCCGAGGAATGGGGTGGTGACACGCCGTTCGTCAAGGTTTCGGCGAAGATGGGTACCGGCGTCGACGAACTGCTCGAAGCCGTCCTGCTGCAGGCCGAAGTGCTTGAGCTGACCGCTACTCCGACCGCTCCTGGTCGTGGTGTCGTCGTCGAATCGCGCCTGGACAAGGGCCGCGGCCCTGTGGCGACCATCCTGGTTCAGGACGGTACGCTGCGCCAGGGCGACATGGTCCTGTGCGGCTCCAACTACGGCCGCGTACGTGCCATGCTCGACGAGAACGGCAAGCCTGTGAAGGAAGCCGGCCCGTCGATCCCGGTCGAGATCCTCGGCCTGGATGGCACTCCGGAAGCCGGTGACGAGCTGTCCGTGGTTGCCGACGAGAAGAAAGCCCGCGAAGTTGCGCTGTTCCGTCAGGGCAAATACCGCGAGGTCAAGCTGGCCCGTGCTCACGCCGGCAAGCTGGAAAACATCTTCGAGACCATGGGTCAGGAAGAGAAGAAGACGCTCAACATCGTCCTCAAGACCGACGTACGCGGTTCCCTGGAAGCGTTGAACGGCTCGCTCGGCGGCCTGGGCAACGACGAAGTTCAGGTTCGCGTCATCGGTGGCGGCGTCGGTGGTATCACCGAGAGCGATGCCAACCTTGCGCTGGCGTCCAATGCGGTGCTGTTCGGCTTCAACGTGCGTGCCGATGCCGGCGCGCGCAAGATCGTCGAGCAGGAAGGTCTGGATATGCGTTACTACAACGTGATCTACGACATCATCGAAGACGTCAAGAAGGCCCTGACCGGCATGCTCGGCAGCGATGTTCGCGAGAACATCCTGGGTGTCGCCGAAGTGCGTGACGTGTTCCGTTCGCCGAAGTTCGGCGCCATCGCTGGCTGTATGGTCATCGAGGGTACCGTGCACCGCAACCGTCCGATCCGCGTACTGCGCGACGACGTTGTGATCTTCGAAGGCGAGCTGGAATCGCTGCGTCGCTTCAAGGACGACGCTGCAGAAGTACGTTCGGGCATGGAGTGCGGTATTGGCGTCAAGAGCTACAACGACGTCAAGGTCGGCGACAAGATCGAAGTCTTCGAGAAAGTCCAGGTTGCTCGTACCCTCTAAGGGCGAGCAGGGTGCCAGCCCCCGCCCCAAGGCGGTGGGCAGCGCCTCAGTAGGTAGCGCCCGGTCAGGCTTCAGCCTGACCGGGCGTTTGCCGCTTTAAGATACAGGTAGCAAGAATGGCCAAAGAATATAGCCGTACCCAACGTATCGGTGATCAGATGCAGCGCGAGCTGGCAGAACTGATCCGCCGTGAAGTCAAGGATCCACGCGTCGGTCTGGTGACCATCACCGCCGTGGACGTCAGCCGCGACCTGGGCCATGCCAAGGTGTTCATCACCGTCATGGGTGAAGAAACCCCGGACGCCGTGAAGCAGTCGCTGAAGGCGCTGAACAGCGCAGCCAGCTTCCTGCGCCTGCACCTGGGCCGCTCGATGCAACTGCGCAGCGTGCCGCAGCTGCACTTCCACTTCGATGAAAGCGTCAGCCGTGGTGTTCACCTGTCGGCGCTGATCGAACGTGCTGTGGCCGAAGACCGCCAGCACAAGGATACCGACGAGCAGGACACCAAGGAGTAAGCGGTGGCCCAGGTCAAACGTATCCGCCGCAACGTCAGCGGCATCATCCTGCTCGACAAGCCACTGGGGTTCACCTCCAACGCGGCGCTGCAGAAGGTCCGCTGGTTGCTCAATGCGGAAAAGGCCGGCCACACCGGCAGCCTCGACCCGCTGGCAACGGGCGTCCTGCCGCTGTGCTTCGGTGAAGCGACCAAGTTTTCGCAGTACCTGCTCGATTCCGACAAGGGCTACGAAACCGTCATGCAGCTGGGGCAGACTACCAACACTGCCGACGCTGAAGGCGAGGTTCTGCAGACCCGCGAGGTGACCGTTGGTCGTGCCGATATCGAGGCCCTGCTGCCTCGTTTTCGCGGCCCGATCAGCCAGATACCGCCGATGTACTCGGCGCTCAAGCGCGATGGCCAGCCGCTGTACAAACTGGCACGTGCAGGAGAGGTAGTGGAGCGCGAGGCGCGTTCTGTTACTATTAACCGCTTGGAGTTGCTCGAGTGCGAAGGCACCCGTGCACGGCTGAGCGTAGGATGCAGCAAAGGCACCTATATCCGTACCCTGGTGGAGGATATTGGCGAGGCTCTTGGCTGTGGCGCCTACGTTGCCGAGCTGCGCAGGACCCACGCCGGGCCCTTCGAGCTGGCCCAGACCGTGACCCTCGAGGAACTCGAACAGGCCCACGCCGAAGGTGGCAACGAAGCGCTCGATCGCTTCCTGATGCCTTCCGACAGTGGCCTGCAGGACTGGCCGTTGTTGAGCCTTTCCGAACACAGCGCCTTCTACTGGCTGCATGGCCAGGCAGTACGCGCGCCGGATGCGCCGCAGTTCGGCATGGTCCGGGTACAGGATCACAATGGTCGCTTCATCGGTATCGGTGAAGTGAGCGAAGACGGGCGCATAGCGCCGCGTCGACTGATTCGGTCGGAATGACCGGAACCACGGGTCAAGGCTTTGGCTGAGACCCGCGGATACAAGGGTGGCTGTCAGTAGGCACGGTCACACCTTTTTTATTAATACAGGGAGCAGTCCCTGGCCTATTGGAACCCGTCCGCGGGGTCCGTTATCAGGAGAAGCCAAATGGCCCTCAGCGTTGAAGAAAAAGCTCAAATCGTTACCGACTACCAGCAAGCTGCTGGCGACACTGGTAGCCCGGAAGTTCAGGTTGCTCTGCTGACCGCGAACATCAACAAGCTGCAAGGCCACTTCAAGGCCAACGGTAAAGACCACCACTCGCGTCGTGGCCTGATCCGTATGGTTAACCAGCGTCGTAAGCTGCTGGACTACCTGAAGGGCAAAGACACCACTCGTTACAGCGCCCTGATCGGTCGCCTGGGCCTGCGTCGCTAATAGCGGCCTGGTCAGTGGTGTGCATGGCGTGTTGCATGCTTCGGGGGCGCTGCCTTGCAGCGTTCCTGTCGGACACGCCACGCGTATCTCCGAGGTTGGCAGCCTGGCAATGTTGAGCGGATTACCCGCTCGGCGCCAGGCTCCCAGCCTCGTGTTGTATCTGGACGGTCAACGGGGCCGATTCCCTGTTCTGCCCAAGAATTCGCAAGAAACCAGTTCCCCCAGAGCCACTGAAAAAGGTAGGAAACCGTGAACCCGGTAATCAAGAAATTCCAGTTCGGTCAATCGACCGTTACTCTCGAGACGGGCCGCATTGCCCGCCAGGCAACCGGCGCCGTGCTGGTTACCGTCGACAACGACGTCACTGTGCTGGTGACCGTGGTCGGTGCCAAGCAGGCCGATCCAGGCAAGGGCTTCTTCCCGCTGTCAGTCCACTACCAGGAAAAGACCTACGCTGCCGGTAAGATCCCAGGTGGCTTCTTCAAGCGTGAAGGCCGTCCTTCCGAGAAAGAGACCCTGACCTCGCGCCTGATCGACCGTCCGATCCGTCCGCTGTTCCCTGAAGGCTTCATGAACGAAGTCCAGGTCGTCTGCACCGTGGTGTCCACCAGCAAGAAGACCGATCCGGACATCGCTGCGATGATCGGTACCTCGGCAGCCCTGGCCATCTCTGGCATTCCGTTCGAAGGCCCGATCGGCGCTGCGCGCGTTGCCTTCCACGAAAGCACCGGCTACCTGCTGAACCCGACTTACGAGCAACTGGCTGCCTCGAGCCTGGACATGGTCGTTGCTGGTACCTCCGACGCCGTGCTGATGGTTGAATCGGAAGCCCAGGAGCTGACCGAAGACCAGATGCTGGGCGCCGTACTGTTCGCCCACGACGAATTCCAGGCCGTTATCCAGGCTGTTAAAGAGCTGGCCGCCGAAGCTGCCAAGCCTACCTGGGACTGGAAACCAGCCGTTGCCAACACCGAACTGTTCAACGCCATCCGCGCCGAATTCGGCGAAGGCGTTTCGCAGGGCTACACCATCACCGTCAAGGCCGACCGCTATGCGCGCCTGGGCGAGCTGCGCGATCAGGCGATCGCCAAGTTCTCCGGTGAAGAAGGCCAGCCATCGGCTGCCGAGGTCAAAGAAATCTTTGGCGAAATCGAATACCGCACCGTTCGCGAAAACATCGTCAACGGCAAGCCACGTATCGACGGCCGTGACACCAAGACCGTTCGCCCGCTGAACATCGAAGTCGGCGTTCTGCCGAAGACTCACGGTTCGGCACTGTTCACCCGTGGCGAAACCCAGGCCCTGGTCGTCGCGACCCTGGGTACTGCCCGTGACGCCCAGCTGCTGGACACCCTGGAAGGCGAGAAGAAAGACCCCTTCATGCTGCACTACAACTTCCCACCGTTCTCGGTGGGCGAGTGTGGCCGCATGGGCGGTGCTGGCCGTCGTGAAATCGGCCACGGCCGTCTGGCCCGCCGTTCGGTTCAGGCCATGCTGCCTGCCGCCGACGTGTTCCCGTACACCATCCGTGTAGTGTCGGAAATCACCGAGTCCAACGGTTCCAGCTCCATGGCTTCGGTCTGCGGCGCTTCCCTGGCCCTGATGGACGCTGGTGTGCCGATGAAGGCACCGGTAGCCGGTATCGCCATGGGCCTGGTCAAGGAAGGCGAGAAGTTCGCCGTTCTGACTGACATCCTGGGTGACGAAGACCACCTGGGCGACATGGACTTCAAGGTTGCCGGTACCGCCAAAGGCGTAACCGCGCTGCAGATGGACATCAAGATCAACGGCATCACCGAAGAGATCATGGAAATCGCCCTGGGCCAAGCCCTGGAAGCGCGCCTGAACATCCTCGGCCAGATGAACCAGATCATCGGTCAATCGCGTACCGAGCTGTCGGCCAACGCGCCGACCATGATCGCGATGAAGATCGACACCGACAAGATCCGTGACGTCATCGGTAAAGGCGGCGCCACCATCCGCGCGATCTGCGAAGAGACCAAGGCTTCGATCGACATCGAAGACGACGGTTCGATCAAGATCTTCGGCGAAACCAAAGAAGCGGCAGAGGCAGCTCGCCAGCGCGTTCTGGGTATCACCGCCGAGGCCGAGATCGGCAAGATCTACGTGGGCAAGGTCGAGCGTATCGTCGACTTCGGCGCCTTCGTCAACATCCTGCCTGGCAAGGATGGCCTGGTGCACATCTCCATGCTCAGCGATGCGCGTGTAGAGAAGGTCACCGACATCCTGAAGGAAGGCCAGGAAGTCGAAGTGCTGGTACTGGACGTGGACAACCGCGGCCGTATCAAGCTGTCGATCAAGGACGTAGCCGCGGCCAAGGCTTCGGGCGTCTAAGCGACTGCCATGCTGGACGAAGAGGGCCCCTTGATGGGGCCCTTTTTTATTGCCTGCACGGAACCTTTTGCGGACTTGCATCTTGCACGCAGATTTACGCGGCAGGTTGCAAATTGCACGACAGGGGTTTGTGGGGATTTTGGTTAAGTCATTGATTTATAAGGGAACAAGCGAAGCGGAAAACCTGGCACAGGCCGTGCAACTACCTTCATACCTGCCGCCAGGACTAACGGCGCAGACCTTTCGAATAAACAGGAGTGACCCACATGAAGAAGTTCGCCATTGCTGCCGCTACTGCTACCGCTCTGACCCTGACCATGGCTAATGCGGCCTTCGCACAGCAGTCCACCCAGGCCCCAATGACGCTCGCGGCAGGTGAGATGACCCAAGCCAAGGAAGCTACTTCCGATACCTGGATCACCACCAAGGTCAAATCCGACCTGCTGACCGAGAAGGGCATTCCGGGCTCTGACATCAAGGTAGAGACCAACAAAGGTGTGGTATCGCTGTCGTCGACCACCGCTGTGACCGAATCGCAGAAAGAGATGGCCGTAGCCATCACCAAGAAAATCAAAGGCGTGAAAGCCGTTTCGGCTGATGGCCTGAAAGCAGAATAAGGATTGTCCCGTAGGCCAAACGGAGTTGGCCACTTATACACAAAGCCCCGGCCCAGGCCGGGGCTTTTCATTGGGGCTCAGAATACCGGGTTGCGGGCAACTACCTCGCTTTCGAAGCATTCCTGATCGGCGATCAGTGGCTCCACCAGCGGGCGGCTGTCGCGAAAATGCGCTGTGCGGGTATGCGCCTCGTAGGCCTCGTCATCCTGGTAGATCTCATAGAGGTAGATCACGTCAGGATCTGCGCGGTCCTGGGAGACATCGAACACCAGGCAGCCCGGCTCGGTAGCGACGGAAGCGGCGGCATTGACCTGGATGGCGCTGAGAAATTGTTCGGCGCAACCCGGTTTGACGCGCGTTTTGATGAACAGACTGTACACAAGGCTTTCCTTTTGTTTTACATTCGTTAATGAATTGTATACAAAAATGGAGTCGCGCCAATGTCCGAATTACCTGCTCGCCCTGGTCGCCTGAACGGCCTTCGCCACATTGCCTTGCTGGTGCCCAACCTGGAGGAGTGTGAGCGCTTCTATGTCGACGTGTTGGGGATGGAAGTGCTGAACAGGGCCAACGAGGACTTGGTCTACCTGACCTGCGGCAACGACAACCTGTCGCTGGGGCGTGGGGCAGGGGCTGCGAATGGCCTGCAGACGCTGGATCACTATGGGTTTATCGTCGACAGCGTCGAGGAGCTGGAAGCCTGGTATCAGTACTTCAAGGCTCATGGCGTGACCTTGCTGGACAGGCCGTTCAATCATGGGGATGGTGCGCGCAGCTTCCACCTGCTCGACCCAGCGGGGAACAAGGTGCAGCCCCTGTATCACCCGGCGGTGTCGGGGCAGCGGTTGGGTTGAGCCTGTACCGGTCCTTCGCGGCTGAAGCCGCTCCTACAGGCCTGCAGAGTACCTGTTGGAGCGGCTTCAGCCGCGAGAGGCCGGACCTGCAAACGGAGATTACTCGGCATCCAGATGCATCGGGGTAATCACCCGGCCATCTTTCTCGGCCTGCCCCAGCGTGGTATCGATGAAATACACCCGATCGTCCTCCAACTTGCCCTTGTCGACCAGGTAGTCCTTGATGCTGCTGGCTCGCTCCTGGCCCAAGGTACGCAGCAGTGGGGCGCTTTCGGCCCATGACTTGATCACGGCATCGCGCAGCTTGGCGGTGCGCTCTTCGCGGCCCAGTTGTTGCCATTCTGCCGGGGGCTGCTGCTTCAGGCGGGTACGGTAGATACCTTCGAGCATGGCCGGTTTGTCGCTGTCGTCGACCACCAGCATCGAGGCATTGGCCGGCACCTTGTCGCCACGCCGTTGCAGGATCTTGTACCAGGTAGCCTGGTATTCGCGCTCCAGGCGCTGTTGGGCGATCAGCGGGCCATCGCTGCTCTGCGCGCTGGTGCCTTCGATCTCCAGGCGCAGCTCTGGGCGCTCCTTGAGTGCCGAGGCGAGTTTGTCAAGCGCCGACTGGGCATCGCCCGAGAGCTCGCTGGAGCCTGGGGCGAACGAGACGTTGCCGAGGTCTTGCGAGCCGCCACCGGCAATCAGCCCGCCGATGAACTTGAACGGAGCCTGTGCTGCACGCAGCACTAGGTTGCGCAGGGTCTGCCAGACGATTGGCATCACGCTGAACTGAGGGTTATTGAGGTCGCCGGTCACCGGCAGCTCGATCGAGATCTTGCCTTCGGTGTCCTTCAGCAGTGCGACTGCCAGACGAATCGGCAGGTCGACCGCGTCTGGGCTGTCGACCTTTTCACCCAGCTGAAGCTGCTCGACCACGACCTTGTTTTCGGCCTTCAGCTGGCCATTGGTGATCAAGTAGTGCAGGTCGAGATTGAGGCGCCCCTTGCGGATGCGGAACCCGGCGAACTTGCCGGAGTAGGGCGTCAGGGTGGTCAGCTCGACGCGTTTGAAGCTGGTGGCGATGTCCAGGCTGGCCATTGGGTTGAAGGGGTTCAGCGCACCTTTGATAGTCACCGGTGCATACCGGTCGACCTTGCCTTTGATATCCACTTTGGCCGGCGCCGGCTTGCGGTTGTCGATGGTGCCGACCTGGCCATTGAGCTGCTGTACGGCCGTGGCGAAGTTGGGCGTCAGGGTAAGGTCGGCGAAGTTGGCCGAACCGTCGTTGATGCTGATCTGGCCGATGCGGATACCCAGCGGCTTGCTGTTGGTGGCGCTGGCCGGCTTGGCCTGGCGGGGTGCAGGTGCGTCGGCAGGCTGCGGAATCAGCAGGTCATCGACGTTGGTGGTGCGGTCTTCGTTGATGATGAAGCGGGCATAGGGCTGCAACAGGGTCACCTTGTCGATCGACAGGGCATCGCCATGCACGTAGGCCAGGCCGTCCACATTCACCTGCTGCCATTTGACGAAGTCCCGGTCCTTGATGGTGTCGAGGGTATGCAGCTGATTGACCTGCGCCTTGCCGGCCACGGTGAAGGCCAGTGGTTCGGTGCTTTTCAGGTCGACCTTGAGGTCGCTGGCGAGCATGCCGCTGCGCAGCTCAAGGCGGATGAACGGGCTGATATAGGCCTGGGCGACACGCAGGTCGATGTCGCGCGTGCTGACATCGAGCTTGGCGGTGACCGGGGCCAGGTTGACCTCGCCGGTGGCCTGTAGCTTGCCCTGCTTGCCGATACCCGTGTCGAGCTTGAGGGTGAAGGGGGACTTGTTGAGGCTGTCGAAGCCTTGCATGTCCAGGTTCAACGGGCCGACGTCCAGCGCTACCGGTTCTTTCTGGCTACGGTCAGCCAGATGCACCTGGTAGTTGCGCAGTTGCACGTCCTTGAGCAGTACCTGCCAGGGTTTGTTCGGCTCCTTCGCAGCTTTCTCTTCGGGGGTGGGCTCGGCCGCTGCCGGTGCCTCTTTTTCTTTCGTCGTGGCCTTGGCCGGCTGGCTGGCAAAGAGCTTCTGCCAGTCGAGCTGGCCGTCTTGCTCCAGCGCTGCCCAGGTTTCCAGTTTTTCGCTACGGACCTTGCCGACGGTGACCAGTTGTTTGGCCAGATCGATGGAGGTTTCACTGACTTCCAGGCTGGCCAGACGGGCCAGCGGGCGACCATCGGGGGCCTTGATGGCAAACGGGGCGACGCGCAGCGACGTGTTGTCGAGCCGCACTTCGGTGGTTTTCGACAGGTTGAGCGTGTAATGGGTGTCGAGGCTGAACACGCCATCCTCAAGTACCAGCGGCACGGCGTCACGCACGTAGGGCCAGAACAGCTTCATCTTGCCATCGGTGACTTTCAGCGTACCTTGCGAGGCAATCGGCGCCAGGCCCAGGGTGCCGCTCCAGTCGATGCGGCCACCGTTCGGGCCTCGCGCCACCAGGGTCATGTCGGCATTGTCGTCGGGCAACGTGCTGAGGTTTTTCAGCTCCAGGTTCATGTCGTCGTAAAGGAACTCGATCGGCTCGCTCGGGCGCTGGTCCTCGAAGTGCAGGTAACCACCGCTGAGCTTGATGCTGCCGATGCGCAGCGGGAATGGATCACTGGGCGGCTGGTCGGGCTTGGCTTCGCTGGCCGGCAGCTTGAACAACTGGGTCAGGTTGAGCGTACCGTCCTTGGCGAACAGCACTTCGTTGCGGGGTTTGTCGAGCTCCACGGCCTGCAGGCGCAGGGCCCCACTCCACAGGCTGTCCAGCGCAAGGTTGGCGTACAAGCGTTCGAAGCCGACCTGCTCCTTGCCCGGCTCGCCGATCTGCAAGCCCCACAGCGTGAGTTCCAGGCTGAACGGGTTGAGTTCGATGCGTTGCAGGTGCGCCGGCACGGTGGCGTATTGCGCCAGCTGCTGGTTGGCGATGCGCAAGGCGACACCCGGAACGATTAGGAAGCCAAGCAGGCTGTAGAGGGCCACGAGAGCCAGCAGTGCGCCAAGGGCGCGAGTCAATCCTTTGTACATGTGTCGCTTCGTCTGTCTAAGCCGGAGTGCTTGGAGTATGGCAGGTTAAATCGGTTCCGCTGATGCGCTCATTCGCCCTCACTCGATGCCCATGCGGCGCTTGGCCCGGTGCGCCGAACCGTCACGCATGGCCCAGCGCAATACTGGCGCGGTGCGTTTGAGCCCCAGGCGGATCATGCGCTGTTGCAGCGGGCCCTGATGCAGGCCGAGCATGGTCTGCGCCCAGCCGGGCAACAGGTCGATGCCGGCGTGCAGCATCAGCTTGCCTACCGGTTCTGCCAGCCGGCTCGGGGCCGGCGCTGCGAGCAGGATCCTGACCACCTCCAGGCTGCGTGCGTCGCATTGCAGCGCTGGGCGCATGTGCTGCAGGTAGTCCTCGACCTGCTGGCAGGAGCGCGGTACATCGCGGGCACCCAGGCGCTCGGCAATCAGGGCGATCTCATGGTAGTAGGCATCCTGGTCGGCGCGCGACAGGCCTGGGTCACGATAACGCAGGTGGGCTGCCAGGAAGCTGCTGACTTCGGCCACGTGTACCCAGGTCAGCAAGTCGGGGTCGCTGGCAGCATACGGGCGGCCATCGAGGGCTGTTCCGGTCACCTGCAGATGGATGGTGCGCACTTTTTCGATCAGCCACTCGGCGTCGCGGGTCGAGCCGAATGTGGTGCCGGAAATGAACTGGCTGGTACGGCGCAGCCGGCCGAGCAGGTCCTGGCGAAAGTTGGAGTGGTCCCATACCCCTGCGAGCGCCAGCGGGTGCAGGACCTGCAGCATCAGGGCGCTGATGCCGCCCACCAACATGCTGGGAAAGTCGCCATGTACACGCCAACTGATACTGTGCGGGCCAAACAGGCCAGGGTCCCCTTTGGGGGATTCCAGGTCGAGCTGGCCGAGGGCCAGCCCGGTGAGGCTCATGACCTGGGTTTCGATGCGGCGGCGTAGGGCTTCCATGGCGACCTGTCGTTCAGGGCGGCCATGAACAGGTGCCGCCGGCTATTGATTGAGGCGTGTGTCGATCAACCCCTGTACCACGCTCGGGTCGGCCAGGGTCGAGGTATCGCCCAGGCTGTCGAGCTCGTTGCAGGCGATCTTGCGCAGTATACGCCGCATGATCTTGCCGGAGCGGGTCTTGGGCAAGGCCGGGGCCCACTGGATCAGTTCGGGTTTGGCGAAACTGCCGATCTCCTTGCTGACCAGCGCCAGGAGTTCGGCCTTGAGCGCATCGTCCGGCGTCACGCCGTTCATCGTGGTGACGAACGCGTACACGCCCTGGCCCTTGAGGTCATGCGGGTAACCGACCACGGCCGCTTCAGCGACGCTGTCGTGCAGCACCAGCGCGCTTTCCACTTCAGCGGTGCCGATGCGGTGGCCGGAGACGTTGATCACATCATCGATGCGGCCGGTGATCCAGTAATCACCATCGGCGTCACGGCGGGCGCCGTCGCCGGTGAAGTAGTAGCCGGGCATGGGTTTGAAGTAGGTGTCGACCATGCGCTGGTGGTCACCGTAAACGCTGCGGATCTGCCCCGGCCAACTGGCCTTGATCGCCAGCAGGCCCGCACCGGGGCCTTCAATGAGCTGGCCTCTTTCATCCAGCAGCACGGGCTGCACGCCGAACATGGGCTGGGTCGCGCAGCCAGGCTTGAGCGTCTGCGTGCCGGGCAGCGGGGTGAGCATGATGCCGCCGGTTTCGGTCTGCCACCAGGTGTCGACGATGGGGCAGCGTTTTTGCCCGACTTCTTCGAAGTACCATTCCCAGGCCTCCGGGTTGATCGGCTCGCCGACGCTGCCGAGCAGGCGCAGGCTCTTGCGTGAGGTGCCTTGCAGTGGCCCGGAGCCCTCGCGCATCAGCGCGCGCAGTGCGGTGGGGGCGGTGTAGAAGATATTGACCTGATGTTTGTCCACCACCTGCCAGAACCGCGAGGTATCCGGGTAGTTGGGCACGCCCTCGAACATCAGTGAGATCGCGCCATTGGCCAGCGGGCCATAGACGATATAGCTGTGGCCGGTCACCCAGCCCACGTCGGCGGTGCACCAGAACACTTCGCCCTCGCGGTAGTCGAACACCACCTTGAAGGTCAGGGTGGCCTGCAGCAGGTAGCCGGCGGTGGTATGCAGCACGCCTTTGGGCTTGCCGGTGCTGCCGGAGGTATAGAGGATGAACAGCGGGTCTTCGGCCTCCATCGGTTCAGGCGGGCAGTCGTCACCGGCTTTTTCGGTGGCCTGGTCGTACCACAGGTCACGGCCTTCGCTCCAGGCTACATCGCCACCGGTGCGGCGCACCACGAACACGCTGCTGACGTCCGGGCAACTGGCCAGGGCCTTGTCGACGTTCTGCTTGAGCGGGATGCGCTTGCCGCCGCGGATACCTTCATCGGCGGTGATGACGGTGCGGCAGTCGGCGTCGAGGATACGATCGCGTAGGGCATCCGGGGAGAACCCGCCAAACACCACCGAGTGGATGGCGCCGATGCGTGTGCAAGCGAGCATGGCGTAGGCGGCTTCAGGGATCATCGGCATGTAGATGCATACCCGGTCGCCTTTCTTCACACCCCGTGCCTTGAGTGCATTGGCCAAGCGACAGACCTGCCGGTGCAGCTCGCGGTAGGTGATGGGCTTGGAATCATTCGGGTCATCGCCTTCCCACAGCAGGGCAGTCTGCTCACCACGCTGGGCCAGGTGGCGGTCGATGCAGTTGTAGCTGACGTTGAGCTGGGCACCGTCGAACCAGCGGGCCTTGCCGGTTGTGAGGTCGCATTGCTGCACGCTGGACCACGGCTTTATCCAGTCCAGGCGCTTGGCCTGTTCGGCCCAGAAAGTGTCAGGGGCGTCCACCGACTCGCGATAGAGGCGGCGGTATTGTTCGCTGGAGAGGGCGGCGGACTGGCTGACGGCCAGGGCCTCGGGGTAGTCGCGGATATCGAACATGGCAGGGGGTCCTTTGCGCTTGTGGGGGCGATGGACTGCAACGGCTATTCGATTGGACAGTGTAGCTGCAAGCGCTGTTCAACCCGTGCCGACGCCCTCGCCAGTTGCTGGCGAAGGCGTCGGAGGCGGTCAGCCGCGGTGACGGCCGCGGAAGTAGTTGATCAGGCCTTGGGTAGAGCCGTCTTCGGCGCTGTCTTCCAGGCTACCGACGATGCGCTGGTAGACACCTTTGCCCAGCTCCTTGCCCAGCTCCACACCCCATTGGTCGAAGGCATTGATACCCCAGATGACGCTCTGCACGAAGACCTTGTGCTCGTACATCGCCACCAGCGCGCCTAGGCGCCGTGGGCTGATGCGCTCGACCACCAAGGTGTTGCTCGGGCGGTTGCCCGGGATCACCTTGTGCGGCGCGAGCTTTTCGATATCGGCTTCGTTCAGGCCCTTCTGGCGCAGTTCGGCCTCGGCCTCTTCGCGGGTCTTGCCCAGCATCAGCGCCTGGCTCTGCGACAGGCAGTTGGCGTACAGCCACTGGTGGTGGTCGGCCACCGGGTTGAAGCTCACCACCGGGACGATGAAGTCCGCCGGGATCAGCTGGGTGCCCTGATGCAGCAACTGGTGGTAGGCATGCTGGCCGTTGCAGCCAACGCCACCCCAGATCACCGGGCCAGTGTCGGTCTTCACCGGCGTGCCGTCGGTCATCACGCTCTTGCCGTTGGACTCCATGTCCAATTGCTGCAGGTGCTTGGTGATGTTGCGCAGGTAATGGTCGTACGGCAGGATCGCGTGGCTGCGAGCTCCCCAGAAGTTGCCATACCAGACGCCAAGCAGGGCCAGCAGCACCGGCATGTTCTTGTCGAACGGCGCGGTCTGGAAGTGCTGGTCCATGGTGTAGGCGCCAGACAGCAGTTCCTTGAAGTTGGCGGTACCGATGGCCAGGGCAATCGGCAGGCCGATGGCCGACCACAGTGAATAACGCCCGCCCACCCAGTCCCACATCGGGAAGATGTTTTCTTCGCGGATGCCGAAGGCCACTGCGGCGGCCTTGTTGCTGGAAACCGCGATGAAGTGGCGATAAAGCTCGGCTTCCGAACCGCCCTGGGCCAGGTACCAGGTACGCGCGGCCATGGCGTTCTTGAGTGTCTCGAGGGTGTTGAACGACTTGGACGAGACGATGAACAGGGTGGTTTCGGCGCGCAGGCTGGCCGACAGCTCATGGAATTCGCTGCCGTCGATGTTCGCCAGGTAATGGCAGCGTACGCCACGCTGGGCGTAGGGCAGCAGGGCTTCGGACACCAGTTCCGGGCCGAGGAACGAGCCGCCGATGCCGATGTTGACCACGTCGGTAATAGGCTTTTCGCTGTAACCACGCCACAGGCCGTCGTGAATACGCCCCACCAGCTCGGTGATCTGGTTGAGCACCTTGTGCACTTCGGGCATCACGTTGACACCGTTCACGCTCAGCTTGTCACCCACCGGGCGGCGCAGCGCGGTGTGCAGCACGGGCCTGCCTTCCGAGGCGTTGATGATCTCACCGCTGAACATCGACTTGATCGCATCCTGCAGGCCGACTTGTTCGGCCAGGTTCACCAGCAGGTCGCGGGTTTCGTCGTTGATCAGGTTTTTCGAATAGTCCAGGAACAGGCCGCAGCTGCTCAGCGAGAACTGGTCGAAGCGCTTGGCGTCGGCGGCAAAGGCTTCGCGCATGCTGAAACCTTGCATGGCGTCGCGGTGCTGCTGAAGGGCCTGCCAGGCGGGCAGGGCCGTAACATCGTGGGGTGTACGGTAATACGCCATTGCGCAGAGTTCCTTAATGCGTGGTGGTGCTTGGACAGGGCAGTGGTTGCCGGGTTCAGGCTGGCCATCATTATAGGCAATGGTTTGAAGCAGGGAATGGGGCGGGGAGGGGATTTTGGGGGCCGCGAAAGCAGCCCCCTGACCGTCACGCGGTCGTTTCGTCCAGATGCAGGTACAGGTTGTCGATCAACCGGGTGTTACCGAGGTAGGCGGCAACCAGAATGACCAGGTCACGGTCATCGAGCATGGCCGGGCGCAGGTGTAGCGCATGGCGCACTTCCAGGTAGTCCGGGCGCAGCCCGGCTGCTGTCAGTTGAGCCTGCCCTTGGGCAACCAGCGCGGCAAAATCGCGCTGGCCACGCTTGATGGCCTCGCCAATCTGCTGCAGCGTACGGTACACGACCGGTGCGGTGGCGCGCTGTTCAGCAGTCAGGTAACCGTTGCGCGACGACAGTGCCAGGCCGTCATCGGCGCGCACGGTTGGCTCGCCGATGATCTGGATCGGCATGTTCAGGTCCCGCACCATGGCGCGGATCACTGCCAATTGCTGGTAGTCCTTTTCACCGAAGACGGCGAGGTCAGGCTGCACCATGTTGAACAGCTTGCTGACCACGGTCGCCACGCCCTCGAAATGGCCTGGGCGGCTGGCGCCGCACAGGCCTTCAGAAAGGGCTGGCACGCTGACGCGGGTCTGCACGGCCATGCCGTCGGGGTACATTTCCTCGACAGTGGGTGCGAACAACAGGTTGCAGCCGGCCTGAAGCAGGCGCTCCTGGTCGGCAGCGAGGGTGCGCGGGTACTTGTCGAGGTCTTCGTTGGCGCCGAACTGCAGCGGGTTGACGAAGATGCTGGCGACGACGAAGTCGGCGCGCTGGGCTGCTTTTGTCACCAGCGCGGCGTGGCCGCTGTGCAGGTTGCCCATGGTCGGCACGAAAGCGATACGCTTGCCTTCACCGCGGGCGCGCGCGACGGCGGCGCGCAGTTCACGGACGGTCTTGACTGTGTTCATGCGCTGAATCCGTGCTCACTCGCTGGGAAACTGACGCCTTTGACGGCCTTCACGTAGGCCGCGAGGGCGCTGGCGATGTCTGGCTGGCCGGCCATGAAGTTCTTCACGAACTTCGGTACCCGGCCGCTGAGCGACAGGCCAAGCATGTCGTGCAGTACCAATACCTGGCCATCGGTGGCGCTGCCGGCGCCAATGCCGATTACCGGGATGCCCACCGCCTGGGTGATTTCGGCCGCCAGCTCGCTGGGCACACACTCCAGCAGCAGCATGGCTGCACCGGCCTGTTCCAGTGCGATGGCATCGGCACGCATCTGACGGGCCTGTGCTTCCTGGCGCCCTTGTACCTTGTAACCGCCCAGCACGTTGACGGTTTGTGGGGTCAGGCCCATGTGCGCGCACACTGGCACGCCTCGCTCGGCCAGCAGGCGAATGGTTTCGCCTAGCCAGGCGGCGCCCTCCAGCTTGATCATGTGGGCGCCGGCCTGCATCAGTGTGGCGCAGTTGGCAAACGCCTGCTCCGGCGTGGCGTGGGCCATGAACGGCAGGTCCGCGAGAATCAGCGCGCCATCGTTGCCGCGTTTGACGCAGGCAGTGTGGTAGGCCATTTCCGCAGTGGTGACGGGCAGCGTGCTGTCATGGCCTTGCAGGACCATGCCCAGCGAGTCGCCCACCAGCAACACTTCGACACCGGCCTGGCTGGCGGCCTTGGCGAAGGTCGCGTCGTAGCAGGTCAGCATGGTGATCTTTTCACCCTTGGCCTTGAGGCCGTGAAGGGTGGTCAGGGTTACTTCAGGCATGTAGGAAATCCTCGTTCAGGCGCTGTGAAAAACGACTGCGAACAACGCGTGTAGTCATCTTCCGGAGCGGCACATCATCGCGTGTGATGTTCGGGCACAGGTCCGTCCGGGCCTAAATACGGGTACGCGGCACTTTGGTGCCACACGGGACGCCTATAGTCGTGAGCGAGGTGGGGGAAGTCAATCACCCTGTTACCGCATTGTTACTAACAGGGTGTTACTGGCGTTACCTTCGGCTGGAAGCCCCGTATTACAGGCGTTCCAGGCCGACGAATGGGCAGGCTGCGAGCAGCTGCGCCAGGGGGCGGCCATCTGCCAGGTGGAAGTCGTCTGCCACCAGCTCAGCCAGCGGATACAGCACGAAAGGGCGTGCGTGCATGTGGTAGTGCGGCACCTGCAGGCGCGGCACATCGATGACTTGGTCACCGAACAGCAGAATATCCAGGTCGAGCGTGCGCGGGCCCCAGCGTTCCTTGCGCACGCGGCCTTGGCCATTCTCGATGGCTTGCAGGGCGTCGAGCAGGGCCAGGGGTTCGAGCTGGGTGTCCAGAGCCGCGACGGCGTTGGTGTAACGCGGTTGGCCAGGCAGCAGCGAGTCGCTGGTGTACAAGGCCGAGGCAGCCGCCAGGCGGGTGCCGTCGACCTGATCCAGCGCCTGCAGCGCGCTGTTCAGTTGCTCGGCCGGAGCATCCAGGTTGCTGCCCAGGCCGATGTAGGCGCGAGTGATCACTCGAACGCCTCTTCGCCGCCTCGTTTGCGCTTGCTGCTGCTGCGTTTGCGCTTGCGCGGGCCAGCACCGGTGCTTTCATCACGGCTGCCCAGCTCGCGGATCATCTCGCGGCGCTGGCTTTCGTTGGCGTCCTGGTAGTCGGTCCACCACTGGCCGAGGTCATCGGTTTCTTCGCCAGCACTTTCGCGCAGCAACAGGAAGTCGTAGCCGGCGCGGAAGCGCGGGTTGTCGAGCAGCATGTCGGCGCGTTTGCCGCTGCGGCGCGGCAGGCGCTCCTGCATGTCCCAGATCTCGCGGATTGGCAGGGTGAAACGCTTCGGAATGGCGATGCGCGCGCACTGCTCGGCGATCAGGTCGTGAGCTGCACCGTTCATTGCCGGGATCGGCGGCACGCCTTGGTTCTGCAGGTGCAGCACACGGCTTGGCAGGGCTGGCCACAGCAGCGCGGCGAACAGGAACGCCGGGGTCACCGGCTTGCCTTGCTTGACGCGCAGGTCGGTATTGTTCAGCGCCTGGCTGATCAGGGTGTGGGTGTAGGTCGGGCGTTCGTCCAAGGCCTGCGCACTGGCAGGGAACAACGGTTCGAACAGCTCCAGGTCGACCAGCATCTCGAAGGCCATGGCACCCTGGCCGCTGAGGAACAGCTTGAGGCATTCCTCGAACAGCCGCGCTGGCGGGATTTCGCGCAGCAGCGGGGCCAGGCCGCGGATCGGCTGGAAGGTGTGCTTCTCGATACCGAAGTCGAGTTTGGCCGCGAACCGCACGGCGCGCAGCATGCGCACCGGGTCTTCCTGGTAGCGGTGGGTCGGGTCGCCGATCAGGCGCAACAGGCGGTTGCGGATGTCGTGCACGCCGTTGGCGTAATCGAGAATGCGCTCGCTGACCGGGTCGTAGTACAGGGCATTGATGGTGAAGTCGCGGCGTTGCGCGTCCTCTTCCAGGCTGCCGTACACGTTGTCACGCAGGATGCGACCACTGGCATTGTGCGACGAACGGTGGCTGTCGCCCTGGTCGTCGTCAGAGTGGTGGGCGCGGAAGGTGGCGACTTCGATGATCTCGCGGCCGAAATGCACGTGGACCAGCTTGAAGCGGCGGCCAATGATGCGCGCATTGCGGAACTCGGCACGGACCTGTTCGGGGGTGGCGCTGGTGGCGACGTCGAAGTCCTTGGGCGTGATGCCCAGGAGCAGGTCGCGGACGCAGCCACCGACCAGGTAGGCCTGATAGCCCGCGCTCTGCAGGCGCTCGACGATGTTCACCGCATGGCGGCTGAACTGGTGGCGCTGCAGCGAATGTTGGCTCTTGTTGATCACCTCAGGCGTGGTGCGCTTGTGGTGCTGGCCCGCTACGGGAGGGCGGAAAGACTGGAACAGCTTCTTCAGCATGGGATGCACTGTGTGAAGGAATGTTCGGCCAAGAATAGGAGAATGGCCGCATGATGGGCGGGGATTCTAGCATTTACTCGGGGAATGGTGTAGGCGGTAGCAGGGTGGTCTGCCAGAAGGGAGAAACGACAAGGGGAGCCTAAGCTCCCCAAGAAGTCGTTGCGTGCTCTTATTGTTTTTTTGCCGGGCTTCTTGTTTTTGTTGAGTGCCCTGCCCACAAATCTCAAAGCTTGTGGACGACCCCCAATCCAGGGGTTAAGAGCAAACGGATTGCTTTGGCCGCTGATGTCACGTTGACCTTTCGATCCAACCAGTTCAGGCGCTGCTTTTTAGTGCAGTTTTTGTTGTTCTCTGCCTGGTCGTGGGGCAAGCCCCAAACACGCATCCTCTCCAAAAGAATCAGTTAGCTGCGCCTCCGCCGTCTTGTTTTTATTGTGCGTGAGCCGTTTCGTCTTGTTCTTATTCTGAGTTGCAGTGCTTGTTATTGTTCTTGTACTAAGGATATAGCAGATGGCGTGCCAACTTTGCGAAACCCAATAAAATCAGGGGTTTGAGCGTATTTGGCGAAAACGGGACGGTGGAAATCCGAAGGATTTCGTTACCGTATGCCTCGGGACTGTTACGTCGGGGAAGGGTGGGTAACAGATTTTTGCGGGAACTGATGTGTTACCGGGGAAGCGTGATGCCCCGCAGGCATCGTCGGGTAACGGCGATGCCTGCGGGGGCCACAGATCAATCACTCGCTCGTGGCGTTGCTCTTGCGCCGTGGGATGCCCAGGCGCTGGCGGCGCTCCCACAGGCATTTGCGGCTGACACCCAGTTTCCGGGCCAGCTCGGTCTCGGTCATGTGGTCCTGGTGCTCGAGCACGAAGTGCTGGAAGTAATCTTCAAGCGACAGGTCCTCGGTCGGCTCATGGCTGGCGTTATTGGCACCGGCGCCAGCCGCGATCAGGGCGGTGTCCAGCAGGTCGTCATCGTCGAGGTCGCCCAGTTCGATATCGATGCCCAGCAGCTCGGCGGAAATTTCTGCGCTCTCGCTCAGAATAACCGCACGCTCCACTGCGTTCTCCAGTTCGCGCACATTACCAGGCCAGCTGTAATGACGAATGGCTTGCTCCGCCTCGGCCGAGAAGTGCAGATCGTCACGGCCGATGCGTGCGCTCTGGCGGGCGAGGAAGGCACTGGCGATCTCGTTGACGTCGCTGCCACGCTCGCGCAGGGCTGGCAACTTCAGGGCGATCACATGCAGGCGGTAATAAAGGTCTTCGCGGAACTGGCCAGCTTTGGCCAGGTTCTTCAGGTCACGGTGGGTCGCGGCAATCAGGCGCACATCGACCTTTTGCGACTGTACCGAACCGACCCGGCGAATCTCGCCTTCCTGCAGCACCCGTAGCAGACGGGCCTGGGCTTCCAGTGGCAGTTCGCCGATTTCGTCGAGGAACAGCGTGCCGCCGTCCGCGGCCTCCACCAGGCCTGCCCGCCCGGCGCTGGCGCCGGTGAACGCGCCTTTTTCGTGGCCGAACAGCTCCGACTCGATCAGGGTTTCGGGAATGGCCGCGCAGTTCACCGAGATCATCGGTGCCTTGGCGCGCCGCGACAGGTTGTGCAGGGCGCGGGCGACCAGCTCTTTACCGGTGCCGGACTCACCCTGGATCAGCACATTGGAGTCGGTAGGCGCCACCTTGCGGATCTTGCTGTACATGTCCTGCATGGGGGGGCACGAACCGATGATGCCGATCTCGCCATTGGCCGACGCCGGGCTGGCTTTTTCAGCAGGCGCGGCCTTGCCGTTGCCACGGGCCTCGGCAACCGGGGCTGGCGCCGGAGCGTTCTGCCGGTCGCGCAGAATGCGCGCGACCGCCTGGAGCATCTCGTCGTGGTCGAAAGGCTTGGCGATATAGTCCACCGCGCCCATTTTCATCGAGTCCACCGCCGAGCGCAGGCTGGCGTAACTGGTCATGATCAGCACTGGAGTGCCCTGGCCGAGCTTGATCAGCTCGGTGCCTGGCGCGCCGGGCAGGCGCAGGTCACTGACGATCAGGTCGAAGGTCGCAATGCTGAAGCGTTCCTGGGCTTCCTGCACCGAGCCGGCTTCGCTGACCTGGTACTGGTTCCGCTCGAGCAGACGACGCAAGGCCGAGCGGATGATGGTTTCGTCTTCGACGATCAGAATGTGCGGCATTGATTCAATTCTCTCGACGGTCTCGAATTTCAGGGGACGTCGCTACGACATGCCGGGGCAGGGTCACGCGGATCCGTGTGCCACGTTGCCGTTCGATGTCGGCAGGGCTGTCGATGGTGATTTGCCCATAATGCTCTTCCACGATGGAATAGACCAGAGCGAGCCCCAGTCCGGTTCCTTCGCCTGGGTCCTTGGTGGTGAAGAAGGGTTCGAACAGGCGGTCCATGATGCTTTTGGGTATACCGCTGCCCTCGTCTTCGACGATCAGGTCGACGGTGTGCTCGCTGACATCGCTGCGTACGCGCACGGCGCTGCCGGGCGGCGAGGCATCACGGGCGTTGGAGAGCAGGTTGATCAATACCTGGGCCAGGCGTTGCGGGTCCCCCTCGGCCCAATGGTCGGGGTCGCAGAGGTTGAAGAACTGTACTTCGAAATTGCGCCGGTTCAACGCCAGCAGACCGATGGCATCCTGCGCCACTTCGGCCAGGCATACCGGCTCTTCGCTGTTCTGGTGGCTGCCGCCAGCGTGGGCGAAGCTCATCAGTGACTGGACGATGCGCGAGACCCGTTTGGTCTGTTCGAGGATCTGGCTCGACAGCTCGGTGATCTCGCCATCGCCTTCGCGCTCTTCGCGCAGGTTCTGCGCCAGGCAGGCGATGCCGGTGATCGGGTTGCCGATCTCGTGGGCCACCCCTGCGGCCAGGCGGCCAATACTGGCCAGGCGTTCGGAGTGCACCAGTTTGTCTTCGAGGGCCTGGGTTTCGGTAAGGTCTTCGACCAGCAGCACCAGGCCGCTATTGCCCGGCGCCAGCGGTTCGTCGATGGCCGCCTTGTGCAGGTTCAGCCAGCGCGGTTGGCCATCCAGCGCCAGGCGTTGCTTGTGCAAGTGTTCGTCGGGCACATCGATGAAGCCCTGCAGCAAGCCGCGCCAAGGCTCACCGATGGTCACCAGGCGCGAGCCGACCACGTGCTTGGCGGCGATGCCGGTCAACTCTTCCATGGCCTTGTTCCACATCAGGATTTCCTGGTCCTTGGCCAGCGAGCAGACGCCCATGGGCAGCTCCTGCAGGGTCTGGCGGTGGTAGCGGCGCAGGGCATCGAGCTCGGCAGCCAGGCCCGTGAGGCGCGAGTGGTAGTCTTCCAGGCGGCTTTCGATGAAGTGGATGTCTTCGGTCACGTAATTTTCGTTACCGGACTTGTACGGCAGGAAGGTCTCGACCATGTCCTGCGCGACACTTGGGCCCATCAGGCCCGAGAGGTTGGCCTCGATGCGGTCGCGCAGGCGGCGCAGGGCGTACGGGCGACGCTCGTCGAACGGCAGGTACAGGTCACGCAGCGCCTGTTCGACCTCCTTCTGTGCGGCCTTGGCGCCCAATGGCTTGGCCAGCTGGGTGGCGAACTCCTGCGGCGAGGCGGCATGCAGTTCGCGGCGCTGTGGGCGGCGCACGTTGTCCACGGCGCATGCCTCAGCGGCGCTGACTTCTTCGCTGCTGGCATTGGTGAACAACGAAATCAGTGTGAACAACAGCACGTTGGCGGCCAGCGAGGCGATCGCCGCCATGTGCCAACTGGTGTCGTCCAGCACATAGATCATGTCCAGCAGCGGAATATAGAAGCCCTGCAGGTTGCCCAACAGCGGCAGCAGCATGGTCACCATCCACACCAGCATCCCGGCCAGCAGGCCGGCGATGAAGCCGCGGCGGTTTGCGGTGGGCCAGTACAGTACCGACAGCACGCCAGGCAGGAATTGCAGGGTGGCGACGAAGGCGACGATACCCAGGTTGGCCAGGCTCTGGTGGTTGTTCTGGGTCAGGTAGAACATGAAGCCGGCGGTGATGATGGCGACGATCAGTGCGCGGCGGGTCCATTTCAACCAGCGGTAGATGTTGCCTTCGGCCGGTGGCTGGTACAGCGGCAGTACCAGATGGTTGAGCGCCATGCCGGACAGTGCCAGGGTGGTGACGATGATCAGCCCGCTGGCAGCCGACAGCCCCCCAACGTAGGCCAGCAATGCCAAGGCCTCGTTGTTGGCGGCGATGCCCAGCCCCAGGGTGAAGTACTCGGGGTTGGTGCTGGCGCCCAGCCGCAGGCCGGCCCAGAGCACCAGTGGCACGGCCAGGCTCATCAGCAGCAGGAATAGCGGCAGGCCCCAACTGGCGCTGACCAGCGAGCGTGGGTTGAGGTTTTCGGTAAAGGCCATGTGGTACATGTGCGGCATGACGATGGCCGAGGCGAAGAACACCAGCAACAGGGTGCGCCAAGGGCCCTCCTGCAACGGGGTGTGCAGCGCTGCCAGGGCGGTCTGGTTCTGCAGCAGCCACACTTCCAGCCCGTGGGGGCCGCCGAACACCCCGTACAGGGCGTACAGGCCAACGCCGCCGAGGGACACCAGCTTGATCACCGACTCAAAGGCGATGGCGAACACCAGGCCTTCATGCTTCTCGCGCGTGGCGATGTGGCGTGAGCCGAAGAAAATGGTGAACAGGATGATCAGCGTACAGAAGGCGAAGGCCACCCGGGCCTTGACCGGTTCGCCGGTGAGGATGCTGATCGAGTCGGCCACCGCTTGAATCTGCAGGGCCAGCAAGGGCAGCACGCCGATCAGCATGAAGATGGTGGTCAGTGCGCCGGCCCAGGTACTGCGGAAGCGGAAGGCCAGCAGGTCGGCGAGTGACGACAGCTGGTAGGTGCGGGTGATCTTGAGAATCGGGTAGAGCAATACCGGCGCCAGCAGGAAGGCCCCCGACACCCCCAGGTAACAGGCAAGGAAGCCGTAGCCATATTGATAGGCCAGGCCCACCGAGCCGTAGAAGGCCCAGGCGCTGGCGTAGACGCCGAGCGACAGGGTGTAGGTCAGCGGGTGGCGAATGATCGAGCGGGGGATCAGCCCGCGCTCGCTGATCCAGGCCACGCCGAACAGCACCATCAGGTACGCGGCGCTGATCAGGATCATCTGGGTCAGGCTAAAGCTCATCGGCATCTCGTTGGCTCTGCAGGATGAAGGTGACGACGATCAGGATCAGCCAGAGCAGGTAGGGGCGGTACCAGGCTCCGGTCGGTTCGATCCACCAGTCCATGATGGCCGGGGAGAACAGGTAGATCCCCACGACCAGAAGCAGGACCAAACGATAGATGTACATGCTGGCCTCGATGGTTGGGCGCTGCGGGCTTGGACTTATTATTGGTGCAAATGGCGGGGCCGATGCTAGCGGGAATCGACAGGGTTAGCCAAGGGTTTGAAATTATTGGGCTTTTGTTTTTGTGGCGCCGCAGCCTCAAGGTACACCGCCGTAACCTGTAGGAGCGGGTTCACCCGCGATGAGGCCGGTGATACCTCAGTACAGATCAGCCTCAGGCACCGTCGTGCGTTTCGCAATCGCCTCCGGCCGCCACTTTTGCCGTGCTGTTGCCAGTACTTCTGCCGGCGTCGCCGCCAGCAGCCGAGGGTCAGTTTCCTGGCCCAATGCGCGCAACGCCCGCAACAGCAACGGCGTTGCCTGATCAACCTCAAGCGGCGGCGAACGGTACGACTTGCCCAGTTTGTGCCCATCTGGCTGGACGATCAGCGGTATGTGCAGGTACCGCGGTTGGGCGAAGCCCAGCAACTCCTGCAGGTACAGCTGGCGCGGCGTGTTGTCGAGCAGGTCGGCCCCGCGCACGATATCGGTAACACCTTGCCAGGCGTCGTCCAGCACCACTGCCAGCTGGTACGCATAAAGCCCGTCACGGCGCTGGATCACGAAGTCGCCCACTTCCCGCCCCAGATGCTGTTCGTAAGCACCTTGCACGCGGTCGTTGAAGCGGTAGATCAGCTCAGGCACCCGCAGGCGGATTGCGGCGCCTTCGCGCGCATGCCCGGCGTTGCGGCAAAAACCTGGGTAGATGCCGTTGTAGCCTTCCAGCTGCTTGCGCGAACAGGTGCAGGCGTAGGCCAGGCCCATGTTGAACAGGCGGTCTACCACCTCGCCGTAAGCGTCGTGGCGCTGGCTCTGGAACACCACCTCGCCATCCCATTCCAGCCCGTAGCGTTCCAGGGTTTGCAGGATGGCATCGCGGGCACCGGGCATTTCCCGGGGCGGGTCGGTGTCTTCCATGCGCAGCAACCAGCGGCCATTGACCGCGCGGGCGTCGAGCCAGGAGGCGAGGGCGGCGACCAGCGAGCCGAAGTGCAGGAAACCGCTGGGGGTGGGGGCGAAGCGTCCGATGTAGCGCGAGTCGTTCATGGGCAGTGGTGTGTCTGAAAATGAAACGGGGCGCATGATGCGCCCCGTTCGGAGGAGAGAAGGATCAGCCTTTGCCGACTGTCTTTTCCTTTTTCTCGGCGATTTCCTTGCAGTCGAAGCACAGGTCCGCGGTGGGGCGTGCTTCCAGGCGACGCAGGCCGATCTCGATGCCACAGGAATCGCACCAGCCGTACTCTTCGTCCTGGATCTTCTGCAGGGTCTTGTCGATTTTCTTGATCAGCTTGCGCTCGCGATCGCGGTTGCGCAGCTCGAGGGCGAATTCCTCTTCCTGGCTGGCGCGGTCAGCCGGGTCGGGGAAGTTGGCCGCTTCGTCCTTCATATGCGTTACGGTCTGGTCCACGCTCGTCATCAGCTCGAGCTTCCAGGCCCCCAGAAGCTTGATGAAATGCTTGCGCATGGGCTCGCCCATGTACTCTTCGCCCTTGGTCTCTTTATAGGGCTCTACACCGTACATGGTCTGATTGGTTTTCTGCTTTTCTACGGTGGACATGAATAGACCGCCTCTTACTCATCTGATCCAATGCGCAGGATGCTCCATCTCCGGCACCCGCCGGCCCTGCGACTGCGAGCCGCCGAACTTACCAGATAGATCGGGGGTGCGCTAGCCCGCCCGATCCTACGTGTTGACAGCGCCATGCGGCGTACGTTCGGTGCCGTGCGAAGGTAGAATCACCAGTTTAGACCCAATTGAGAGAAGGTCATGGCCCACCCCTACAGTGCGCGCAGCCGCGCCATCGAACCCTTTCACGTCATGGCGTTGCTGGCACGGGCCAACGAGCTGCAGGCGGCCGGCCACGACGTGATCCACCTGGAAATCGGCGAGCCGGACTTCACCACCGCCGCACCAATCGTCGAGGCCGGCCAAGCCGCGTTGGCTGCCGGACATACCCGTTACACCGCCGCACGGGGCCTGCCGGCCTTGCGCGAGGCAATCGCCGGCTTCTATGGCCAGCGGTATGGCGTGACGGTCGACCCTGAACGTATCCTGATCACCCCGGGCGGCTCTGGTGCACTGCTGCTGGCCAGCAGCCTGCTGGTCGACCCAGGCAAGCACTGGCTGTTGGCAGACCCGGGTTACCCGTGCAACCGCCACTTCCTGCGCCTGGTCGAGGGCGGTGCGCAGCTGGTACCGGTGGGCCCTGAAGTGAACTACCAGCTGACCGCCGACCTGGTTGACCGTCACTGGGACCAGGACACCGTAGGTGCCTTGGTCGCGTCGCCTGCCAACCCGACCGGCACAGTGCTCGACCGTGACGAACTGGCCAGCCTGTCCAAGGCTACCCGTGCGCACAACGGCCACTTGGTGGTAGACGAGATCTACCACGGGCTGACCTACGGCATGGATGCGCCAAGCGTCCTCGAGGTGGACGATTCGGCCTTCGTCCTTAATAGTTTTTCCAAGTATTTCGGCATGACCGGCTGGCGCCTGGGCTGGCTGGTCGCCCCGCCTGATGCCGTAGCCGACTTGGAAAAGCTCGCGCAAAACCTCTATATCAGTGCACCGAGCATGGCCCAGTACGCGGCCCTGGCGTGTTTCCAGCCAGAAACCCTGGCGATTTTCGAAGCGCGCCGGGCCGAGTTTGCCCGCCGCCGAGACTACCTGCTTCCCGCCCTGCGCGAACTGGGTTTCCGTATTGCCGTCGAGCCGCAGGGCGCGTTCTATCTATATGCCGACATCAGCGCCTTCGGCGGCGATGCCTTCGCGTTCTGCCGGCACTTTCTGGAAACCGAACACCTGGCCTTCACGCCTGGCCTGGACTTCGGCCGCCACCTGGCCGGCCATCATGTGCGCTTTGCCTACACCCAGAGCCTGCCGCGCCTGGAGGAAGCGGTGCAGCGCATCGCCCGTGGTCTGCGGAGCTGGAAGGCCTAGATGATGTTCTTTCCTTTACTCGAACAGGGGCGCCTGCTGCGCCGCTACAAGCGGTTTCTGGCCGATATCGAACTGTCCAGCGGCGAGCAGCTGACCATCCACTGCCCCAACACCGGCTCCATGCTCAACTGCATGCGCGAAGGTGGGCAGGTATGGTTCAGCCGGTCCAACGACCCCAAGCGCAAGCTGCCCGGCACCTGGGAAATCAGTGAAACGCCCCAGGGCCGGCTGGCGTGCATCAACACCGGCCGGGCCAACGCGTTGGTCGAAGAAGCGCTGCGCGCCGGGGTGATCCGCGAGCTGGCGGGCTTCACCGCGCTCAAGCGTGAAGTGGCCTACGGCGAAGAAGGTAGCCGCATCGACTTTCGCCTGGAATTTGCAGACGGGCCGGCCTACGTCGAGGTGAAAAGCGTGACCCTGGGCTACCCGGATACGGCCGTGGCGGCCTTCCCGGATGCTGTCACCCAGCGCGGTTCCAAACACCTGCGCGAGCTGGCAGCGCTGGCCCGGCAAGGTATTCGCGCTGTGCAGCTGTACTGCGTCAACCTCACCGGTATCGAGGCGGTACGGCCCGCGGAGGAAATTGATGCAGCTTATGCCAAAGCACTGCGCGCCGCAGTGGCGGATGGGGTAGAGGTGTTGGCCTACGGCGCGCGGCTGGACGCCGAGCACATCGTCATCGACCGCCCGCTACCGGTGCTGCTCACCCCTTGAGCCAGATGCCCTGGCTGTCTTCCAGGCAGTCCAGGGCCTGCAACGCTTCCCCTTCGCACGGGCCGGCCACGCATTCGCCGCTTTCGATCAGGAACAATGCGCCGTGATGGGCGCAGTGGATCAGGCTGGCGCTGTCGTCGAGAAACGCGTCCCCCTGCCAGTTCAACGGGATACCCCGGTGCGGGCAGCGGTTGCGGTATAGGTGCACCTGGCCCTGGCGACGCACGCCGAACAGTTCGCTGCCAGCTACGCTGAAGGCGCGGCTGTGGCCTTCGGCCAGTGCCGAAGAAATACAAAGAAAGTGCATTGCAGGGACGACTCTCGAAACAAAGTGATGGCTTGACGCGTCAATGCGAATAATTATCAAATTGCCTGCATTTGCTGCGCCCGGCTGTCTATGGTGCGCAGTTCCGCCGTTCGCCACAAGGCGTGTGGCTCGCCTCCAGAAGGAATCCGATGATGCGTCGTCCTGCTGCCTTGCTCGCCTTGTGCGCAGCGCTTGTTGCTTCCACCCAGGCCCTGGCCGCTGACCTGCCGCAGCGTTGGGTCAGCGCTGGCGGCGCCTTGAGCGAGTGGATCAGTGCGCTGGGCGGCGAGCCGCGCCTGGTGGGGGTGGATACCACCAGCCAGCACCCTGAGTCGTTGAAGGCGCTGCCAAGCATCGGTTATCAGCGCCAATTGTCGTCCGAGGGCATTCTCAGCCTGCGCCCGGATTTGCTGGTAGGCACCGAAGAAATGGGCCCGCCCCCGGTGCTGGCACAGATCCGCAAAGCCGGTGTTCGCGTGGAATTGCTGTCCAGCAAGGCTGATCTCGCGGCCGTCGATGCCAACCTCAAACAGCTGGGGACGCTGCTGGGTGCCGAACAGAAGGCTGCGCAACTCGCTGCGGGTTATCACCAGCAGCTTGAGGCATTGCAGGTGCAGGTCAAGCAGGCCCAGGCGAGCCACAAAGCGCCGGGCGTGCTTTTGCTGGTGGGCCATGCTGGGGCCAAACCGCTGATTGCCGGGCAGGGCACTGCGGGTGACTGGCTGCTGCGCCAGGCCGGGGCGCGCAATTTGGCCGAGCACCAGGGCTACAAGAATTTCTCCAATGAGGCATTGGCCGCGCTGGACCCGGATGTGGTGGTGTTCTCTGACCGTGCTCTGGTCGGCGACCAGGCGTTGCAGGCTTTGCTCAAGGAAAACCCGGCCTTGGCTGCCTCCCGTGCGGCCCATGATAAACGCCTGGTGTCACTTGACCCGACGCTGCTGGTCGGTGGCCTGGGCCCTCGCTTGCCGATGGCGCTGCAGGATTTGGCGGCGGCCTTCTACCCAACGGCAAAGGTCAGCCTCACCCAATGAAGCAGCGAGTTCAACCGCGTACGCTGATCATCTGCCTGAGCCTGCTGTGCCTCTTGGCGGTCTGGCTATCACTTGCCCTGGGCCCGGTCAGCCTGCCCCTGTTCGATACCTTGCGCGCTGGCCTGCGGTTGCTGGGGCTGCCCATCGCGGGCGACGGCCTGCAGCAGGCGGAAATGATCCTCGGCCAGATTCGCCTGCCCCGTACATTGCTGGGGCTGGCGGTTGGCGCGGTGCTGGCGCTGTCCGGGGTGGCCATGCAGGGGCTGTTTCGCAACCCGCTGGCCGACCCCGGGCTGGTTGGGGTTTCCGCCGGGGCGGCGATGGGCGCGGCGGTGGCGATTGTTGGCGGCGGTTGGTTCGGCGGCATGCCGGAAGCGCTTGCGCCTTACCTGTTGTCGCTGTGTGCCTTTGTCGGTGGGCTTGGCGTGACCGCGTTGGTCTATCGCCTGGGCCGTCGCGACGGGCAGACCAACGTTGCCACCATGTTGCTGGCCGGGGTGGCGATGACCGCGCTGGGCGGCGCGGCGGTGGGCCTGTTTTCCTATCTGGCGGATGACGCCACATTGCGCACACTGACCTTCTGGAACCTGGGCAGCCTCAATGGTGCCAGCTACGACCGGTTATGGCCGCTGTTGCTGGTGGCCGCGGGCGTGGCGCTGTGGCTGCCGCGCCGGGCACGGGCGCTGAATGCCTTGCTGCTGGGCGAGTCCGAGGCGCGGCACCTGGGCATCGAAGTGGAGCGGCTCAAGCGCGAACTGGTGTTCTGCACCGCGCTAGGGGTGGGGGCGGCAGTAGCGGCGGCGGGGCTGATCGGCTTCATCGGCCTGGTGGTGCCGCACTTGGTGCGTTTGCTGGCCGGGCCGGACCATCGCGTAGTACTGCCTGCATCGTTGCTGGCCGGTGGCGTGCTGATGCTGCTGGCCGACCTGGTGGCGCGCTTGGCGCTGGCACCTGCCGAACTGCCGATCGGTATCGTCACGGCGTTTATCGGTGCACCGTTTTTCCTGGTTCTGCTGATTCGGGGGCGCAACTGATGTTGCAAGTCGAAGGCCTGCACCTGCGGCGCGGGAGCAATGAAGTACTGCATGACATCCACCTGCAGCTGCAGCCGGGGCAGGTGCTGGGCGTGCTCGGCCCCAATGGCGCCGGCAAGAGCAGCCTGCTGGGCGTGCTGTGTGGCGAACTGCTGCCTGGCCACGGGCGCGTCACCTTGCAAGGCCGGCCTTTGGCCAACTGGGCCGGGCAGGAGCGGGCCAGGCGGCTGGCGGTGTTGCCGCAGGTGTCCAGCCTGGGGTTTTCGTTCAAGGTCGAAGAAGTGGTGGGCATGGGGCGCATGCCCCATGACAGTGGCCAGCTGCGTGATGCCCAGATCGTCGAGGAAGCGCTACGTGCCGCCGATGCCTGGCACTTGCTGGGCCGCAGTTACCTGGCGTTGTCGGGTGGTGAGCGGCAGCGTGTGCACCTGGCGCGCGTACTGGCCCAGCTATGGCCGGGCGAGGAGGGCACCACCCTGCTGCTTGACGAGCCGACCTCAATGCTCGACCCATTGCACCAGCACACCACCTTGCAGGCTGTACGCAGTTTTGCCGATCGCGGCGCCGCCGTTTTGGTGATCCTGCATGACCTGAACCTGGCGGCGCGCTACTGTGATCGTATCCTGCTGCTCGAACAGGGCCGTTGTCATGCCGTCGCAGTACCCGAGCAGGTGCTGACGCCCGAAGCGTTGAAGGCGGTATTTGGCATTGACGTGCTGGTACAGGCCCACCCGGAGCGCGGCCACCCGCTGATCATCACGCGTTAGGAGGCATTGCCGATGCGGCGTCCATTACTGTCGGGTTTGTCGCTGTGCCTGGTATTGGTGCTGGGGGGCTGTCAGGCCAGCCTGCCGGCGTTGCCCGCCTGGCAGAGCAGCGAAGGGCGTGACGACGCGGCCCTGGGGCAAATCCACGATCTGGCCAGCGGCCAGGTGATTACCCCCGCACAGCTGGTGCGGCAATTGGCGGCGGTGCCGCGCGTGCTGGTGGGGGAAAAACACGACAACCCCGATCATCACGCTTTGCAACTGTGGCTGATGCGGGCACTGCAGGCCCAGCGTACGCAGGGCAGCCTGCTGCTGGAGATGCTGCAACCGGAGCAGCAGGCACGGGTGGATGCCGTCGAAGACTTGGCACAACTACCGAATGACCTGCCCAAGGCGCTGGGCTGGCAGGAGGGGTGGGACTGGCAGCTATACGGGCCAATCGTGCGTGAGGCGTTAAGCAGCCATGTACCGCTTCTGGCGGCCAATTTGTCACTCGGCGAGATGCGCCAAGCCTATCGCCAGCCGACCGCCTTGCAAGGCGCGCAGTCCAACGCCCCCACGGTGAAGGCGGCGTTGCTCGAGCAGGTCAGGGCAGGGCACTGCAATTTACTGCCCGAAAGCCAGTTGCCGGCGATGTTGGCCGTGCAGCAACAGCGTGACCGGCGTATCGCCGAGCGGCTGCTGGCCGCGCCGGAGCCGGCGTTGTTGCTTACCGGGGCGTATCACGCCCGCAAGGATTTGGGTGTGCCGTTGCATCTGGCCGACCTGGGCGCGAAAGGGGAAAGCAAAGTGCTGCTGTTGGCCGAGGTGGGGGAGGAGGTCGAGGCGGGGATGGCGGATTATGTGTGGTACACGGCGGCGATGCCGACGCAGGATTATTGCGCTCAGCTGCGTAGGTGAATGGAAGGCTGGGGGATGTGTCTGTCTGTTGATTGGGTGAGGGTTACCGGGTGCTCGCCATAGAGGTTAGGGCGCCCTTGAGACCGAGCGCCGCCCGCGCGGCGCATCGCGGGCAAGCCCGCTCCTACATTTGTTGCAACGTGCCATGGCCTGTGAGGCCATAGTTGTCAGCCTTGTCAGTACGACGAAAAAGATCGGCTGGCGCTAAGGCCGCCCCGCAAGCCTTTAGTCGTGCGCCAAGGCTGACAACCATGGCCTCACTGAAACGGCACGTTGCAACGAATGTAGGAGCGGGCTTGCCCGCGATGCGCCGCGCGGGCGGCGCTCGATCTCAAGGGCGCCCCAAACGTCATGACGAACCCCGGCAGCCACAACGCATTTTTCGCGCAAAAAAAAGACCCGGCAAAAAGCCGGGTCAATAACCGTGATTAGCCTGATGAGGAGATAATCTGAGAGCCCGAACCAGGGGCTTTCAGTTTACCCAACCAGTCTCGCGACCAGTTGTGATAATCATAACGATTCTCATTTCGACGTCAATCCCCTTCCCGTGTTTATTTCATATTTTTTTTGCCGTAGCGCATTTCGCGTCGAGTTGTTGGTTGAGCGCCTCCTTGCGTTCGGCCGGCAAATCGTTCCAGTGCATGTCCAACAGCGCGCCTTCAATGGCGTACAGCAACACCTTCGACGCCCGGAATCCTCGCGTTTTGACGGCCTGGTAGGCACCGACCGCGCCGAGCCGACGCAAATCCGATGCACTGTGGATACCGGCCGCATGCAACCACTGCGCGGAGGTCTTGCCAAGATTCTTCAGATGCTGCAATTCATCGTTCATCGAGCCTCCTTGCGATGGCTGAACGTGTCTTGGGGGATAAATCGCGAGCAGGTCAGAAAGGAGTGTAGCGGGGGTTGGAAAATGCGCGGCCTTTTGCCATTGGGGGCGACGAGATGCCCTGTTTGCGGAGGGATCAGCTGTTCGGGCCGGCCAGTCGCCGGCCCGAACATGCAGTGCGCTTACAGGCCCGGCAAGCGCTGACGGATCTGGTCGATCACCTGGTTCATGCTGCTGGCATCCTGGGTATCCACGCGCGTGCTCTGCTGCAGTTCCACTTCATCAAGCGGCTCACGGCTGGCCTGCTGGGCCTTGACCACTTCCAGGGTGGCGTCCGATGGGTCGGTATTTTGTGCCTGGCGCTGTGCCAGCCAGCTGGCGATCACCGCCTCCGGCGCCTGGCAATCGAGGATCAGCAGCGGCACGCCGGTGCTGCTGGCAACCTCTGCGGCGGCTTGGCGTTGTGCCTGCTTGAGGTAAGTGGCATCCAGCACCACCGGGAAGCCGGCGCGCAGGATGGTTGCCGCCAGCTGCTGCAGGCGTTGATAGGTGGCGGCGCTGGCGTCCTGGTCGTAGATGCCGGTTTGCAGCTGTCCGGCTTCTGCTTGCTGCTGCTCACCGAACAGGCGCTTGCGCTCCACGTCCGACCGTACACGTACGGCGCCCAAAGCTTCGACCAGGCGCATGGCCACGTGGCTCTTGCCCACCGCCGACACACCATGGGTGATGGCCAGCAGGCGCGACGGGATGGCGCTGTAGCTTTCGGCCAGGTTGGCGTAATTGCGGTAGGTGCGCAGGCTGGTGGCGCGTTGCACGCCGTCGGCATTGGCCGGCATGCTGAACAGGGCGATCTTGGCGCGGACCAGGGCGCGGTAGGCTTTATAGAAGTTGAGTACTTCCAGCCCTTCGTAGTCGCCGGTCAGTTCCAGGTACTGGCTGACGAAGCGGCGCGCCAGGCACTTCAGGCCGCGGTCTTCCAAGTCCATGGCGAGGAAAGCGGTGTCAGCCCATACATCGGTCTTGCGGAACGGCTCGTTGAACTCGATGCAATCGAAGATCACGACCTTGCCGTCGATCACGGTGGCGTTGCCCAAATGAATGTCGCCATGGCATTCGCGGGTGAACCCATTGGCCTTGCGCGCGGCGAACAGGCCCTCGAGGCGCTCGAAACTGCTGCGTGCCCAGGCCTGCAGGTTGTCCAGTTGCTGCAGGTCGGCCTTGTCGCTCAAGAACGGGCGGATCTGCTCGAAATTCTGCTCAACCGGCGCCATGACGCTTTCCGGCGAACCAAACGGTTGCTCGGCGGGCACCTTGGGGGTTTGCAGGTGGAACTCGGCGATCTGCCGCGCCATCTGGTCGATGTGGCCAGCATCCAGCTCGCCGTTGGCCTGCAGGGTGGTGAGCATCTGCCCCTGAGGGAACTGGCGCATCTTCAGTGCGTATTCGATTGCCGCACCTTCACCGGCGATCTGCGGCGCTTCGGCGCTGCCGGTGATCGGCAGCACTTCAAGGTACAGGCCTTCGGTCAGGCGCTGGTTCAGGCGCAGTTCTTCGTTACAGAAATGCTCGCGCTGGCCCAGCTCGGTGAAGTCGAGAAAACCGAAATTCATCGGCTTCTTGATCTTATAGGCATACTCGCCGGTCAGCAGAACCCAAGAGATGTGCGTCTCGATCAGCTCGAAGCCTTTCACGGGGTGAGGGTAGAGGGCAGGGTTCTGCAATGCGTTGATCAAGGCTTGGCTCACGGGAAATCCTTCCGGGGGCAGGGAATTCGAAGGCGCCATTATGGTCAATGGTGCCGCCCCTGCATACCGCCAGAGGGCGCCTGCCCAGCCTTTACAAAGTGCGTATAATCCGCCGCCATGACTCGAACCCGAAATTCCCGTACCCCTCAGAAACGCCCGACCGGCCGCTCGCGCGCCTGGCTGGGCTGGGCTTTGAAGCTCAGCCTGGTCGGCCTGGTGATCGTCGCCGGCTTCGCGGTTTACCTCGATGCCGTCGTGCAGGAGAAGTTCTCCGGCAAGCGCTGGACCATCCCGGCCAAGGTGTACGCCCGGCCGCTGGAGCTGTTCGTCGGCCAGAAACTGAGCAAGAACGACTTCCTCACCGAGCTCGACGCGCTCGGCTACCGGCGTGAAAGCGCGGCCAATGGCCCTGGCGCGGCAGCTGTCAACGGCAATACCGTCGACCTGAATACCCGCGGCTTCCAGTTCTACGAGGGCATGGAGCCTGCGCAGTTCGTGCGTGTGCGCTTCTCCGGCGATTATGTTGCAGGGCTTTCGGGTGCCAGCAACGGCAAGCTCGATGTGGTGCGCCTCGAACCGTTGATGATCGGCGGTATCTACCCGAAAAACCTCGAGGACCGCATTCTGATCAAGATCGACCAGGTACCGCCGTACCTGCTCGAAACCCTTGTGGCCACGGAAGACCGTGACTTCTACAGCCACTTCGGAGTGTCGCCCAAGTCCATCGCCCGCGCGGTGTGGGTGAACACATCGGCCGGTTCCATGCGCCAGGGCGGCAGTACCCTGACTCAGCAGCTGGTGAAAAACTTCTACCTGACCAGCGAGCGCAGCCTCAGCCGCAAGCTGACCGAAGCGATGATGGCCGTGCTGCTGGAAATGCACTACGACAAGCGCGAAATCCTCGAGGCGTACCTCAACGAGGTCTTCGTCGGCCAGGATGGCCAGCGCGCCGTGCATGGCTTCGGTCTGGCCAGCCAGTTCTTCTTCAGCCAGCCGCTGTCGGAGCTCAAGCTGCACCAGATCGCCTTGCTGGTGGGCATGGTCAAGGGGCCGTCCTATTACAACCCGCGGCGCTACCCCGAGCGCGCGCTGGCGCGGCGTAACCTGGTCCTCGACCTGGTGGCAGAGCAGGGCGTTGCCAGCCAGGAAGCTGTCGATGCGGCGAAGAAGATGCCGCTGGGCGTGACCAAGCGCGGCAGCCTGGCCGACAGTTCGTTCCCGGCCTTCCTCGACCTGGTCAAGCGTCAGCTGCGCCAGGACTACCGTGATGAAGACTTGACCGAAGAAGGCCTGCGCATCTTCACCAGTTTCGACCCGATCCTGCAGATGAAGGCCGAAACATCGATGAATGAGACCTTCAAGCGCCTGTCTGGGCGCAAAGGGGCTGATGAAGTCGAATCGGCAATGGTCGTGACCAACCCGGAAACCGGTGAGGTGCAGGCGCTGATCGGTAGCCGTCAGTCCGGTTTCGCCGGCTTCAACCGTGCCATCGACGCCGTGCGGCCCATTGGCTCGCTGGTGAAGCCGGCGGTGTACCTGACTGCGCTGGAGCAGCCGAGCAAGTACACCCTGACCAGCCGGGTGCAGGATGAGGCGTTCTCGGTCAAAGGTGCCAATGGTCAAGTCTGGCGCCCGCAAAACTACGACCGTCGGCCTCATGGCACCATTTATCTCTACCAGGGCCTGGCCAACTCCTACAACCTTTCGACCGCCAAGATCGGCCTGGAAGTCGGCGTGCCCAACGTGATCAAGACCATCGGTCGGCTGGGTGTGAGCGTCGACTGGCCGGCCTTCCCGGCGATGCTGTTGGGGGCAGGTGGCATGTCGCCGATGCAGGTCGCGACCATGTACCAGACCATTGCCAACGGTGGCTTCAACACGCCGATGCGCGGTATCCGCAGTGTGCTTACGGCCGAAGGCGAGCCGCTCAAGCGTTACCCGTTCCAGATCCAGCAAACCTTCGACCCAGGTTCCATCTACCTGGTGCAGAACGCCATGCAGCGGGTGATGCGCGAAGGTACTGGCCGTTCCGTGTACAACGTGCTGCCCAACTCGCTGACCCTGGCAGGCAAGACCGGTACCAGCAACGACTCGCGTGACAGCTGGTTCTCCGGCTTCAGCCAGGACCTGCTGGCCGTCGTGTGGATGGGCCGCGACGATAACGGCAAAACGCCGTTTACCGGTGCCACCGGCGCCTTGCAGGTGTGGACCAGCTTCATGAAGAAGGCCGACCCGCTGCCGCTGGACATGCCTCAGCCGGACAACGTGGTGCAGGCCTGGATCGACCCCTACAGCGGGCAAGGTTCCGACGGAAGTTGTCCAGGCGCTGTGCAGATGCCGTATATTCGCGGGAGCGAACCGCCCGCCGGCGCAACCTGTGGCGGCGAGCAAAATCCGGCAGAATCGGTCATGGACTGGGTCAAAGGCTGGATGAATTAAGCCCTGGCAGCATTGATGAGGTGTGAAGTGAATAAGTGGTTGTTTCCTGCCGTGACGGCACTGGTTGTGCTCCAGGGTTGCTCCAGCGTTCAGCGTGGCAACATCCCGGTGGTGGATTCGAGCACGCGTGTGTCCAACAGCGAGCGCATGACCGCCAACCGCTCGGCGGCCGGCATGAACAACGGCACTACGCAGGCACAGTCGCTGCCCGAAGACTCCGGCGTGACCGTGATGATTCCGCAAGGCGCCGGCGCCACGGGCATTCAGACGTTCCCGGCGGGTAACGGCGTGGCGCCGATCAGTACTGCGCCGATCAGCACCGGGCCGGCTACATCGGCGCCGATGACGACCAACCCGAACCCGATCGCCGACGAACCTTTCGACATCGCCTCGATGACCAGCACCCCGGCCGCAACCAGCGCGCCAACCGGCATCCCACGCAGCGGTGCGGCCTCCGGTGGCCTGTCGGCAGACGAGCAGCTCGATGGCCCAGTGCTGGCGCTGCTGACCACTGCCCAGTCGCAGCAGGGCAGCGGTGATTTCAACGGTGCCGCCTCCAGCCTGGAGCGCGCCCAGCGCATCGCCCCGCGCGAGCCGCAGGTGCTGTTCCGCCTGGCCCAGGTGCGCCTGTCGCAGGGCGATGCTCCGCAAGCCGAACAGCTGGCCCGCCGCGCGCTCACTTACGCCAACGGTCGCCCGAACCTGCAGGCCGAACTGTGGAACACCATCGCCCAGGCCCGCGAAAAGCAGGGTGACAGCGCTGGCGCTGCCCTTGCTCGGCAAAAAGCACGGGTCAATTCGTAATGGTCGAGCAACGTATCCTGGACATCGCCGACCACCTGCTGCTGATCGAGCGTGAGTTGATCGTGCAAGGCTGGTGGCAGGACGAGCCGCCCAGCGATGAGGCGCTGGAGAGCACAGTGCCATTTGCCGTCGATACCATGAACTTCGAGCAGTGGCTGCAGTGGATCTTCCTGCCGCGCATGAAAATCATCATCGAGCTCGGTCATCCACTGCCCAATGCCTCGGGCATTCTGGTGATGGCCGAGTCGGTGTTCGTCGACCGGCCGGAGCAGAGCCGGGAGTTACGCCGCCTGCTAGCAGAGTTCGATAAATTGATCGAAGCTTGCGCCTGATTTCTTCTCTTTTTCCATGAAGGGCCGCAGATTGTGGCCCTTTTTTGTGGAAATCTTATTTATTCTGCTGCTGACTCGGTTTTTAGTGGTGGCAGAAATTCATCTTGAGGAAAAATTGGCAATAATTTTTCTTGACTTGTAGCCGCCAAATCACAAGAATCCAGATTCCGCTGTAGAGGGACTGCCAGAAGCAGACCCGCTAAGCAGATCATGAGGTGCACACCCGCGCCGACCTGTTACACCCCGCAACGCGTTACCTCGCGCTGGGTGGGAAAACCCCGCAACACTCTGGGGCGCTCCCAATACTTGCTCAGTCAGTGCTGACGTTTTCGCTCATGCTCTGCTTGGCAGTAAACCTATTAAGACCCGTCCACTAGGGACGGTATTCTGGCGTTTTAGAGGTGAACAACGTGGAGCTTTTATCTGGCGCTGAGATGGTCGTCCGCTTCTTGCGTGACGAAGGCGTTAAGCACATCTACGGGTACCCTGGTGGTGCTCTCCTGCATGTTTACGACGCCCTGTTCAAGGAACCGGAAGTCGAGCACATCCTGGTTCGTCACGAACAGGCCGCAACCCATATGGCGGACGGCTACGCCCGCGCCACCGGCAAGGCCGGTGTGGTGCTGGTAACCTCCGGCCCGGGCGCAACCAATGCCATCACCGGTATTGCCACTGCCTACATGGACTCGATTCCGATGGTCATCCTGTCCGGCCAGGTGCCTAGCACCATGGTGGGTACCGATGCCTTCCAGGAAACCGACATGATCGGTATCTCGCGGCCGATCGTGAAGCACAGCTTCATGATCAAGAATGCCACCGAGATCCCTGAAGTTCTGAAAAAAGCCTTCTACCTGGCGCAATCCGGCCGTCCAGGCCCGGTCGTGGTCGACATTCCAAAAGATATGACCAACCCGGCCGAGAAGTTCGAATACGTCTACCCGAAGAAGGTCAAGCTGCGCTCCTACAGCCCGGCGGTTCGTGGCCATTCCGGCCAGATCCGCAAGGCCGCCGAGATGCTGCTGGCTGCCAAGCGCCCGATCGTTTATGCCGGTGGCGGCGTCATCCTCGGCGGTGGCTCGCAAGCCCTGACCGAAATCGCCAAGTCGCTGAACCTGCCAGTCACCAATACCCTGATGGGCCTTGGCGGCTTCCCGGGTACCGACCGCCAGTTCCTCGGCATGCTCGGCATGCACGGCAGCTACACCGCCAACATGGCAATGCACAATGCCGACGTGATTTTCGCGGTGGGTGCGCGCTTCGATGACCGCGTGGTCAACGGCCCGGCCAAGTTCTGCCCGAACGCCAAGATCATCCACATCGACATCGACCCGGCGTCGATCTCCAAGATGATCAAGGCCGACGTGCCGATCGTTGGCCCGGTCGACAGCGTGTTGACCGAAATGCTCGGCATCCTCAAGGAAATCGGCGAGCAGCCAGACAAGGCTGCGACCGAGGCCTGGTGGAAGCAGATCGACGAGTGGCGTGGTGACGGCGACCTGTTCCCTTACAACAAGGGCGACGGCAGCGTCATCAAGCCGCAAACCGTAATCGAGACCCTCTGCGAAGTGACCCATGGCGATGCCTTCGTCACCTCTGACGTGGGTCAGCACCAGATGTTCGCTGCGCAGTACTACCGCTTCAACAAGCCGAACCGCTGGATCAACTCCGGTGGCCTGGGCACCATGGGCTTCGGCTTCCCGGCGGCCATGGGCGTCAAGCTCAACTTCCCGGATCAGGACGTGGCCTGCGTCACTGGCGAAGGCAGCATCCAGATGAACATTCAGGAGCTGTCCACCTGCATGCAGTACGGCCTGCCGGTGAAGATCGTCAACCTGAACAACGGTGTGCTGGGCATGGTCCGTCAGTGGCAGGACATGGCCTACAACGGTCGTCACTCGCACTCCTACGTCGAGTCGCTGCCGGACTTCATCAAGCTGGCCGAGGCCTATGGTCATGTGGGTATCCGCATCACCAGCCTGAAAGACCTCAAGCCGAAGCTGGAAGAAGCCTTCGCGATGAAAGACCGCCTGGTGTTCATCGACATCGCGGTCGACCGTACCGAGCACGTCTATCCGATGCAGATCAAGGATGGCTCGATGCGTGACATGTGGCTGAGCAAGACGGAGCGTACCTGATATGCGGCACATCATTTCCCTGCTGCTGGAAAACGAACCCGGTGCTCTGTCCCGTGTGGTCGGCCTGTTCTCCCAGCGCAACTACAACATTGAAAGCCTGACCGTGGCGCCGACCGAAGACCCGACCCTGTCGCGTCTGACGCTGACCACCGTTGGCCATGACGAAGTGATCGAACAGATCACCAAGAACCTGAACAAGCTGGTCGAAGTGGTCAAGCTTGTCGACCTGTCGGAAAGCGCTCACATCGAGCGTGAGCTGATGCTGGTCAAGGTCAAGGCCACCGGTGCCCAGCGTGCCGAGATCAAGCGCACCACGGATATCTTCCGTGGCCAGATCGTCGATGTGACCGCCAGCGTGTACACCGTACAGCTGAGCGGTACCAGCGACAAACTGGACAGCTTCATCCAGGCCATCGGCACTGCATCGATTCTCGAAACCGTGCGCAGTGGCGTCACCGGCATTGCCCGTGGCGACAAAGTGCTCAGCATCTAAATTCAAAAATTAGCGATGGCTCCGCAGGGGCCGAGATATAACCAGGGGTATTTTCATGAAAGTTTTCTACGATAAAGACTGCGACCTTTCCATCATCCAGGGTAAGAAAGTCGCCATCATCGGTTACGGTTCCCAGGGCCACGCCCAAGCGTGCAACCTGAAAGACTCCGGTGTAGACGTTACCGTCGGTCTGCGTAAAGGTTCGGCCACCGTTGCCAAGGCAGAAGCCCACGGCCTGAAAGTTGCCGACGTTGCTACCGCTGTCGCTGCGGCCGACCTGGTCATGATCCTGACCCCGGACGAGTTCCAGGGCGCGCTGTACAAGAACGAGATCGAGCCGAACATCAAGAAGGGCGCTACCCTGGCCTTCTCCCACGGCTTCTCGATCCACTACAACCAGGTTGTTCCTCGTGCCGACCTCGACGTGATCATGATCGCGCCGAAAGCCCCGGGCCACACCGTGCGTTCCGAGTTCGTCAAGGGCGGCGGTATCCCTGACCTGATCGCGATCTACCAGGACGCCTCGGGCAACGCCAAGAACGTCGCCCTGTCCTACGCTTCGGGCGTTGGTGGCGGCCGTACCGGCATCATCGAAACCACCTTCAAGGACGAGACCGAAACCGACCTGTTCGGTGAGCAGGCTGTTCTGTGCGGCGGTACCGTCGAGCTGGTCAAAGCCGGTTTCGAAACCCTGGTTGAAGCTGGCTACGCGCCAGAAATGGCCTACTTCGAGTGCCTGCACGAACTGAAGCTGATCGTTGACCTCATGTACGAAGGCGGCATCGCCAACATGAACTACTCGATCTCCAACAACGCCGAATACGGTGAGTACGTCACTGGCCCGGAAGTCATCAACGAAGAATCCCGCAAGGCCATGCGCAACGCTCTGAAGCGCATCCAGGACGGCGAATACGCGAAGATGTTCATCTCCGAAGGCGCTACCAACTACCCATCGATGACCGCCAAGCGTCGCAACAACGCCGCTCACGGCATCGAAGTCATCGGCGAGCAACTGCGTTCGATGATGCCGTGGATCTCGGCTAACAAAATCGTCGACAAGACCAAGAACTGAGTCTTATCGATAGATGAAAAACGCGGCTTCGGCCGCGTTTTTTCGTTCTGGCGTTCAGCATCTGGTATAAAGCAGACCAGTGGCCTGCCGTCAGAACCTGTTTCGCGGGCCCGTGTCGAACATTTTCCATCCTGTTGCAAGGTACCCTCCATGAGCGAACGTCCCGAAGAGCCGAACAAGCCCTCCGACGCCGAAAGCCTGCTACCTGTCGATGAGCACGTTGAAGAAGGGCATGACGCCGAAGGGCGCAAGGTGCGCCATCGCGGCATCTACCTGTTGCCCAACCTGTTTACCACCGCCAACCTGTTTGCCGGCTTCTATTCCATCATCAATTCGATGAGCGCCCAGAGTGCGCTGAGTGCGGGTGACCCGCGCGAGGCGAGCAAGTATTTCGCCTTTGCCGCCATCGCCATCTTCGTGGCCATGGTATTGGACGGCCTCGATGGCCGTGTCGCCCGCATGACCAATACGCAAAGTGCTTTCGGTGCCGAGTACGACTCGCTGTCGGACATGGTCGCCTTTGGCGTGGCCCCGGCCTTGCTGGCCTTCGGCTGGGCACTGGGTGACATGGGCAAGGTCGGCTGGATGGTCGCCTTCATCTATGTGGCCGGCGCAGCGCTGCGCCTGGCGCGCTTCAACACGCAGGTCGGTACTGCCGACAAACGCTACTTCATCGGCCTGGCCAGCCCGGCTGCTGCTGGTGTTGTCGCAGGCACTGTGTGGGCATTCAGCGACTATGGCATCCAGGGCTCCAAGCTGTCGTTCCTGGTGGCGCTGCTGGTTGCTGCGGCCGGCATGCTGATGGTCAGCAACATCAAGTACAACAGCTTCAAGGAGCTGGATCTCAAGGGGCGTGTGCCCTTTGTCGCGATCCTGGCCGTGGTCCTGGTGTTCGCCGTGGTGTTCAGCGACCCGCCGCGCATTCTGCTGCTGATCTTCCTTGCCTACGCGGCATCCGGGCCGGTCCAGTACCTGCTGCGTGGTCGCCGTCGCAAAGCGTGACAATGATTTAATGGTGGAATAACCCTCCGGCTCCATAGTCTTACTGGTACATCCGTTATCCAGTGCTATGGAGCCCGCCATGCTCATCAAGCTTCCCCGGTCGTCCGACTGCAAGGCATCGGAGATCACCCCCGAAGGCATCTATCTTTCCCGTCGCACGCTGCTGGGTGGCTCTCTCGCCGGTCTGGCCTTGGGCGCTGTGCCATTCGCAACACATGCTGCCGAGGCATCGCGGTATGCGGATGTCGAGCCGGGCAGCCCGCCGGCCTGGTTCAGCGACAAGCTGGCGGCCACGCGTTGGCAGGCGGTAACGGTCAAGGATGAGGCGATCACACCTTGCAAGGATGCCACCCACTACAACAACTTCTATGAGTTCGGGCCGGATAAAGGCGACCCGGCTGCCAATGGCGGTAGCCTGAAGACCGAGCCCTGGTCGGTGGTTATCGATGGTGAGGTGGGTAAGCCAGGGCGCTATGCGTTGGAAGACTTCGTCAAACCTTACGCGCTTGAAGAGCGCATCTACCGGCTGCGCTGCGTGGAAGCCTGGTCGATGGTCATTCCTTGGCTGGGCTTTCCATTGGCCCAGGTGCTCAAGCAGGTCGAACCGACCTCGAAGGCGCGTTACGTGCGCTTCGAAACGCTGCAGGACCCGCAGCACATGCCCGGCCAGCGCTCGGGCTTTGCGTTGATCAAGTGGCCTTACGAGGAAGGGTTGCGGCTGGATGAGGCCATGAACCCACTGGCCATCCTTGCGGTTGGCATGTATGGGCGGGAGCTGCCCAACCAGAACGGTGCGCCGTTGCGTTTGGTAGTGCCGTGGAAGTACGGGTTCAAGAGCATCAAGTCGATCGTGCGTATCAGCCTGGTGGCCGAGCAGCCGCAAACCACCTGGGAAGGGCTGGCGCCGGATGAGTATGGCTTCTATGCCAACGTGAACCCTGAAGTCGACCACCCACGCTGGAGCCAGGCGCGTGAGCGTCGCTTGCCCAGTGGCTTGTTCAGCCCCAATGTGCGGCAAACACAGATGTTCAATGGCTATGCCGATGAAGTGGCTTCGCTGTATGCCGGCCTCGACCTGAGGAAAAACTACTGATGCGTTACCCCTGGTTTCGCCTGGCCATCTTCATCGTGGGATGTGCGTTTCCGTTGTGGTGGTTATATGAGGCGGCGATGAACCTGCTGGGGCCGGATCCTGGGAAAATTCTCATGGACCGACTTGGGCTTGGTGCGTTGATCTTCCTTTTGATCACCCTGAGCATGACGCCGCTGCAGAAATTGACAGGGTGGTCGGGCTGGGTCGTGGTGCGTCGGCAGCTGGGGTTGTGGTGCTTTGCTTATATAGTGCTGCACATCCTTTGCTACCTGTTCTTCATTCTGGGGCTGGACTGGGGGCAGTTTGCGGTCGAGCTGCGCAAGCGGCCGTACATTATTGTGGGAGCGCTGGGGTTCGTGGGGTTGCTGGCGTTGGCGGTCACGTCCAATCGTTATAGCCAGCGACGCCTGGGGGCGCGTTGGAAAAAGCTGCATAAGCTGGTCTATGTGATTCTAGGGTTGGGGTTGCTGCACTTCTTGTGGATCGTGCGTTCGGAACTGCGCGAGTGGGCTATCTATGCAGGCGTTGGTGGTTTGTTGATGATGTTGCGAATCCCTGCGGTGGCGCGGCGAGTGCCTCGGATCCTGGGGCGGCGGGGGAGGGTGGCTTCTTAGGGGGGCTTGGCATTTTTACAGTGGGGTGGCTGGCAGGTGTGTGCCTTGAGATCTCCAGTGGTTATGAGATCGGGCGCCGCCGGCGCGGCGCATCGCGAAGCGCTTGCCTTGGGATCTTCAGCGCCCTTGAGATCGAGCGCCGCCCGCGCGGCGCATCGCGGCTAAAGCCGCTCCTACATTTGTTGCAACGTGCCATTCCAGTCAGGCCATGGTTGTTCGCCCTTGGCGCATGGCTGAAGACAGGCGGGGCGGCGCTAGCGCCAGCCGAAATATCGCGCCGTGCCAACAAGGCTGACAACTATGGCCTATCAGGCCATGGCACGTTGCAACAAATGTAGGAGCGGCTTCAGCCGCGATGCGCCGCGCGGGCGGCGCTCGATCTCCTAGGCGCTGAACGTGTTGTGCCGAGCACTTGGTGGCCTTGATACGGCCTTCGCCGGGAATATTTCAAATAACAGAAATTAACCCTTGACCCGTTTCCAGATCCCCTTATAATGCGCCCCACTTCCAGCGACATCGGAACGACAAACTCCTTGAGATTCAATGAGTTAAGTAGTTAAGGTGGTGC
>NZ_JBFPFX010000023.1:0-100714 GCF_047978245.1 Pseudomonas sp. LFS044
GGCTCCCACAGGTGCTCCACAGTCATCAGGTTTAGTGGGGTACCTGTGGGAGCCGGCTTGCCGGCGATAGGGCCAGTAGTGACAGAAATTTCTTTATATTGAAGCTGATCCCCGCAAATCCTGGCCTGTTGACGTATCATTAGCCCCCTAACGGCAACCCTTTCAGGATCGCTTGCGCATGCTCGCCCTTCTCATCCAGACGCTGAACATCACGGCCCCGGTCTTCGCCATGCTGTTCATGGGCGTGCTGCTCAAACGCATCCACCTGATCGACGACAATTTCAACCGGGTCGCCTCGCAGCTGGTGTTCAACGTCTGCATGCCCGCGCTGCTGTTCCTTGGCATCTACCACGCCGACCTGGCGTCGGCCGTCAAACCCGGTGTCATCCTCTACTTCGTCGTCGCCACGCTGGTGGGCTTTGCCGTGGCCTGGGGCATGGCCATCTGGCGCTGCCCGCAGGCTGACCGTGGCATCTACACCCAAGGCGCATTTCGCGGCAACAACGGGGTCATTGGCCTGGCGCTGGCCGCCAGCCTTTACGGCGACTACGGCATCTCCCTGGGCGCGGTGCTCGCCGGGCTTGTGATCCTCATGTACAACTCGCTGTCCGCTGTGGTGCTGGCCGTGTACAGCCCGGACCTCAAGTCCGACCCGTGGAGCATCTGCAAGAGCATCTTCAGCAACCCGCTGATCATCAGCGTGCTGGTCGCCACGCCGATGGCCTACGGCCAGGTACCGCTGCCCAACTGGCTGCTTACCTCCGGCGACTACCTGGCGCAGATGACCCTGCCGCTGGCGCTGATCTGCATCGGCGGCACCTTGTCGCTGGCGGCGCTGCGCGACAGTGGCAAGCTGGCCATCGATGTCAGCCTGGTGAAGATGGTCTGGTTGCCGCTGATCGGCACCCTCGGGGCCTGGCTCTGTGGTTTTCGCGGGGCCGAACTGGGCATCCTGTTCCTGTACATTGGCAGCCCGACGGCGGCGGCCAGTTATGTCATGGCGCGAGCGGCCAACGGCAACCATGAGTTGGCGGCCTCGATCATCGTAATCACCACGCTAATGGCGGCGATCACCACCAACATTGGTATTTTCATCTTGCAGTGGGGCGGGTGGATCTAGATCCTTCGCTGCCAACAACACAAAAAACACTGCCTCACTGAGCTAAAGGACACTTCATGCAAGACCAGAGCACGCCCGAGCGCTTGCAGCGCGGGCTGAAGAATCGCCATATCCAGCTGATCGCGCTGGGCGGTGCCATTGGTACCGGGTTGTTCCTGGGTATCGCCCAGACCATCCAGCTGGCAGGCCCGTCCGTTTTGCTGGGCTATGCCATTGCTGGCCTGATGGCTTTCTTCATCATGCGCCAGCTCGGTGAAATGGTGGTCGAAGAGCCGGTCGCCGGCAGTTTCAGCCACTTTGCCCACCAGTACTGGAGCGAGTTCGCAGGCTTCGTCTCGGGCTGGAACTACTGGGTGGTGTATGTGCTGGTGGGCATGGCCGAGCTGACGGCGGTGGGCATCTATGTGCAGTACTGGTGGCCGGAGTTTCCCACCTGGGCCACGGCGGCGATCTTCTTCGTGGTGATCAACCTCATCAACCTGACCCAGGTGAAGGTCTACGGTGAGATGGAGTTCTGGTTCGCCTTGGTCAAGGTGGTGGCCATCGTCAGCATGATCGGCTTTGGTGCCTGGCTGCTGACCAGTGGCCACGGCGGTCCGGATGCCAGCGTGGCCAACCTGTGGCAATACGGTGGGTTCTTCCCCAACGGTGTCACTGGCCTGGTGATGGCGCTGGCGGTGATCATGTTCTCCTTTGGTGGCCTGGAGCTGGTGGGCATCACTGCCGCCGAAGCGGACAATCCGCGCCTGAGCATTCCCAAGGCAACCAACCAGGTGGTGTACCGCATCCTGATCTTCTACATCGGTGCGCTGGCAGTGCTGCTGTCGCTGTACCCGTGGCAGAAGGTGGTGCAGGGCGGCAGCCCGTTCGTGATGATTTTCCACGAACTGGACAGCGACCTGGTGGCGACCATCCTCAACATCGTGGTGCTGACTGCCGCGCTGTCGGTCTACAACAGCTGCGTGTACGCCAACAGCCGCATGCTGTTCGGCCTGGCCAGCCAGGGTGATGCGCCACGCCAGCTGCTCAAGGTCAGCCGCAGCGGCGTGCCACTGACGGCGCTGGGCGTGTCGGCCTTCGCCACGGGCATGTGCGTGCTGATCAACTACCTGATGCCGGGTGAGGCGTTTGGCCTGCTGATGGCGCTGGCGGTATCGGCGTTGGTGATCAACTGGGCGAGCATCAGCATCACCCACCTGAAGTTCCGCAAGGCCAAGCTGGCGGCGGGTATCAAGCCGTTCTACCAGAGCTGGGGGCACCCGTTCACCAACTACCTGTGCCTGGCGTTCATCGTGCTGATTCTGGTGGTGATGTACCTGACCCCGCCGATTCGGATTTCGGTGATGTTGATTCCGGGGTGGATTGCGCTGTTGTACGTGGCGTTTCGCTTGAAGAAGGCACGGCAGGCTTGAGATAGGGGGGATTCGAGGCGCATGTCTTGAATCATGTAGCGCTCTTGAGATCGAGCGCCGCCCGCGCGGCGCTCGATTTCATAGGCGCCGAATAACCCAAGGCATGCATTTCGCTGCCGCGACACGACCTTCCCGCTGTTAGTGCTGCCGCCGCCAGGCACGGACGGTGGTATACAGCAGCACCAAACCAAGCACTGGAAGAACGTAGAACAGCATCAGCCGCTCCAGGCGGCCGGCCAGCGGCATGCCCATGGTAAAAGCCGCCACGTGCAGGCCGTAGGCCAGGTACAGGCAAAGAAACACCAGCCCCTCAGCGCGTGTGATGCGGTAGCCGGAGTAGAACACGGGCAAACTCAGCGCCGCGACGCCAAGCATCACCGGCAGGTCGAAACCCAGTGCGTTGGGCGAGATGGTCAGCGGTATGGGCGTGATCAATGCCGTCAGGCCAAGCACCGCCAGCAGGTTGAACAAATTACTGCCAATCACCGTGCCCACGGCGATCTCGCGTTCGCCGCGCAGGGCGGCGATCAATGCTGCGGCCAATTCGGGCAGGGAGGTGCACACGGCAACCACGGTCAGGCCGATGATGCGCTCAGACAAGCCGAGGTCAGTCGCCACCTCGACCGCCGCTTCCAGCAGCAGATGCCCTGCCAGGCTCAACAAGCCGAGGCCGAAGGCGATCTGCAACAACGTGCCGGACCAGAAGCGACCGGCGCTGCTGGTGAGTGGGCGCGGGGCAGGGTAGGTACGGGCATAGTGCCGCGATTGGTGCCAGAGCATGGCCAGGTAGCCCGCCAGGCCAAGCAGAAGCAACAACCCTTCGACGCGGCCGAGATGGCCGTTGGCTGCCAGCGCATACACCAGCCCGCTGGCGAGGATCATCAGTGGAATGTCCAGGCGCACCAGCTGGCGCGATACCCGCAACGGGATGATCAGTGCTGCCAGGCCGAGAATCACCAGCACGTTGAAGATATTGCTGCCGATCACGCTGCCCACGGCCACGTCGGGCGCGCCCTGGTAGGCGGCCTGTAGGCTCACGGTCAGTTGCGGCGCGGTACTGCCGAACGCCACCAGGCTCAGGCCGATGATCAATGGCCGAACGTGCAGGCGCTGGGCCAGGCGCAGGGCGGCGCGCACCATCAGTTCGGCGCCGCCCACCAGCAACAGCAGGGCTACGCCCAGTTGCAGGAGGCTGAAAGTGGGAAGGGTGGCCAGGTCGAAAATGGTGTGGGCTCCAGTTGGGTCAGTCGCTCAGACCTTGTACCCGGACGCGCGCCGTTCCGCTACGGAGCATGCCGATTTTTTCTGCTGCAGCACGTGACAGGTCGATCAGCCGACCGCGTGTGTGCGGGCCGCGGTCGTTGATGCGGACCACTACGCTGCGCTGGTTGGCGAGGTTGGTGACCATTACCCGGCTGCCGAAGGGCAGGCTGCGGTGGGCAGCGGTGAGGCCGTGCTGGTTGAACGGTTCGCCGCTGGCAGTGCGTTTGCCATGGTGGCGCGAGCCGTAATAGGAGGCGGTACCGGTCTGGTTGTAGCCGCGGGGGTCGATGTCGTGGCTGGCGCAGCCGGCCAGCAGGGAGAAGAGGGCGAGGGTTGTAAGGGATCTTCTTAGCAAATCGGATGCTCCGGTGCTGCTGTTGGGGCCGCTGTGCGGCCCATCGCGGATAAATCCGCTCCTACACAGTGCTGGTAGGAGCGGATTCATCCGCGATCGAGGGCAACGCCCTCGCCGCTTTTTTCAGCTCACCCTTCGAGCTTGGCCTTGAGCAATTGGTTCACTTGCCCCGGGTTGGCCTTGCCCTTCGACGCCTTCATCGCCTGGCCGACGAAGAAGCCGAACATCTTGCCGCGCTTGGCCTCGTCGGCGGCGCGGTACTGTTCAACCTGATCGGCGTTGGCAGCGAGCATCTCGTCGAGCATCTTGTCGATTGCACCGGTGTCGGTGACCTGCTTGAGGCCCTTGCTTTCGATGATGCTGTCGGCATCGCCTTCACCCGCGGCCATGGCCTCGAACACGGTCTTGGCGATCTTGCCGCTGATGGTGTTGTCGCGGATGCGCAGCAGCATGCCGCCGAGCTGCTCGGCGCTGACCGGCGCCTGGTCGATTTCGATACCCAGCTTGTTCAGCAGGCTGCCCAGCTCGACCATCACCCAGTTGGCAGCCAGTTTTGCATCGTCGCCAATCTTCACCACCTGCTCGAAGTAGTCCGCCTGTTCGCGGCTGGAGGCCAGCACGTTGGCGTCGTAGGCCGACAGGCCGTACTGGCTCTGGAAGCGCTCGACCTTCTGCGGCGGCAGCTCTGGCAGGCCGGCGCGGATGGTTTCGAGGAAGCTGTCCTCGATGACCACCGGCAGCAGGTCCGGGTCGGGGAAGTAACGGTAGTCGTTGGCTTCCTCCTTGCTGCGCATGGAGCGGGTCTCGTCCTTGTTCGGGTCGTACAGGCGGGTTTCCTGGATGACCTTGCCGCCGTCCTCGATCAGGTCGATCTGGCGCTGGATCTCGCTGTTGATCGCGCGCTCGATGAAGCGGAACGAGTTGACGTTCTTGATCTCGCAGCGGGTACCGAACTCGGCCTGGCCCTTGGGCCGGATCGAGACGTTGCAGTCGCAGCGCAGCGAGCCTTCGGCCATGTTGCCGTCGCAGATGCCCAGGTAGCGCACCAGTGCATGGATCGCCTTGACGTAGGCCACGGCTTCCTTGGCGCTGCGCATGTCCGGCTCGGAGACGATTTCCAGCAGCGGGGTGCCGGCGCGGTTCAGGTCGATGCCGGTAGAGCCGCTGAAGTCTTCGTGCAGGCTCTTGCCGGCGTCTTCTTCGAGGTGCGCGCGGGTTACCCCGATGCGCTTGATGGTGCCGTCTTCAAGGGCGATGTCCAGGTGACCCTTACCGACGATCGGCAGGTCCATCTGGCTGATCTGGTAGCCCTTGGGGAGGTCGGGGTAGAAGTAGTTCTTGCGCGCGAACACGTTGCGCTTGCCGATTTCGGCATCGATCGCCAGGCCGAACATGCAGGCCATGCGCACGGCTTCCTGGTTCAGCACCGGCAGTACGCCGGGCATGCCCAGGTCAACCAGGCTGGCCTGGGTGTTCGGCTCGGAGCCGAAGGTGGTGGCGCTGCCGGAGAAGATCTTCGACTGGGTGGCCAGCTGGGTGTGAATTTCCAGCCCGATCACAACTTCCCATTGCATGTGTGAATTCCTCAGAAGCCGTTGGGGGCGCGGGTGTGCCAGTCGGTGACTTGCTGGTAACGGTGCGCGACGTTGAGCAGGCGGCCTTCCTGGAAATACGGGGCCAGCAGCTGCACGCCGACCGGCAGGCCATCGACGAAGCCGGCTGGCATCGACAGGCCCGGCAGGCCCGCCAGGTTGGCGGTAATGGTGTAGACGTCCTCGAGGTAGGCGGCGACCGGGTCGCTGCTCTTGGCGCCGAGCTTCCAGGCCGGGTTTGGCGTGGTCGGGCCGAGGATCAGGTCAACGCCTTCGAAGGCCGTCATGAAGTCGTTCTTGATCAGGCGGCGGATCTGCTGCGCCTTGACGTAGTAGGCGTCGTAGTAGCCGGCCGAAAGGGCATAGGTACCGACCATGATGCGGCGCTGCACTTCGGCACCGAAGCCTTCGCCACGGGAGCGCTTGTACAGGTCGGTGAGGTCTTTGGGCTCTTCGCAACGGTAGCCGAAGCGCACGCCGTCGAAACGCGACAGGTTGGACGAAGCTTCGGCAGGCGCGATCACGTAGTACGCCGGGATGGCGTGCTGCATGTTCGGCAGGCTGATTTCCTTGACCACCGCGCCGAGCTTTTCCAGCTCCTTGACGCTGGCCTGCACCAGTTCGGCGATGCGCGGGTCGAGGCCGGCACCGAAGTATTCCTTCGGCAGGCCGATGCGCAGGCCTTGCAGCGAGGCGTTGAGGTTGGCGCTGTAATCCGGCACCGGCTCATCGCCCCCAACGAATGGCTTGACCTCGATTCCACCGAAGCCCCTACCAGATCTTGCAGGTGCCAAGCCTGTGCAAGTCCTCTATAAAACTGCACTCCATCCCTAAGGAACCCCAGCAATGCACATGGAAGAGCACACACTGAGCGAAATGGACGATGAGCTGAAACTCATGCTCGGCCGCTTTCGGCACGAACAATTCGTCGAGAAACTCGGATGGCGGCTGCCCGCCCATCCGAGCCAGGCAGGTTGTGAATGGGATCAATACGACACCGAACACGCCCGCTACCTCCTGGCGTTCAATGCAGACCGCGCCATCGTTGGCTGCGCCCGGCTGATTCCCACCACGCTCCCCAACCTGCTTGAAGGGGTGTTCAGCCATGCCTGCGCCGGGGCGCCGCCCAAGCATCCAGCCGTCTGGGAAATGACTCGCTTCACCACCTGCGAACCGCAATTGGCGATGCCGTTGTTCTGGAGAAGCCTCAAGACGGCCGCCCTGGCGGGCGCAGAGGCCATCGTCGGGATCGTCAACAGCACCATGGAGCGCTATTACAAAATCAACGGAGTCCACTACGAACGGCTGGGCCCGGTCACGGTGCACCAGAATGAGAAAATCCTCGCCATCAAACTCTCGGCCCACCGCGAGCACCATCGCAGCGCGGTCGCACCGTCAGCCTTCATGTCCGGCACATTATTGAAAGAGACAGCTTGATACGGGCCGAGTCGTCCTTTTTGAATGCCCCTCAGATATAGCCCATCGCGACTGCGTAAGACACTGCCTGCACGCGGTTACTGGCGCCGATTTTGCGCTGGATGTTGCGGTGATGGTAATTCACGGTATCGGTGCACACCCCCATGATCACGCCGATTTCCTCCGAGGTCTTGCCGTCGGCCGTCCAGCGCAGCACATCACATTCCCTCCCACTGAACGCCACGCCCGTATTGAAGACACGCACGTCGCTCTCCAGCTCGGAAATTTTCTCGTGGGCCGCGGCGGCAAAGGCTCTGGTCACCGGCTTCAAGGCTTCAAATTCCTGAAGGCTGATGGGGTTGTTCTTGCGCGCCAGGCTTAACACCCCGACCCTCCCCTGGGCGTTGAACGAGGGTTGTGCCAGGCCGTGGCATAAATGTGAATCCTTGGCTTCAGACCACAGGTCCGCGCATCCCCGGAACAACTCATTGCTCCATAGAATGGGGGCCGACGAGACTTTGCTGTGCTTCACCGTGGGATCGATCACCGCGTAGTTAGCCGCCTGATATCGCTGCACCCAGTCCTCGGGGTAATTGCCGTACATATAAGTCCTGGGCCGCATGAACGGGGTCACGCTGCACATGCCGTAGGCAAAAAAATCAAACCGTAGTTCGCGCAAGGCCCTCAACGCGACAGCCGTAAACTCCTGCATATCCATGGTTCGCGCAAAGATACTATAAAAGTACGCATCCCATCCCAACTGCTGCCCTAATTCCATTTTGAGCACCACTAAAGTTGAAAACAGGCCGTTAGACTAGACCAACCTGAATCTCTGTCAACAAGCAAAATCACATCGTCATAGAAGGCTTTGCGCTAGCACTAGATTCATTGCGCCTAATCCAACCAACTACTTAGAACATTGCATCCCGGCGATGTTAGTAAGCCATTACCGCCTCTCAGCCGACGAATGAACCTGCCTCTTCACAATAATGCAACAGTTCATTCGGTGGGCTGCAGCCAACCCGTTCATACGCTAATCACTACAAGATCTGGTAGTCCACCCCCAAGAAACGCAGGTGTATAAACAACACCCGCTCAGCACCGCCAATGCTGGTGGAGTCCTTGGTATCGAACCCGGCCATGCCTTGCAGCAGCAGCGCGCAGTCTTCGGCGGTGCGCGCCAGCGGGCCACCCTGGTCGAGGCTGGAGGCGTAGGCGATCATGCCCCAGCGCGATACCCGACCGTACGTCGGCTTCAGGCCGGTGAGGTTGGTCAGGGCGGCCGGCTGTCGGATCGAGCCGCCAGTGTCGGTACCGGTGGTGGCCGGCAGCAGGCGCGCGGCGACCGCTGCAGCCGAACCGCCGGACGAGCCGCCAGGCACATGCTCGAGGTTCCACGGGTTTTTCACCGCGCCATAGTGGCTGGACTCGTTGGCCGAACCCATGGCGAATTCGTCCATGTTGGTCTTGCCCAGAGTGACCATGCCGGCTTCGGCCAGCTTGGCGACCACGGTCGCGTCATACGGCGCCTTGAAGTTGTCGAGCATCTTCGAGCCGCAGCTGGTGCGAACGCCGTTGGTGCAGAACAGGTCCTTGTGGGCGATCGGCGCGCCCAGCAGCGCACCGGTCTCGCCAGCGGCGCGACGGGCGTCGGCGGCACGGGCCTGGCCCAGGGCCAGCTCCTCGGTGACGCTGATGATGCTGTTGAGTTGCGGGTCGAGTTGCTGAATGCGCGCCAGCAGTGCGCCGGTCAGCTCTTCGGAAGAAAACGACTTGTCGGCGAGTCCGCGAGCGATCTCGGCCAGGGTCAATTGATGCATGGCAGGCTCTATCCCTTACTCGATGACTTTGGGAACCAGGTACAGACCGCTTTCGGTCGAGGGTGCGATGGCCTGGTAGGCATCACGCTGGTTGCGTTCGGTGACCTGGTCGGGACGCAGGCGCTGGCTGGCCTCCAGGGGGTGGGCCAGGGGCTCGATGCCAGTGGTGTCGACCGCTTGCATCTGGTCGACCAGCCCGAGAATGCTGTTCAGTGCATCGGTAATGCGTGGCAGCTCGCCTTCATTCAGGCCCAGACGGGCCAGATGGGCGATCTTTTCCACGTCGCAGCGTTCAAGCGCCATGGGGATCTCCAGAGGATACAAAGAACGGAATAGGGTCCGTGATGAGGAACATGTCGGCATTTTGGCGGTCATACGGCCGCGATCATCTGCTGGCGTGCTCGGAAAAACGACCAATTTAACATATTGGCTCCTTGCCCAAAATCCCTGCCATTGTTAGAGTTTGCCGCACTTTTTTACCCACGCTTTCCCCAGGGTCACTTTCCCATGTTCAAGAAACTGCGTGGCATGTTTTCCAGCGATCTCTCCATCGACCTGGGTACTGCCAACACCCTTATTTACGTGCGTGAGCGCGGTATCGTCCTGAATGAGCCCTCGGTTGTTGCCATCCGTACCCACGGCAACCAGAAAAGCGTCGTCGCCGTCGGTACCGAAGCCAAACGCATGCTGGGCCGTACGCCTGGCAACATTGCTGCCATTCGTCCGATGAAAGACGGCGTCATCGCCGACTTCAGCGTTTGTGAAAAAATGTTGCAGTATTTCATCAACAAGGTTCACGAAAACAGCTTCCTGCAGCCCAGCCCTCGCGTGCTGATCTGCGTGCCGTGCAAGTCGACCCAGGTAGAGCGCCGCGCCATTCGCGAGTCGGCCCTGGGTGCCGGTGCCCGTGAAGTGTTCCTGATCGAAGAGCCGATGGCCGCTGCCATCGGTGCCGGCCTGCCGGTCGAAGAAGCGCGTGGCTCGATGGTCGTCGATATCGGTGGCGGTACCACTGAAATCGCCCTGATCTCGTTGAACGGCGTGGTCTACGCCGAGTCCGTCCGCGTCGGCGGCGACCGTTTCGACGAAGCCATCGTCACCTACGTGCGCCGTAACTACGGCAGCCTGATCGGCGAATCCACTGCCGAGCGCATCAAGCAGGAAATCGGGACCGCCTACCCGGGCGGCGAAGTGCGCGAAGTCGACGTGCGCGGGCGCAACCTGGCCGAAGGCGTGCCACGTGCCTTCACCCTGAATTCCAATGAAGTACTGGAAGCCCTGCAGGAATCCCTGGCGACCATCGTCCAGGCGGTCAAGAGCGCCCTGGAGCAGTCGCCGCCAGAGCTGGCTTCCGACATCGCCGAGCGTGGCCTGGTGCTGACCGGTGGTGGCGCGCTGCTGCGTGACCTCGACAAGCTGCTGGCCCAGGAAACCGGCCTGCCGGTAATCGTCGCCGAGGACCCGCTGACCTGTGTCGCCCGTGGCGGCGGTCGCGCCCTGGAGATGATGGACAAGCACGCGATGGACCTGCTCTCCAGCGAGTGATAACCGCTGCATCTGAGCGCCCGGTTTACAGGTAGCACGCGCAGTGCTACCTGTATGTGCTGGGCTGGCGTCCGTTCGGGCGTCGTTTCCGTCAACCCGCAACCAGGCTGGTGCCTTGTCCCATGTCCAATGACCTCCTGAGTCGTCCACGAGGAACGGCCCATTAAACCGCTTTTCTCCAAGGGCCCTTCACTGGGCGTTCGCCTGCTCGTATTGGTGGTGCTGTCGGTCGCGCTGATGGTGGTCGACGCACGCTTCGACATGCTCAAGCCCGTGCGCAGCCAGATGGGCCTGGTGCTGATGGAGTCGTACTGGATCACCGACCTGCCGCAGCGCATGTGGCAGGGCGTGGCCGGCCAGTTCGGCAGCCGTACCGAACTGATCGCGGAAAACGAGAAGCTCAAGACCGAAGCCCTGCTGTTGCAGGGGCGCCTGCAGAAGCTGGCGGCCCTGACCGAGCAGAACGTGCGCCTGCGCGAGTTGCTCAACTCTTCGGCGCTGGTCAACGAGAAGGTCGAGGTGGCCGAGCTGATCGGGGTAGACCCCAACCCGTTTACCCACCGCATCCTGATCAACAAGGGGGAGCGCGACGGCGTGTTCCTTGGCCAGCCGGTGCTCGATGCCCGTGGCCTGATGGGCCAGGTGGTCGAGCTGATGCCCTACACCTCTCGGGTATTGCTGCTGACCGACACCACCCACAGCATCCCGGTGCAGGTCAACCGTAACGGCCTGCGCGCCATCGCCAGCGGCACCGGTAACCCGGAGCGCCTGGAACTGCGCCACGTGGCCGACACGGCCGACATCAAGGAAGGCGACCTGCTGGTGAGCTCCGGTATGGGGCAGCGTTTCCCGGCCGGCTACCCGGTGGCTACCGTCAACGAAGTGATCCACGACTCCGGTCAGCCGTTCGCCATCGTCCGCGCCATCCCGACCGCCGCACTCAACCGCAGCCGCTACATGCTGCTGGTGTTCAGCGACCGGCGTTCACCGGAACAGCGCGCCACCGACGCAGCGCTTGCCCAGGAAGAAGCCGACCGCAAGGGGGCAGCGAACCCCGCCCAGCCCGCCGTAAGCGCTGACCAGGCTGCACCGGCCGGCACGCCCGCACCCGCCACACCGGCCCCGGCCGCTGCAGCACCGGCAGCAGCGCCTGCCAGCCCTGCCGCAGCGCCTGCGGCACCTGCACAACCCCGGAGGCAATGATGGCCAAAGCGCGCCGTAATCACGGTTGGGTCATCTGGCTGACGTTCGCCATCGGCCTGCTGCTCAGCGTTTCGCCCATGCCGCAATTCCTTGAAGTGTTCCGGCCCATGTGGCTGGCGATGCTGGTGTCGTTCTGGACGCTCACGCTGCCGAACAAGGTGGGCATGACCACCGCGTTCGTGCTGGGCCTTGCCGAGGACGTGCTGTACGGCACGTTGCTTGGGCAGAACGCGCTGATCCTCACCCTGATCACCTTCCTGGTGCTGTCCCTGCAGCAGCGCCTGCGGATGTTCCCGATGTGGCAGCAGAGCCTGGTGATTTTGGTGATCTTCGGCATTGCCCAGCTGATCCAGCTGTGGCTCAGTGCACTCACCGGCAACCGCCTGCCAACCCTGGCCCTGGTCTGGTCGGCGGTCATCAGCGCCTTGCTCTGGCCCTGGATCAGTTTCGCCCTGCGCGATCTGCGCCGGCGCTTGCATATCAACTGACGGCGCTGCCACCACTGACAGGGAGATGTCTGCATGAAACCACTTTACCTGGCCTCCGGCTCGCCCCGTCGACGTGAACTGCTGACCCAGATCGGCGTGCCGTTCACCGTCACCAGCGCCCCCATCGATGAAACCCCGCTGCCCGCTGAAAGCGCCGTGGCGTATGTCGAGCGCCTGGCCAAGGCCAAGGCCGAAGCTGGCCTGGCCCAGCTCGACGGCCCAGCTGTGGTACTTGGGGCAGATACGGCAGTGGTGCTCGATGGTCGTATTCTCGGCAAGCCGGAAAACCGCGAAGATGCCTTGGCCATGCTGGCCGACCTGGCGAACCGTGAGCATCAGGTGCTCACTGCCGTGGCGCTGAGCGACGGCCAGTGCAGCCTGAGCGTCTGCGTCACCAGCACCGTGCGTTTTCGCGCCATCACCGCTGAAGAGGCCGCACGCTACTGGGCCAGCGGCGAACCGGCGGATAAAGCCGGCGGCTATGCCATCCAGGGCCTGGGCGCGGTATTCGTGACCGGCCTGCAGGGAAGCTATTCGGCGGTGGTCGGTTTGCCCTTGAGCGAAACGGCCGAACTGCTCGCCCAATTCGGTATTGCCTGCTGGCAGGTACCGGCGCTTTCGCCAGAGGTAACAAAGCAGCAGTAGCCAGTCCGGCACCCGCGATCCATCATTACCGAAGACCTTTGACGAGAGCCTGCCATGAGTGAAGAGATCCTGATCAACATCACCCCGATGGAGTCACGTGTGGCGGTGGTGGAAAACGGGGTGTTGCAGGAAGTGCACGTCGAGCGTACCCAGCGCCGCGGCATCGTCGGCAATATCTACAAGGGCAAGGTGGTGCGAGTGCTGCCGGGCATGCAGGCGGCGTTCGTCGATATCGGCCTGGAGCGCGCTGCGTTCATCCATGCCTCTGAAATTTCCCAGCGCGAAGGCTCTGCCGTCGAGACCATCACCGCCCTGGTGCACGAGGGCCAGGCCCTGGTGGTGCAGGTGACCAAGGACCCGATCGGTACCAAGGGCGCGCGCCTGACCACCCAGCTGTCGATCCCGTCGCGCTACCTGGTGTACATGCCGCGCAGCAGCCATGTCGGCATTTCGCTGAAGATCGAAGACGAAGCCGAGCGTGACCGCCTCAAGCAGGTGGTCAGCGACTGCATGGACAGTGAAGACATCAAGAATGCCGGTGGTTTCATCCTGCGGACCGCAGCCGAAGGCGCGCGTGCCGAAGAGATCCTGCAGGACATCCGCTACCTGCGCCGCCTGTGGGAGCAGATCGGCAGCCAGATCCAGACCTGCGGCGCGCCCACGGTCATCTACGAAGACCTTGGCCTGGCCCTGCGCACCCTGCGTGACCTGGTCAACCCTAAGATCGAGAAAATCCGCATCGATTCGCGGGAAACCTTCCAGAAAACCACGCAGTTCGTCGGCGAGCTGATGCCGGAGATCGCCGACCGTCTGGAACATTACCCTGGCGAGCGGCCGATTTTCGACCTGTACGGCGTCGAAGATGAAATCCAGCGGGCGCTGGACCGCAAGGTCCCGCTCAAGTCCGGTGGCTACCTGGTGGTCGACCCCGCCGAAGCGATGACCACCATCGACGTCAACACCGGCGCCTTCGTCGGCCACCGCAACCTCGAAGAGACCATCTTCAAGACCAACCTGGAAGCGGCCACGGCCATTGCCCGGCAGCTGCGCCTGCGCAATATCGGCGGCATCATCATCATCGACTTCATCGACATGGAGGACGAGGAGCATCAGCGCCAGGTGCTGCGTACCCTGGAGAAGCAGCTCGAGCGCGATCACGCCAAGACCAACATCATCGGCATCACCGAGCTGGGTTTGGTGCAGATGACCCGCAAGCGCACCCGCGAGAGCCTCGAGCAGGTGCTGTGCGAGCCGTGCGTGGCCTGCCAGGGCCGGGGCAAGCTGAAGACCCCCGAAACCATCTGTTATGAAATCTTCCGCGAAATCCTCCGCGAAGCCCGCGCTTATCAGGCTGAAGGCTACCGGGTACTGGCCAACCAGAAGGTGGTTGACCGGCTGCTCGATGAGGAATCCGGGAACGTAGCCGAGCTGGAAGCCTTCATCGGTCGAACCATTCGCTTCCAGGTCGAGTCGATGTACTCGCAGGAACAATACGATGTGGTGTTGCTCTGAGGCTTTTCGATTCGCGGCATAGGTGGGTCGGGCTGGCAAAAGCGGCACTACCAGCCATCATGGATAAACGACCTGGAGGGCAGTGGCCATGGGACGTCTGAACCGCGTTCTTGTCGCCTTGACCCGCTGGGGCCTGGGTATCTGTGCACTGCTGGCCGTGTTGGTGGCGCTGTACGTGAGCCTTGGGCGCGAGCTGGTGCCACTGGTGGCCGAGTACCGCGCCGACCTTGAAAGCAAGGCCGAGCAGGCGTTGGGCCTGCCGGTGCATGTGGGTGCACTCGAAGGGCGCTGGAGTGGCCTGGCGCCGATGCTGCGTGTGCGTGACCTGCAGTTGGGCGAGGGCGCCTCGGCGCTGCGCCTGGATGACGTCAAGCTGGTGCCCGACCTGTGGGCCAGCCTGACGTCTCGCGAAGTGCGCCTGGCGCATATCCAGTTGGCTGGCTTGCAACTGATCCTTCGTGAAGACGAGCAGGGCGGCTGGGCCCTCGAAGGGTTGCCGAGAAAGGACGACGCGCCACTGGACCCTGAAGCGTTGCTGCAGCAACTGCGCCAGTTGGGGCGCATCGACGTCTTCGACAGCCAGGTCACCCTGCAGCCCTGGCAGCGTGAACCGCTGACCCTGACTTATGTCAGCCTTGGCCTGCAGGCCGGTGCCTCGCGCCAGGCGCTGGACCTGCGCGCGACCTTGCCAGACGGCCAGCCACTGGCGATCAACCTGCGCAGCCGCGCCACCGCCAAGGCGTGGCGTGACGCCCAGGTCGAAGCGTACCTGAGCCTGCCGCAAAGCGACTGGGCACGCTGGCTGCCGCCACGCGTGCTGGGCCAGTGGCAGGCGCAGGCGCTGCGTGCTGGTGGCGAGTTCTGGGTCGACTGGCGCAAAGGCCAACTTGAACAGGCGGTGGTCCGCCTCAATGCGCCTCAACTGCGGGGAGCGTATGCTGAACGCAAGGCGGTCACCCTGGACAACCTGGCCGTGTCGGCCTGGTTCCAGCGCCGTGAGCAAGGCTTCGATGTGGTCGTCGACTCGCTTGCCGCCAGCATCGGCAAAGACCGTTGGGAGTCTCACCTGCAGCTGCGTCAGCGCCCCGGCGAAGACCCCGCAGGGGAGACCTGGCAGGTGCAGGCGGACCGCCTCGACCTCACACCGCTCACCCCGCTGATCAATGCCTTGGCGCCGTTGCCTGACAAGCTCATGGCCGTAGTCGATGCCTTGAAGGTGACCGGTGCCGTGCGCAATGTGCGCCTGGATATCCGCCCCAAGGCTGAAGGCAACGAGCGGCTGCAGTTCGCCGCCAACCTGGAGAAGGTCGGCTTTGACGCCTATCACGGCGCCCCGGCGGCAGGCAATGTGAGCGGCAGCATCAGCGGCGACCTGGGGCATGGCGAGCTGCGCCTGGATACTGACGCATTCATGCTGCACCTGTACCCGATCTTCGCCAAACCCTGGCATTACCAGAAAGCCAACGCACGCTTGACCTATGCCCTGGACAAAGAAGGCTTCACCCTGGTCGCCCCTTACCTCAAGGTACTCGGCGAGGAGGGCAAGATCGCCGGCGATTTTCTGATCCGCCTGCTGTTCAAGGAGGGCAGCGAGAGCTACATGGACTTGCGCGTCGGCATGACCGAGGGGGATGGCCGCTATACCGCCAAATACCTGCCCGAGGTGCTCAGCCCGGCGCTCGACGAGTGGCTGCGCAGCGCCATCGTCAAAGGTAACGTCGATCAAGGCTACTTCCAGTATCAGGGCTCGCTGAACCACGGTGCCAGCCCTGAAGCCCGCAGCATTAGCCTGTTCTTCAAGGTGCACGATGCCGCACTGGACTTCCAGCCTGGCTGGCCGCAGGTGCAGCATGTGGACGGTGATGTGCTGATCGAGGACAGCGGCGTGCGCATCAAGGCCAGCAAAGGGCTGTTGCTGGATACCCAGGTCAGCGATGTGAGCGTGAATATCCCCCATGTCGAGGGCGAGCAGCACAGCCACCTGTATCTCGATGGCAATTTCGACGGCAAGCTTGGCGATGGCCTGAAAATTCTCAAGGAAGCGCCGATCGGTACGGGTGAGATCTTCGCCGGCTGGGAAGGCGAGGGGCCGCTCAAGGGCAAGGTCAAACTCGATATCCCGTTGGCGCATGGTGAGAAGCCGAAGGTGCTGGTCGACTTCGCCACCGCCGATGCCCGGCTCAAGGTGGCACCGCCGAGCCTTGAGCTGAACCGCCTGAAAGGCGACTTCAGCTTTGATATCGACAAGGGGTTGAGTGGCAAGAACATCGCCCTGCAGGCATTCGGCAAGCCTGTCACCGCGCAAATCAGCGCCGAAGGCCAGCCCGGCCAGATGCAGACACGCATCAACGCCAGTGGCCAGGTGTCGCTACAGGCCCTTACCGACTGGTTGAAGTTCAAGCAGAACTTGCCAGCTTCCGGCGATATTCCGTACCAGTTGCAAATCAACCTGGGCAGCCGCGACAACAGCCTCAGCGTCAATTCATCGCTCAAGGGCCTGGCCATCGACTTGCCGGCACCGTTCGGCAAGGCAGCGGCCGATACCCGCGACAGCCGTTTCAGCATGAACCTGCAGGGCACGGAGCGGCGTTTCGATGCGGCGTATGCCAACCTTGCCCGCTTTGCCTATGCAGCACCGGGCGACAAGCTGGACCAGGGCCGTGGCGAGTTGCTGCTGGGCACCGGTGAAGCGCAGGTGCCAGCGGGCCAGGGCTTGCGCGTACGCGGGCGCCTCGAAAGCCTGGACCTGGAACCGTGGCAGGCGCAGATGGCTCGGTTTGCGGGTGACGACCCTGGCGGTAATGCCCGACAGAATCTGCAAAGCGTCGACCTGAGCATCGGCCAACTGAAAGCCTTCGGCATGGACCTCAACCAGGCCGTGGTGCGCCTTGCCCGTGGTGGCCCCGCGTGGGACCTGCGCCTGGACAGCAAGGAAGTCATCGGTAACGCACGCCTGCCGGATGCCAAGGCCGCAGCGATGACCGTGCGCCTGCAAACCCTGCGCCTGCCGGCAGCCGACCCGGCAGAAGCACAGGCCGAAGAAGGCCCCGACCCGCTGGCCTCGTTCGACCCGCGCAAGGTGCCGGCGCTGGACCTGACCATCGACAAGCTGTACCGCGGTGACGACCTGTACGGCAACGTGGCGCTGAAGCTGCGCCCGACGGCTCGCGGTGTGGCGGCGCAGGACATCGACCTCGACTTCAAAGGCCTGCACATCGACGGCAGCGGCGGGTGGGAAGGGCAAACGGGTGCCACCAGCAGTTGGTACAAGGGCCGCCTGGATGGCAAGAACCTGGCCGATGTACTCAAGGCTTGGGGCTTCGCGCCCACCGTGACCAGCCGTGACTTCCGCCTGGACGTGGATGGCCGTTGGCCGGGCTCGCCGGCCTGGGTTGGCCTCAAGCGCTTCTCGGGGAGCATGGATGCGGCCCTGCGCACTGGCCAGTTCGTTGAGGTGGAGGGCGGAGCCCAGGCCCTGCGCGTGTTCGGCCTGCTCAACTTCAACTCCATCGGCCGGCGCCTGCGCCTGGACTTCTCCGACCTGTTCGACAAGGGCCTGGCCTATGACCGGGTCAAGGGCCTGCTGGTGGCCAGTGACGGCGTTTATGTCACCCGCGAGCCGATCAGCGTGACCGGCCCTTCGAGCAACTTTGAGCTCGATGGCACCCTGGACATGGTTCGCGACCGGGTCAATGCCAACCTGCAGGTGTCCCTGCCGGTCACCAATAACCTGCCGCTCGCTGCCCTGATTGTGGGCGCGCCAGCGGTCGGTGGCGCGCTGTTCCTGGTTGATCGGCTGATCGGTGACCGCGTTTCGCGCTTCGCCAGCGTGCACTATCGCGTCGAAGGGCCGTGGAAAGAGCCTAGAATCACCTTTGTGAAACCCTTCAACAAGTAGTCAGGAGTGCCCATGAAGGTAGCGGTCATCCAGATGGTCAGCCAGGACGATGTGCTGGCCAACCTGCAGCGTGCGGGTGCCCTGCTCGAGCAGGCGGCACTTGGTGGTGCGCGGTTGGCGGTGCTGCCCGAGAACTTCGCGGCGATGGGCCGAAAGGACGCTGCCGCGATCGGCCGTGCCGAAGCCCTGGGTGAAGGCCCGATCCTGCCATGGTTGAAACGCACGGCCCGCGACCTCAGGTTATGGATAGTGGCCGGCACCTTGCCGCTGCCGCCTGCCCACCAGCCCGAGGCCAAGGCGCATGCCTGCTCGCTGCTGATCGATGAGCACGGCGATGTGGTGGCGCGCTACGACAAGCTGCACCTGTTCGACGTGGATGTGGCTGATAACCGTGGCCGTTACCGCGAGTCCGACGACTACGCCCATGGCGCTCAGGTAGTGGTGGCCGATACCCCGGTCGGGCGTCTGGGTTTGACCGTATGCTATGACCTGCGCTTTCCCGAGTTGTACAGCGCCTTGCGCGCAGCCGGCGCGGAGCTGATCACGGCACCGGCCGCGTTTACTGCGGTCACAGGGGCTGCGCATTGGGAAGTGCTGATTCGCGCCCGGGCCATCGAGACCCAGTGCTATGTGTTGGCTGCAGCCCAGGGCGGTACCCATCCAGGCCCGCGGGACACCCACGGCCACGCGGCGATCATCGACCCCTGGGGGCGGATTGTCGCCGAACAGGCGCAAGGCGAAGCGGTATTGCTCGCCGAGCGCGACAGTAATGAACAAGCGTCCATTCGGGCGCGCATGCCGGTTGCCTCGCACCGGCGCTTTTTCTCGCAGGACGCCTTGCGGCCTGCGCACACCTCGGAGTGACTATGAGCCAGATGTTATCCACCGTCAGCGATCAGCTCCTGGCCCCAGGCGGACTGACCCTGGACAGCCTGCAGGCTGTGTTGGGCGAACTGGCAGGCCCCGGCATCGATGCCGCCGACCTGTATTTCCAGGGCCAGATCTCGGAGACCTGGGCGCTGGAGGACGGCATCGTCAAAGAGGGCAGCTTCAACCTCGACCAGGGCGTCGGGGTACGTGCCCAGTCGGGTGAAAAAACCGGTTTTGCCTACAGCAACGCGATCAACCTCGAGGCGCTGACCTCCGCTGCCCGTGCCGCCCGGTCGATTTCCCGCGCGGGGCAGAATGGCACGGTTCAGGCTTTCCGCAGCCAGGACGTCACGGCCCTGTATGCCCCGGACAACCCTCTGGACGTGCTCAGCCGCGCCGAAAAGGTCGAACTGCTCAAGCGTGTCGATGCTGCTACGCGCGCGCTGGACCCGCGTATCCAGCAGGTCAGCGTGAGCATGGCCGGGGTCTGGGAGCGCATTCTGATTGCCGCCGCCGACGGTAGCCTGGCTGCCGATGTACGGCCGCTGGTGCGCTTCAACGTCAGCGTCATCGTTGAACAGAATGGCCGCCGGGAGCGCGGCGGGCAGGGCGGTGGCGGGCGTACCGACTACCGCTTCTTCACCGAGGAGCGGGTCATGGGTTATGCCCGTGAGGCGCTACGTCAGGCGCTGGTGAACCTTGAGGCGATCCCCGCGCCGGCCGGCACCTTGCCGGTGGTGCTAGGTTCGGGGTGGTCGGGCGTGCTGCTGCACGAAGCGGTCGGGCATGGCCTGGAAGGCGATTTCAACCGCAAAGGCAGTTCGGCGTTCAGTGGCCGAATTGGCGAGAAGGTCGCTTCGAGCCTGTGCACCATCGTCGACGATGGCACCCTCGAAGGCCGCCGTGGCTCGTTGAGTGTCGACGACGAAGGTACCCCAACCGAATGCACCACGCTGATCGAGAACGGTGTGCTCAAGGGCTACATGCAGGACAAGCTCAATGCACGCCTGATGGGCATGGCCGTGACCGGCAATGGCCGGCGCGAATCCTACGCCCACTTGCCGATGCCCCGCATGACCAACACTTACATGCGTGCCGGCGAAAGCGACCCGCAGGAAATCATCGCCTCGGTGAAAAAAGGCATCTACTGCGCCAGCCTGGGCGGCGGCCAGGTGGATATCACCAGCGGCAAGTTCGTGTTCTCGACCAGCGAAGCCTACCTGATCGAAGACGGCAAGATCACTGCACCGGTGAAGGGCGCCACGCTGATTGGCAACGGGCCTGAGGCCATGAGCCGGGTATCGATGGTCGGTAACGACCTGGCACTGGACAGTGGCGTGGGCACATGCGGGAAGGATGGGCAGTCGGTGCCGGTGGGCGTTGGCCAGCCGACGCTGAAGCTGGACGCGATCACTGTGGGCGGCACGGGGGCTTGATGGCGCTGGGGGGCTTTGTGGGAGCGGGCTTGTCCCGCGAAGAAGCTCACGCGGTAGTGGCTGGCACCGGCTTCGCCGGTGTTCGCGGGGCAAGCCCGCTCCCACAGGCCCCCACTTGCCACGCGTCAGCGCAGGCCGCGCTGAAGCTCGTCGAGGTCGCGGATGTACTTGAACACCTTGCGCGCAGCGGCAGGCGGTTTGTTCCGCGCTTTTTCGTGCTGGGCGTGACGGATCAGCGAGCGCAGCTGCTGACGGTCAGTGTCGGGGTACTCGTTGACGAAGCGTTCGAGGTCTTCGTCGTTACCGTCGATCAGGCGGTCGCGCCAGCGTTCCAGGCTGTGGAAGCGCTCGTTGTACTGGCGGCTGGAGCTGTCGATCTGGTCGAGCACCGCGTGGATGGCGTCCAGGTCCTGGTCGCGCATCAGCTTGCCGACAAACGACATGTGCCGTTTGCGTGCGCCATGGGCGGTGTGCTTGCAGGCTTCGGCCAGGGCCTTGCGCAGCTCGTCGGTCAACGGCAGGCGTGCCAGGGTATCGGCCTTGACCGTGGTCAGGCGTTCGCCGAGTTCGACCAGCGCATGCAGCTCGCGCTTGATCTGGGTTTTGCTTTTTTCGCCGTCGAAGGCGTCGTCGTATGAATCAACCATGGTGGCAGTCCGCTTGGGTTGTATGAAAAGTCGCCGAGCGGGGCTCAGGCAAGGCGAAAACAGGCGAGGAAGCGGAGTTTACTGGTTGTAAATGAGCATTCCGAGCCTGTTTTCAACGCAGCATGAGCGTCGCGCAGGCACTTTTCATATAAGGCATAGAAATTGCCGCCATCATAACCAGTCGGGGGCCGCTTGTCCGGCCCGGTCGTAGAATGACCCCCGCCGAACGCAGAATTTGAGTGGAGAAAACCATGAGTGCAGTCCAGAGCGTAGGCCCGAAAGACCTGCCAGCGTTGCAGGAGCAGGTCGAAGCGATCATCGCCGAGGCGCGCCGGCAAGGCGCCAGTGCCTGCGAAGTGGCGGTATCGCTGGAGCAGGGCCTGTCCACCACGGTGCGTCAGCGCGAGGTCGAGACGGTCGAATTCAACCGCGACCAAGGCTTTGGCATCACCCTCTATGTTGGCCAGCGCAAAGGCTCGGCCAGCACCTCGGCCAGCGGCCCGGACGCCATTCGCGAAACCGTTGCCGCTGCCTTGGCCATTGCCAAGCACACCTCCGAAGACGAGTGCTCGGGCCTGGCTGATGCGGCGCTGATGGCCCGCGATATCCCCGACCTGGACCTCTACCATGACTGGGACATCGAGCCTGAGAAAGCCATCGAGATGGCGCTGGCCTGCGAGGCGGCAGCATTCGATGCCGACCCGCGCATCCTCAACGCCGATGGCACTACCCTCAATACGCACCAGGGGTGCCGCGTGTACGGCAACAGCCATGGTTTTATCGGAGGCTACGCATCGACCCGGCACAGCCTGAGCTGTGTGATGATCGCCGAGGGCGAGGGGCAGATGCAGCGCGATTACTGGTATGACGTGAACCGCCAGGGCAACCTGTTGGCCGACCCGCGCAGCATTGGCCAGCGCGCTGCAGCGCGCGCCGCCAGCCGCCTGGGTGCGCGCCCGGTGAAAACCTGTGAAGTACCTGTGCTGTTCTCTGCCGAGCTGGCCGGCGGCCTGTTCGGCAGCTTCCTGTCGGCTATTTCCGGCGGCAATCTGTACCGCAAATCGTCCTTCCTCGAGGGGGCCATGGGCCAGCGCCTGTTCCCTACCTGGCTGACCCTCGATGAGCGCCCACACATCCCGCGTGCCTTGGGCAGTGCCGCGTTCGACGGTGATGGCCTGGCGACTTATGCCAAACCGTTCGTCGACAAAGGCGAATTGGTCTCGTACCTGCTGGGCACTTACTCCGGTCGCAAGCTGGGGCTGCCGAGCACGGCCAACTCGGGTGGGGTGCACAACCTGTACGTCACCCACGGCGTCGAGGACCAGGCAGCGCTGATTCGGCGCATGGGTCGCGGCTTGTTGGTCACCGAGCTGATGGGCCACGGCCTGAACATGGTTACTGGCGATTATTCCCGCGGTGCTGCGGGCTTCTGGGTCGAGAATGGCGAGATCCAGCACGCTGTGCAGGAAGTCACCATCGCCGGCAACATGAAGGATATGTTCCAGCAAATTGTCGCAATCGGCAGCGATCTTGAAACCCGTAGCAATATTCATACGGGCTCGGTGCTGATCGAGCGGATGACTGTTGCAGGTAGCTGAACACTCGGCGTTACGAGCATGCTCCAGAAACCCGGCCACCGCGCCGGGTTTTTTCTTTCATCAATCCACACTTGAAGTGATTCTGTTTATCACTTAATAATGAATATCATTATCCAGTAACTCCGGCGATGATGTTCATGAAAACCGTCCTCCACGAACTGCCCTACCTGGAAAACTGGCGCTGGCTCAGCCGGCGCATCCGTTGCGCGCTCGAACCTGACGAGCCGCGTCTGATCGAGCACTACCTTGCCGAAGGCCGCTACCTGGTGTGCTGTACCGAAACCTCGCCATGGACGGTGGCGCTGACCTCTTTCCGCCTGCTGCTGGATACCGCCTGCGACCGCATGTTGCCGTGGCATTGGCGCTGCCTGTGCCTGGACCAGGCCTGGCGCCCGTTGCTCGATCTGCGCAACCTCGACCGCCGCGAACAGAACCTTCGCTGGCAGACCTACGCCCTGCAACTGGCCAACTGCCGGTTGCTGCCATCGATTTCTCCCGATGAACTGATGCAAGGATTTGATGATGAGTGATACCCGTATCGAGCGTGACAGCATGGGTGAACTGCAGGTGCCGGCCCAGGCCCTGTACGGCGCCCAGACCCAGCGCGCGGTCGACAACTTCCCGATCAGCGGCCAGCGCATGCCGGCCCAGTTCATCCGTGCCCTGCTGCTGGCCAAGGCCGCAGCGGCCAAGGCCAACATCGAACTGGAGCAGATCAGCGCAGGGCAGGGCCAGGCCATCGTCAAGGCGGTCGAACAACTGCTGGCTGGCGATTTCATCCAGCACTTCCCGGTCGACGTGTACCAGACCGGCTCCGGCACCAGCTCGAACATGAATGCCAACGAGGTGATCGCGACGCTTGCCAGCCGCCTGCACAGTGAGCCGGTCAATGCCAATGACCACGTCAACTGTGGCCAGAGCAGCAATGACATCATCCCGACCACCATTCACGTCAGTGCCGCGCTGGCACTTCATGAACAGCTGCTGCCGGCACTGGGTCACCTGGTGCAGGTGATCGAGGCCAAGTCGGTGCAGGTGCATCAGTACGTCAAGACCGGCCGCACCCACCTGATGGACGCCATGCCGGTGCGCATGAGCCAGGTGCTCGACGGTTGGGCTGCGCAGGTCAACGCCGCCAAGGCACATATCGAAGCGACCTTGCCGAGCCTGCAGGCCCTGGCCCAGGGCGGCACTGCCGTAGGTACCGGGATCAACGCCCACCCACAGTTCGCCGCCGGTTTCGCCCGTCAGCTGAGCGCCTTGACCCGGGTCGAATTCACCCCAGGGCAGAACCTGTTCGCCCTGATCGGCTCGCAGGACACCGCTGTTGCGCTGTCTGGCCAGCTCAAGACCACTGCCGTGGCGTTGATGAAGATTGCCAACGACCTGCGCTGGATGAACTCCGGCCCGCTCGCAGGCCTGGGGGAAATCGAACTGCAAGGCCTGCAGCCGGGCTCATCGATCATGCCAGGCAAGGTCAACCCGGTAATCCCGGAAGCCACTGCCATGGTCGCCGCGCAAGTGATCGGGAACGACGCGACCATCGCTGTAGCGGGGCAGTCGGGCAACTTCGAGCTCAATGTGATGCTGCCGGTCATCGCCCGCAACCTGCTCGAGAGTATCGAGCTGATGGCCAACGCCAGCCGCCTGCTGGCCGACAAGGCCATTGCCACCTTCAAGGTCAACGAAGGCAAGCTCAAGGAAGCACTGGCCCGCAACCCGATCCTGGTCACCGCGCTGAACCCGATCATCGGCTACCTCAAGGCCGCTGAAATCGCCAAGACCGCCTACAAGCAGGGCCGGCCGATCATCGACGTGGCGCTGGAGCACACCGACCTGTCGCGTGACCAGCTAGAGGCGCTGCTGGACCCGGAAAAACTCACCGCTGGCGGCATCTGATCCGCGCCAGCGCGCAGGAGGCAAGTCATGCAGCACTGGAAACGCACCACGGAAATCGCCAACCGCTTGTTTGAGCAAGGCGAGCTGGTCGATGCGAGGGAGTACTACCTGCAAGCCCTGGCCCTGGCCCAGGTGCTGTTCGAGCGCTGGCATGACATCGACGAAGCGGTGGCGGCGTTCGTCATCGCCCACCACAACCTGGCCGATCTGCACCTGCGGCTGAACCAGCCGCAGGAAAGCGCCGATTACCTGTGCGCCGCTCATCAGCGCCTGCTTCAGGCCAGCCAGGAGGCACGCTTGCCCCAGGCGCTGCGGGATGCCGCGCTGCGCCACAGCGGGCGCACCTATACCGAGTTGCTGAGTTTCATCGCCGAGTACGGCCAGTATCCACGCACCGAGCGCCTGCTCAATCGCCAGGCGCCCGCAGCCAGCGAACTGGCTGCGCAGACGGACCTGTCGTCCAGTACCCCAACTTACGGAATCCATTGATATGCCCCATACCTTGCCTGCGTTGCCCTATGCCTACGATGCGCTCGAGCCGCACATCGACACCCAGACCATGGAAATCCACCACACCAAGCACCACCAGACCTACGTCAACGGCCTGAATGCGGCTGTCGAAGGTACCGAGTGGGCCGAATGGCCGGTTGAAAAGCTGGTCGGCGCGGTCAAGCAGTTGCCGGAAAACCTGCGTGGCGCGGTGACCAACCATGGTGGTGGTCATGCCAACCATTCGCTGTTCTGGAAAGTCATGTCACCACAGGGCGGCGGCCAGCCACAGGGCCAGGTGGCCAAGGCCATCGAGGCCGAGCTGGGCGGTTTCGAGGCGTTCAAGGAAGCTTTCACCAAAGCGGCGCTGACCCGCTTCGGTAGCGGCTGGGCATGGCTCAGCGTCACCCCGGAGAAAAAACTGCTGGTGGAAAGCAGCGGCAATCAGGACAGCCCGCTGATGCACGGCAATACGCCGATTCTCGGCCTGGACGTCTGGGAACATGCCTACTACCTGAAGTACCAGAACCGTCGCCCGGAATACATCGGTGCGTTCTATAACGTCATCGATTGGGCGCAAGTGGAACGCCGTTATCTCGAAGCCAGCAAGTGAGTCGACCCGGTATGCGTTCTGAGGTGATGTCTGTCAGCAGTGTGCGCCTGTTTCGGCTGGCGGTAGGCACTTTGCTGCTTTTGGTCGGTACGGCCCTGCTGGTGGCCCGGGGCATCGCCTGGCTGGACCTGGAACCGCGCATGTTGCGCGCCCTTGAGGGGGGCGCATTGTGCGCGCTGGGTACGGCGCTGGGCGCAGTACCGGTGCTGGTGATCCGTAACATGCCAGTCGCCCTGGCCGACACCCTCCTGGGTTTCGGTGCCGGGGTGATGCTGGCGGCGACGGCGTTCTCGCTGATCATACCGGGGCTGAATGCCGCTCAGTCCCTGGGCTTCAGCCCATGGGGGGCGGGCGGCCTGATCAGTTTTGGCCTGCTGTTCGGCGCGCTGTGCCTGTTCGTTGTCGATCTGAAAGTGTCGGGCGCTTCGCCCGAGGCGTTGGCTGGCAGCGAACACCAGCCGGTGATCGCTGCGCGGATCTGGTTATTCGTGATTGCCATCATCGCCCACAACATTCCCGAAGGCATGGCAATCGGCGTGTCGGCCGGTGGCGGCATGGCCGATGCCGACAGCCTGGCGATGGGCATAGCCTTGCAGGACGTGCCCGAGGGCTTGGTCATTGCGCTGGTACTGGCAGGGGCGGGGATGCCGCGGTTCAAGGCGTTCCTGATCGGTGCCGCCTCTGGGCTGGTGGAGCCGCTGGCAGCGGTAATCTGCGCATGGTTGGTGAACGTCGCTGAGTTGCTGCTACCGCTGGGCCTGGCCTGTGCGGCAGGTGCGATGTTGCTGGTGGTAACCCAGGAGATCATTCCCGAATCGCGCAGCAATGGGCATCACCGCTTGGCGAGCCTGGGGCTGTGTGTCGGCTTCTGCCTGATGATGGTGATGGACACCGCGATGTCTTGAAGTGCTTAGGTGGCAGGAGCCGCTTTGCCATTATGGCCTTGCTCAAGCGAAGATGACTTCCACTCGTCCTTCTCGGCGGGAGCGAGGTGCAGCTTTGACCACGATCTGAACGTCGCGGCCAAGGCGAGCAAGGCAATCGATCATCTTGGTTTCACTGATGCCGCGGAACTTGCCTCGCATCATATCGGACACTTTGGGTTGGGGGAGGCCAAGTACTGCCGCAGCCTGCATCTGGGTCAGGTGGCGCGCCTTGAGAATGCTGCAGATCTTGCTGGCCAAGTGTGCTTTCACCAGCATTTCACCTGCATCTGCAGTGTTCAGGTCGGCGTATACGTTGCCGCTACCTTCTTCAATCTCAATCATCTTTTTCACCTCTTGAATGCGCCTGAGCCAGCTTGAGCCGCGACTTGATCATGTCCATGTCGTAGCTGGAGGTCTTGATCCCAGTGGTAGACTTTTTCTGGAAGCAATGCAGAACATAGACCGCGCTGCCAAAGCTGACGGTGTACACCGCCCGATCGGTACTGCGGTTGAAGTCTTCCACCACTTCCAGTACACCCGCACCGGTGAATCCCTTGAGACTCTTTGCTTGCTGATGCCTGCCACCTTCCTGCGCCTGATGCAGTGCAAAGCCGAAAATGTCCTGAACATCATCAGGGAGTGTCTGAAGATCTTTTTTGCTGCTCCCTACCCAGTACAGCGCTTTGATTCGTCTTGGAGCATCCATGACATCGCCTCAAGTTATACCTATCTAGGTATAAAGACAATCAACCCGGATTGCATCCTGACAATTGGCAGGGGATGTTACTTGAGGGCTTACTCGCCTTCGTCGAAGTAGTTGTTGATCAGCGCCACCAGCGCCTCCAGCGCATCGTTGTCCTGCTCACCCTCGGTATGCAGGTGCACCTGAGTACCTTTGCCCGCCGCCAGCATCATCACCGCCATGATGCTCTTGCCGTCTACCAGCTTGTCGGGCGCGCGGCCGACCCGTACCTGGCAGGGGAAGCGCCCGGCGACGCCGACGAACTTGGCTGCCGCCCGGGCATGCAGGCCCAACTTGTTGATGATGGTAATTTCGCGGGCGGGCATCGTGGGGCGGATCCTGTGGGCTAGAGGTCGCGGTGGCGGACCTGGACGTTTTTCAGAGACTGTTGCAGCAACTGACCGAGGCGTTCGGTGATGTACACCGACCGGTGGTGGCCACCCGTGCAGCCAATGGCGATGGTGACGTAGGCGCGATTACTGGCGGCGAAGCGGGGCAGCCACTTGAGCAGGTAGGTGGAAATGTCCGTGAACATTTCCTCGACATCCGGCTGTGCGGCCAGGTAGTCGATGACCGGCTGCTCCAGCCCGGAATGCTCGCGCAACTCGGGCTTCCAATACGGGTTGGGCAGGCAGCGTACATCGAACACCAGGTCGGCATCGACCGGCATGCCACGCTTGAAGCCGAACGACTCGACCAGAAATGCGGTGCCGGGCTCGGGCTGGTTGAGCAGGCGTAGCTTGATCGAGTCGCGCAGTTGATAGAGGTTCAGGCTGGTGGTGTCGATCTTCAGGTCAGCAAGGTCGGAGATCGGCCCCAGTAGTTCGCTTTCAACGCGTATCGCTTCAGCAAGCGAGCGGTCGGCGTTGGTCAGCGGGTGGCGGCGACGGGTTTCGGAGAAACGCTTGAGCAGCGTGTCTTCGTCGGCATCCAGGAATAGCACATCGCACTGGATATGACGGCCACGGGCTTCCGCGAGCAGTTCGGGGAAGCGCGACAAGTGGCTTGGCAGGTTGCGCGCGTCGATTGACACCGCCACTTTGGGCTGCAGCAGCTCGGTATTGATCAGTGCGTTTTCCGCCAACTGCGGCAGCAAGCCGGCGGGCAGGTTATCGATGCAGTAAAAGCCGTTGTCTTCCAGTACATCGAGGGCGGTGCTCTTGCCGGAGCCGGACCGGCCGCTGACGATGATCAGGCGCATGTTCAGTGCTCGTTCTGTACGTCCAGGACAACCTGGTACAGGGCCTCGCTGCTGGCGGCGCCACGCAGGCGATCGCGAACCTCCTTGCGATCCAACATGCTGGCAATCTGGCGCAGCAATTCGAGATGGGCGTCAGTGGCCGCCTCTGGCACCAGCAGGACGAACAGCAGGTCGACCGGAGCACCATCGATGGCGTCGTAGTCGATCGGGGCGTCCAGGTGCAACAGGGCGCTGACAGGGGCAGTGCATCCCTGGATCCGGCAATGGGGAATGGCGATGCCATTGCCGAAACCGGTGGAGCCGAGCTTTTCACGAGCGATGAGCTTGTCGAAGACGTCTTGCATCGCCAGCTCGGGTACTTGCTTGGCAATCAGGGTGGCGACCATTTCAAGGGCGCGCTTCTTGCTGCCGCCCGGCACGTTCACGAGGGAACGGCCGGGGGTCAGGATGGTTTCAAGTCGGATCATGGATGAGGGGGATCAGCGGGCAGCTGCACCTTGCAGCAGGCTTTGCTGTTTTTCCTTGTGTTTTTTCAGTTGGCGGTCGAGCTTGTCGGCCAGGGCGTCGATCGCTGCATACATGTCTTGGTCTTCGGCGTTGGCAACCACTTCACCGCCAGGAATCTGCAAGGTCGCTTCGACCTTCTGCTGCAGCTTCTCGACCTTCATGATGACCTGCACGTTGGTGATCTTGTCGAAGTGACTCTCCACCCGGGCGAGCTTTTCAAGCACGTAATCGCGCAGCGGCTGGGTGACTTCTACATGCTGTCCACTGATATTGACTTGCATACAGCTTCTCCTTTGTTGCCCGTGCATAAAGAGGCAGGTCTTGCACCTGCCCCACAAACGCTGTGGCACATCTCAGGCGCTACATCAATCGCTTGCGCTCGCTCGACGGTGCTATGCCGAGGGACTCGCGGTACTTGGCGACGGTGCGACGGGCTACCTGGATGCCTTGTGCCTCCAGTAAACCAGCGATCTTGCTGTCACTCAATGGCTTTTTCTGATTTTCCGCCGCAACCAGTTTCTTGATGATCGCGCGGATCGCCGTAGACGAGCATTCTCCGCCTTCGGAGGTGCTGACGTGGCTCGAGAAAAAGTATTTCAGTTCGTAGATCCCGCGGGGCGTGTGCATGAACTTCTGCGTGGTCACCCGCGAAATGGTCGACTCGTGCATGCCCACCGCCTCGGCGATGTCGTGCAGCACCAGGGGCTTCATCGCCTCGTCACCGTGATCAAGAAAGCCGCGTTGATGCTCGACGATCTGCGTGGCCACCTTCATCAGCGTCTCGTTGCGGCTCTGCAGGCTCTTGATGAACCAGCGCGCCTCCTGCAACTGGTTGCGCATGAACGTGTTGTCGGCGCTGGTGTCGGCGCGGCGCACGAAGCCTGCGTACTGCGGGTTGACGCGCAGGCGCGGGATCGCCTCCTGGTTCAGTTCGACCAGCCAGCGGTCGCTGTCCTTGCGCACGATGACATCGGGCACCACGTATTCCGGTTCGCTGGACTCGATCTGCGAGCCAGGCCGCGGGTTGAGGCTCTGCACCAGCTCGATGACCTGGCGCAGTTCATCTTCCTTGAGCTTCATGCGCCGCATCAGCTGGCTGTAGTCGCGGCCACCCAGTAAGTCGATGAAGTCGGTGACCAGGCGCTTGGCCTCGGCCATCCAGGGTGTGCTGGCCGGCAGCTGGCGCAGTTGCAGCAGCAGGCATTCGCCGAGGTTGCGCGCCGCGATGCCGGCAGGTTCGAACTGCTGGATGCGATGCAGCACCGCTTCGACTTCGTCGAGTTCGATATCCAGCTCTGGGTCGAAGCCGGCGCAGATTTCCTCGAGGGTGTCTTCCAGGTAACCCTGGCCGTTGATGCTGTCGATCAGGGTAACCGCGATCAGGCGGTCGGTATCGGACATCGGTGCCAGGTTCAGCTGCCATAGCAGGTGGCTTTGCAGGCTCTCGCCGGCCGACGTGCGGGTGGTGAAGTCCCATTCGTCGTCATCGTTGCTGGGCAGGCTGCTGGCGCTGGTCTGGTAGATGTCTTCCCAGGCCGTGTCGACCGGAAGCTCATTGGGGATTCGCTCGTTCCACTCACCGTCTTCCAGGTTTTCGGCACTCGCGGTGCTTTCCTGGAAGCTGTTGTCCTGGACTTCGGCGGCCGGTTTGTTCTCGGCGTTGTCCGCCATCGGGTCGCTGTTGTCGAAGTCGTCGCCGTCTTCCTGACGTTCGAGCATCGGATTGGACTCCAGCGCTTCCTGGATTTCCTGCTGAAGGTCCAGGGTAGAGAGCTGAAGTAGGCGGATGGCCTGTTGCAACTGCGGTGTCATCGTCAGTTGCTGGCCCATTTTTAGGACGAGCGATGGTTTCATGGCAGGGGCTTAATACCTTGTTCGCCGGCGCGCATGCGCCATCCACTACACGAGGGCGCCGAAGCGCCAAATTCAAGCAAGTTTTATGCCTTAAATTGTAGCGTTTGCCTAGAGCACTGTAACAACTTAAACCCTGTCAAGCCGCAAAGCAGTGCTCCGGGCACGGCCTGGAGATCAGAGTCGGAACTCGTGCCCCAGGTAAACCTCCTTGACCAGCTCGTTGGCCAGGATGGTCTCTGCGTCGCCTTCTGCGATCAGTTGGCCATCGTTGACGATGTAGGCGGTTTCGCAGATATCCAGGGTTTCACGGACGTTGTGGTCAGTGATCAGTACCCCGATACCTTTGGCCTTGAGGTGGTGGATGATCTGCTTGATGTCGCCTACCGAAATCGGGTCGACACCGGCGAAAGGTTCGTCCAGCAGGATGAACTTTGGTGCGGTCGCCAGGGCGCGGGCAATCTCGACACGGCGGCGTTCGCCACCGGACAGGCTCATGCCGAGGTTGTCGCGGATGTGGCTGATGTGGAATTCCTGCAACAGGCTTTCCAGCTCTTTGCGGCGGCCGTCACGGTCGAGCTCCTTGCGGGTCTCGAGGATGGCCATGATGTTGTCGGCCACCGACAGCTTGCGGAAGATCGAGGCTTCCTGCGGCAGATAGCCGATGCCGGCGCGTGCGCGACCGTGCATGGGCTGGTGGCTGACATCCAGGTTGTCGATGAGAACGCGGCCCTGGTCGGCCTGGACCAGGCCGACGATCATGTAGAAGCAGGTGGTCTTGCCGGCACCGTTGGGGCCGAGCAGGCCGACGATCTGGCCGCTGTCGATCGAAAGGCTGACGTCGCGCACGACTTGCCGCCCTTTGTAGCTCTTGGCCAGGTGCTGGGCTTTGAGGGTTGCCATTTACTCGGCCTTCTTCTTCGGCTGGATCACCATGTCGATGCGCTGACGCGGTGCAGTGACATTGCCGCCACGACCGGCGGTCGCCACCTGGGACTTGGTGTTGTAGACGATCTTCTCGCCTTCGGTGGTGTTGCCTTCGTTCTCGACCTTGGCACGGTCGGTAAGGATCACCGTGTCTTTCTGTGCCTGGTACTGGATGGTCACGGCCCAGCCTTTCATCTTGTCGGGCTTGGCGGCGCTCTGCTGTTGCTCGAAGTAGGCCAGGTTGCCCACCGAGGTCACCACGTCGATGTCGCCGTTGGCGGCGCGGGTCATGGTCACGGTGTTGCCTTTGATCATCATCGAACCTTGAGTGATGATCACGTCACCGGTATAGGTGGCCACGCCTTGCTTGTCGTCCAGGTGCGCGTTGTCGGCCTGGATGCGGATAGGCTGGTCACGGTCGGTCGGCAGGGCGAAGGCGCTCGCGCTTCCCAGTGCTGCGCTCAGGCTGAGCAAAAGGGGGAGGGTTTTAACGAGCCTCATACTGTCCTCTTACGTTAGAGAGCAGGTCCATCCTGCCTTCTTTCAAATACGCTTTCATTCCCTTGCCCGTGGTTGTACCACCGGCGCCGTCGATTCTAACGGCTTGCTCGGTCTGCGCATATTGCTTCTGTGGGAATACGGTCATGCGCGAGCTGGTAATGATGGTTTCACGCTGTTTTTCGTCGGTGCGCGCCACGCGAACGTTGTCGATCAGTTCGACCTCGGTGCCATCCGGGTTGACCTCGGCGCGCACGCTCTGCACGTGCCAGGGGTATTCGGTGCCGCGGTACATGTGCAGGTCAGGCGTGGTCACCAGTGTGACCTCGGTGGCCTTGAGGTGTTCGACCTTGTCGGCAGTCATTTCGTATTGCAGCTTGCCATCGGGCAGGAACTGCACACTGTGGGCGTTGATCGCGTAGTAGTCGATGGCGCTTTCGTCGACCTGGGCCACGGGCTGGTCGAGGAAGCTCTCGGGGCTGACATTCCAGTAGCCGACCGCCACCAGCAGGGCGGCGATGGCCCCGAGCAGCACGATATTGCGGACTTTCTTGCTGAGCATGGGCAGCCTTACAGATAGTTGGCGTTGGCAGCGTCCAGGGTGCCCTGGGCCTGCATGATCAGTTCACAGAATTCACGCGCGGCACCTTCACCGCCGCGCGCCTGGGTCACGCCATGGGCGTGCTGGCGGACGAAAGGCGCGGCGCTGGCCACCGCCATGCCCAGGCCCACCCGGCGAATCACCGGCAGGTCGGGCAAGTCGTCACCGAGATAAGCGACCTGCTCATAGCTTAGGCCCAGTTCGGCCAGCAGGCCGTCGAGCACCACCAATTTGTCCTCGCGGCCCTGAAACAGGTGCGGGATGCCAAGGTTTTTGGCGCGGCGCTCAACGACGGGGGTCTTGCGCCCGCTGATGATTGCGGTGGTCACGCCCGAGGCCATGAGCATCTTGATGCCTTGGCCGTCGAGTGTGTTGAAGGTCTTGAACTCGCTGCCGTCCTCAAGGAAGTACAGGCGACCGTCGGTCAGTACGCCGTCGACATCGAATACGGCGAGCTTGATGGCTTTGCCGCGTTGCATCAATTCCTGGCTCATGTGCGTCGTCCTCATTTACATCACCCCGGCGCGCAGCAGGTCGTGCATGTTAAGCGCCCCGGTGGGGCGATCGTCGTGGTCCACGACCACCAGTGCATTGATCTTGTGGTCTTCCATGATTTTCAGCGCCTCGGCGGCGAGCATCTCGGCGCGGGCTGTCTTGCCGTGCACGGTCATCACCTGATCGATGAGGGTGGTGTGCATGTCGATGTTGCGATCCAGGCTGCGGCGCAGGTCGCCGTCAGTGAAAATACCGGCCAGCTTGCCGTCTGCTTCAAGGACCACGGTCATGCCCAAACCTTTGCGGGACATTTCCAGCAGCGCGTCCTTGAGCAGTGTTCCGCGCACTACCTGCGGCAGTTCGTCGCCGGCGTGCATGACGTTCTCCACCTTCAGCAGCAGGCGACGGCCGAGGGCGCCGCCAGGGTGCGAGAAAGCGAAGTCTTCGGCAGTGAAGCCGCGGGCTTCCAGCAGCGCAATGGCCAGGGCGTCGCCCAGTACCAGGGCCGCGGTGGTCGATGAGGTGGGTGCCAGGTTCAGCGGGCAGGCTTCCTGGGCGACGCGGGCGTCAAGATTGACTTCGGCAGCCTGGGCCAGCGGCGAATCCGGGTTGCCGGTCAGGCTGATCAACTGAATGCCGAGGCGTTTGATCAGCGGCAGCAAGGTGATGATCTCGGCCGTGCTGCCCGAGTTGGACAGGGCAAGAATCACGTCGTCACGGGTGATCATGCCCATGTCGCCGTGGCTGGCCTCGGCCGGGTGCACGAAAAACGCAGGCGTGCCGGTGCTGGCCAGCGTGGCGGCAATCTTGTTGCCGATGTGGCCCGACTTGCCCATGCCGACCACCACGACCCGGCCTTTGCTCGCCAGAATCAGCTCGCAGGCCTTGACGAAGTTGGCGTCGATACTGGCCGTCAAGCCTTGAACGGCCTCGATCTCCAGGCGCAGGGTGCGCTGGGCGGACTGGATCAGCTCACTCGATTGGCTCATGTCGAATAACGATGCCTGATGAAAAGGCGGCGATTATAGCCGCAATGGAAGAAAGCCTCATCTTTTCGATTGCCCAGGGAAATGTCATCAAAGCCTGTCGTTGGCCTGAACGACTGCTGCCATGCCCTTGGGGCGGCACTGCCAGCGGTGCTATAGTTCGCCGCTATTCGGCCCGCCAGGGGCGTGTGTGCCTTCAAGATGAGGGCCGGCGTCAACTAGGACGAGGCTGCACTAGCAAGGAGTCTAGATGAGTGTGGATAGCGCCTACGCGGTCGAGTTGAAGGGCGTCACCTTCAAGCGCGGTTCGCGCAGCATTTTCAGCAACGTCGACATACGTATCCCGCGAGGCAAGGTCACTGGCATCATGGGGCCGTCGGGTTGCGGCAAGACCACGCTGTTGCGCCTGATGGGCGCGCAGCTGCGTCCGTCGAGCGGCGAGGTGTGGGTGGCCGGGCAGAACCTGCCGAGCCTGTCGCGCAGCGACCTGTTCGACGCGCGCAAGCAGATGGGCGTGCTGTTCCAGAGCGGCGCACTGTTCACCGACCTCGATGTGTTCGAGAACGTGGCGTTCCCGCTGCGCGTGCACACCCAGCTGTCGGATGAAATGATCCGCGACATCGTGCTGATGAAACTGCAGGCCGTGGGCCTGCGTGGTGCCATCGACCTGATGCCCGACGAGCTGTCCGGCGGCATGAAACGCCGCGTGGCGCTGGCCCGGGCGATTGCGCTGGACCCGCAGATCCTCATGTATGACGAGCCGTTCGTCGGCCAGGACCCGATCGCCATGGGCGTTCTGGTGCGCTTGATCCGCCTGCTCAACGATGCGTTGGGCATCACCAGTATCGTCGTCTCCCACGACCTGGCTGAAACCGCCAGCATCGCCGACTACATCTACGTGGTGGGTGACGGCCAGGTGCTGGGGCAGGGTACCCCTGACGAACTGATGAGCTCGGACAATCCGCGCATTCGCCAGTTCATGAAGGGCGACCCGGACGGCCCGGTGCCATTCCACTTTCCTGCGCCAGACTACCGCGCCGATCTGCTGGGGGCGCGTTGATGCGCAGAAAATCCTTACTCGAACGTGTCCGGCTGTTCGGTCGCTCGGCGATCGATGTGTTGGCGGTGCTCGGGCGCTCGTGCCTGTTCCTGTTCCATGCGCTGGTCGGTCGCGGCGGTATTGGCGGTGGCTTCCAGCTGCTGACCAAGCAGCTGTATTCGGTGGGTGTGCTGTCGCTGGCGATCGTCACCGTATCCGGTGTGTTCATCGGCATGGTGCTGGCGCTGCAGGGCTACAGCATCCTGGCCAAGTACGGCTCCGAACAGGCGGTCGGGCAAATGGTTGCCCTGACCCTGCTGCGCGAGCTCGGCCCGGTGGTCACCGCGCTGCTGTTCGCCGGCCGCGCAGGTTCGGCCCTGACTGCCGAAATCGGCAACATGAAGTCCACCGAGCAGCTGTCGAGCCTTGAGATGATCGGGGTCGACCCGCTCAAGTACATCGTCGCGCCGCGCCTGTGGGCCGGTTTCATTTCGTTGCCGCTGCTGGCACTGATTTTCAGCGTGGTCGGCATCTGGGGTGGCTCGTGGGTCGCGGTGGACTGGCTGGGCGTCTACGAAGGCTCGTTCTGGGCCAACATGCAGAACAGCGTTTCCTTTACCGACGACGTGCTCAACGGGCTGGTCAAGAGCCTGGTGTTCGCCTTCGTCACCACCTGGATCGCCGTATTCCAGGGGTATGACTGCGAGCCCACCTCAGAGGGGATCAGCCGTGCCACCACCAAGACCGTGGTCTATGCCTCGTTGGCAGTTCTAGGTCTGGACTTTATTCTGACCGCCTTGATGTTTGGAGATTTCTGATGCAAAACCGCACCCTGGAAATCGGTGTCGGCCTGTTCCTCCTGGCCGGGATCCTGGCGTTGCTGCTGCTGGCCCTGCGTGTCAGCGGGCTGTCTGCCAGCCCGAGCAGCGATACCTATAAAGTTTATGCGTACTTCGACAATATCGCCGGTTTGACGGTCAGAGCTAAAGTGACCATGGCCGGTGTGACCATCGGCAAGGTCACCGCCATCGATCTGGACCGTGATTCCTACACCGGTCGGGTGACGCTGCAGCTGGACAGCAAGGTCGACAACCTGCCGACCGATTCCACTGCCTCGATCCTGACCGCCGGCTTGCTTGGCGAGAAGTACATCGGCATCAGCGTGGGCGGTGAAGACCAGGTGCTCAAGGATGGCGCGACCATCCATGACACCCAGTCGGCGCTGGTGCTGGAAGATCTGATTGGCAAGTTCCTGCTCAACACCGTTGGCAAGGAACCGAAAGAAGCGCAACCGGCTAATTAAGGAGTTTCCATGATTTCGATCCTGCGACGTGGCTTGCTGGTCCTGCTGGCGGCCTTTCCCCTGTTGACGATGGCTGCGCAATCGCCCCATGACGTGGTGCAGAGCACGACCAACGAACTGCTGGGTGATCTGAAGGCCAACAAGGAACAGTACAAGTCCAACCCACAGGCGTTCTACGATGCCCTCAACCGCATCCTTGGGCCGGTGGTGGACGCCGACGGCATCTCCAAGAGCATCATGACCGTCAAGTACTCGCGCAAGGCCACGCCTGAGCAGATGCAGCGCTTCCAGGAAAACTTCAAGCGCAGCCTGATGCAGTTCTATGGCAACGCCCTGCTCGAGTACAACAACCAGGGCATCGTGGTCGACCCGGCCAAGGCCGATGACGGCAAGCGCGCCAGCGTCGGCATGAAGGTGACCGGCAACAACGGCGCCGTGTACCCGGTGCAGTACACCCTGGAAAACCTCGGCGGCGAGTGGAAGGTGCGTAACGTCATCGTCAATGGCATCAACATCGGCAAGCTGTTCCGTGACCAGTTCGCCGATGCCATGCAGCGTAACGGCAACAACCTGGACAAGACCATCGACGGTTGGGCGGGTGAAGTGGCCAAGGCCAAGCAGACCGCCGACAGCTCGCCGGACAAGGAAGTGAAATGAGTGAGGCTGGCGTAAGCATGGCCGAGCCGGGCGTGATGCGCCTGGCCGGCGTGCTGGACTACCGCAGCGGCCCGGCCTTGCGCAAGCAGGGCAAGGCGCTGATCGACGCCTCTGGCGAGCCTCGCCTGGTGCTCGATTGCTCGGCTGTCGAAAAGTCGTCGAGTGTCGGCCTGTCGCTGTTGCTGGCGTTCATTCGTGATGGCCAGGCCGCCGGCAAGGCTTGCGAGGTACGCGACATGCCCGAGGACATGCGGGAAATCGCCGGGGTCTATGACCTGGATGAAGTGCTGGCGAGCTGATGGCTCGCCATTGATGGAGGCCCCTCGGTCAGCGTACGCCCTCGTTGGGCTTCGCAGGCGAGGGGCTTTTTTGTATGATGGCCGACCCGTGCGCATCGGGCGCCGATTGAGGTTGAGCATGCAGGCCCTAGAAGTTAAGAGCTTCCTTGAAGAAAAATTGCCGGGATCCCGGGTAGAAGTTGAAGGCGAAGGCTGCAACTTCCAGTTGAACGTGATCAGCGACGAGTTGGCTGGCCTGAGCCCGGTCAAACGTCAGCAGGCGATCTATGCTCACCTTAATCCCTGGATCGCCAATGGCAGCATCCATGCGGTAACCATGAAATTTTTCAGCAGCGCAGCCTGGGCTGAGCGCACCTGAGCCAACTTGGCGGCGAGACTCCAATGGACAAACTGATTATTACTGGCGGCGCTCGCCTTGACGGCGAGATCCGCATTTCGGGTGCTAAAAACGCAGCTCTGCCAATTCTGGCGGCGACCCTGCTGGCTGACGGCCCGGTTACCGTAGGCAACCTGCCGCACCTGCACGACATCACCACCATGATCGAGCTGTTCGGCCGCATGGGCATCGAGCCTGTGATCGACGAAAAGCTCGCGGTGGAAATCGACCCACGCACCATCAAGACCCTGGTCGCGCCCTACGAGCTGGTCAAGACCATGCGCGCTTCGATCCTGGTGCTTGGCCCGATGGTCGCCCGTTTCGGTGAGGCCGAAGTGGCCCTGCCGGGCGGTTGCGCCATTGGCTCACGCCCGGTCGACCTGCACATCCGCGGCCTGGAAGCCATGGGCGCGAAGATCGAAGTCGAAGGCGGCTACATCAAGGCCAAGGCCCCGGAAGGCGGCCTGCGCGGCGCACACTTCTTCTTCGACACCGTCAGCGTGACCGGTACCGAGAACATCATGATGGCCGCTGCCCTGGCCAAAGGCCGCAGCGTGCTGCAAAACGCCGCGCGTGAGCCGGAAGTGGTCGACCTGGCCAACTTCATCAATGCCATGGGCGGCAAGGTTCAGGGCGCCGGCACCGACACCATCACCATCGATGGCGTCGAGCGTCTGCACTCGGCCAGCTACCGCGTCATGCCCGACCGTATCGAGACCGGCACCTACCTGGTCGCCGCTGCCGTGACCGGCGGCCGCGTCAAGGTCAAGGACACCGACCCGACCATCCTTGAGGCTGTGCTGGAGAAGCTCAAGGAAGCCGGTGCCGACCTGACTACCGGTGAAGACTGGATCGAGCTGGACATGCATGGCAAGCGGCCGAAAGCCGTCAACCTGCGTACCGCCCCGTACCCGGCGTTCCCGACCGACATGCAGGCGCAGTTCATCTCGCTGAACGCCATTGCCGAAGGCACCGGCGCTGTGATCGAGACGATCTTCGAAAACCGCTTCATGCACGTGTACGAAATGCACCGCATGGGCGCGCAGATCCAGGTCGAGGGCAACACCGCCATCGTCACTGGCGTGCCAGCGCTCAAGGGTGCCCCGGTCATGGCCACCGACCTGCGTGCATCCGCCAGCCTGGTGCTGTCGGCGCTGGTCGCCGAAGGCGATACCCTGATCGATCGCATCTACCACATCGACCGTGGTTACGAGTGCATCGAAGAGAAACTGCAGATGCTGGGCGCGAAAATCCGTCGCGTACCGGGCTAGTCGCGCCGCAGGCGCACGTGTGGGGGCGGGCTTCGACAAGCCTGCTCCCGCACACGAATTGAATGCGGTCGGGCCAACGCCCGGCCGGCAGTAGCTGCTTAAGGACCGACGTTTCCAATGTTGACCATCGCGCTTTCCAAAGGCCGCATCCTCGACGATACCCTGCCATTGCTGGCCGAGGCCGGTATCGTGCCGACCGAGAACCCGGACAAGAGCCGCAAGCTGATCATCCCGACCACCCAGGAAGACGTGCGCCTGCTGATCGTGCGCGCCACTGACGTGCCGACCTATGTCGAGCATGGTGCCGCCGACCTCGGTGTGGCTGGCAAGGACGTGTTGATGGAGTACGGCGGCCAGGGCCTGTACGAGCCCCTGGACCTGCAGATCGCTCAATGCAAGCTGATGACCGCAGGTGTCACCGGCGCCCCCGAGCCCAAGGGCCGTCTGCGCGTCGCCACCAAGTTCGTCAACGTAGCCAAACGTTACTATGCCGAACAGGGCCGTCAGGTCGACATCATCAAGCTGTACGGCTCGATGGAGCTGGCGCCGCTGATCAACCTCGCCGACAAGATCATCGACGTGGTCGACACCGGCAACACCCTGCGCGCCAACGGCCTGGAGCCTCAGGACCTGATCGCCACGATCAGCTCGCGCCTGGTGGTCAACAAGGCGTCCATGAAGATGCAGCACGCCCGCATCCAGAACCTGATCGACACCCTGCGTCAGGCTGTTGAATCGCGACACCGCGGCTAAGACTCTTTCTGCGCGCGGCCTTCGCTGTCGCGCCCGTCTATCCGCGTCATAGCCACTTTCTCGGGTGCCCGTGCGGATGGACTGGTAGCCTAGGGCGCCTGAGCATTCGCTAATAATCGAGGCCCTCGCCATGACCGTGTCCACTGCAATTGCCCGTCTCAACGCCGCTGATCCGGATTTCGCCCGACATCTTGATCATCTGCTGAGCTGGGAAAGTGTGTCCGATGATGCGGTCAACCAGCGCGTGCTCGACATCATCAAGGCCGTGCGCGAACGCGGCGATGCGGCGCTGGTGGAATTCACCCAGCGTTTCGATGGCGTCGACGCCACGTCCATCGACGACCTCATCCTTGGCCGTGAGCGCCTGGAACTGGCCCTGACCCGCATTACCGACACCCAGCGTGCCGCCCTGGAAAAAGCCGCCGAACGTGTGCGCATCTACCACGAGCGGCAGAAACAGGACTCCTGGCAGTACACCGAGGCCGATGGCACCGTGCTGGGCCAGAAGGTCACCCCGCTGGACCGCGCCGGCCTGTATGTGCCGGGCGGCAAGGCGTCGTACCCCTCGTCGGTACTGATGAACGCCATCCCAGCCAAGGTCGCTGGCGTGACCGAGGTGGTCATGGTGGTACCGACCCCACGGGGTGAGGTCAACGAACTGGTGCTGGCCGCAGCCTGCATCGCCGGTGTCGACCGGGTGTTCACGGTGGGCGGTGCCCAGGCCGTCGCCGCCCTGGCCTATGGCACCGAAAGCGTGCCGCAGGTAGACAAAATCGTCGGCCCGGGCAACATCTACGTGGCTACCGCCAAGCGCCACGTGTTTGGCCAGGTCGGTATCGACATGATCGCCGGCCCTTCGGAAATCCTCGTGGTATGCGATGGCCAGACCGATCCGGACTGGATTGCCATGGACCTGTTCTCCCAGGCCGAGCATGACGAAGATGCCCAGGCCATCCTGGTAAGCCCGGACGCCGAGTTCCTCGACCGCGTCGCCGCTAGCATCGACAAGCTGATGCCGACCATGGAACGCGCCGAGATCATCGAGAAATCCATCAACGGCCGTGGCGCGCTGATCCAGGTGCGCGACATGCAGCAAGCCATCGAGGTGGCCAACCGGATTGCGCCTGAGCACCTTGAGCTGTCGGTCGCCGACCCGCAGGCCTGGCTGCCGCAGATCCGCCACGCCGGCGCGATCTTCATGGGCCGCCACACCAGCGAAGCGCTCGGCGACTACTGCGCCGGCCCCAACCACGTGCTGCCCACCTCCGGTACGGCGCGTTTCTCGTCGCCACTGGGGGTGTATGACTTCCAGAAGCGTTCGTCGATCATCTTCTGCTCCGAGCAGGGTGCCTCCGAACTGGGCCACACCGCCTCGGTTCTGGCCCGTGGTGAATCGCTGACCGCCCACGCCCGCAGTGCCGAATACCGTATCCTGACCCAAGACAAGGGGAACTGAGCATGAGTCGATTCTGGAGCCCCTTCGTCAAGGACCTGGTGCCTTACGTGCCGGGCGAGCAGCCCAAGCTGGCGCGGTTGGTCAAGCTGAACACCAACGAGAACCCCTATGGCCCGTCGCCCAAGGCGCTGGAAGCCATGCGGGGCGAACTCAACGACAACCTGCGCTTGTACCCGGACCCGAACGGTGACCGGCTCAAGCAGGCAGTGGCCGAATATTACGGTGTAACCACCGGGCAGGTGTTTGTCGGCAACGGCTCGGACGAGGTGCTGGCGCACATCTTCCACGGCCTGTTCCAACACGGTGGCCCGCTGCTGTTCCCGGACGTCAGCTACAGCTTCTACCCGGTGTACTGCGGCCTGTACGGCATTGCGTTCGAGCAGGTGGCGCTGGACGAGCAGTTCCAGATCCGTGTCGAGGACTACGCCAAGCCCAATGCCGGGATCATCTTCCCCAACCCCAATGCGCCAACCGGCTGCCTGTTGCCGCTGCAGGCGATCGAGCAGCTGTTGCAAGCCAACCCTGACTCGGTAGTGGTGGTGGATGAAGCCTACATCGACTTTGGCGGCGAAACGGCCATCAGCCTGGTGGACCGCTACGACAACCTGCTGGTGACTCAGACCCTGTCGAAGTCGCGCTCGCTGGCGGGCCTGCGCGTTGGCCTGGCGGTTGGCCACCCGGACCTGATCGAGGCGCTGGAGCGGATCAAGAACAGCTTCAACTCCTACCCGCTGGACCGCATGGCCATTGTTGGTGCAGCGGCAGCCTTCGAAGATCAGGCCTATTTCGAAGAGACCTGCCGCAAGGTGATCGACAGCCGTGAGGCGCTGGTCGCGCAACTGACGGCCAAGGGCTTTGAAGTCTTGCCCTCGGCCGCCAACTTCATCTTCGCCCGCCACCCGCAGGAAGATGCTGCGCAGTTGGCCGCACGCCTGCGTGAACAGGGGGTGATCGTGCGCCACTTCAAACAGCAGCGTATCGCCCAGTTCCTGCGTATCACCATTGGTACGCCGGAAATGAACCAGGCGCTGATCGACGCGCTGGGCTGAAACCCGTTGGGGCCGCACGGCGGCCCCAACGCTCAATTGTCGGGTGGGCTATTGCTGCTCGGCATTTGGGTTGATGCCCATGTGACGGAGCACGATCGGGGCGACCGATGTCTGTGCCCCAAGCGCTTCATCCAGCGGCTTGTTGCTGGCGATGAAGATGGTTCTTTCCCCTTCTGACTGGCCTCCATGGCCAACACCTGATGCATCACGCCCGTGGTCGGTACTGACGATCACCAGCCAGCCTTCGCGCGGGTACTGTTGCTGGCGCTCGGCCACTTTGTCCAGCAAGCGGCCCAGCTGCGCGTCAGCATTACGCAAGGCTTGCTGATAGTCGGGGCCGAAGCCGTGCTGGTGGCCCGCAGCATCGGGATCGTCCAGTTGAATGAAAGTGAAGTCGGCCGGGGTATTGCCAAGGATTTCCAGGGCGCGTTGCGTGACGAGTTCGTCGGACAAGCCGCTTTCGCGCACGTTGCTCTCCTGGGCGTCTTCCAGCAGGAAAGCCGTATTGATGGGTGACCAGTTAACCACGCTGGCCAGGTAGGCATTGGGCATCGCGCGTCGCAGCTGTTTGAACAGGCTAGGGTAGTCAGGGCTGACGCGCAGGTGCAGTGCGTTGGAGGTCACACCGTGCTTGTTGGCCCATTCCCCCGTGAGCAGCGTCATCCACCCAGGCCCGCTTATCGTCTGCTGCTCGCTCGCACTGCCGGCAATACCGCCGGTGAACGCCTTGCGATAATGCAGCCGCTTGAGGTTGCTTGCCTCGCCCAGCTTTTCGTACTCGCTCAGTTGCACGCCATCCAGGCCCACGATCAGTGTTTTGGGCTGAAGCGCCTGGGGTGTCGGCTCGCAACCCGCCAGCACGGCACAGAGCAGCAAGAGCGTTCGGTAACGAGGCATCGCTTGGCATCCTGAGTTCACATGACCTCAGCGTTGCAGCAGGGCGCCCCAGCCACAACTGGTAAAACTGCCAGGTGATTTGATCCGCGGCCTGTGCTCCCTTAAGCTACGGGTATTCATCGGATGATTGGTTGAATGGACATGAACAGCGAATTGACCAGACGGTCGCTGGTCGAACTCGCCGTGGAGCGCATGCGTGAGCGCATCCTTCAAGGCGACTGGCAAGTGGGGCAGCGCCTGCCCACCGAGCCTGAACTGGCCCTGCAGTTGGGCATCAGCCGTAATACCGTGCGTGAAGCCATGCGCGTTCTGGCCTTCAGTGGGCTGGTGGAAATCCGCCAGGGTGACGGCAGTTATCTGCGTACGTCCCAAGACCCGCTGCAGGCTGTGCAAGCGATGTCGCACTGCACACTGGAACAGGCGCGGGAAACCCGGCACATCCTGGAAACCGAGGCCATCGGCCTGGCAGCACTACGCCGCACCGATGACGACCTGCAACGCCTGCGCGCGGCCCTGGAGGGTAGCGCCGAGCATTTTCATGGCGATGTCGATGCCTACGTCAGCTGCGACCTGGTGTTTCACCAATGCCTGATCGACGCGGCGCACAACCCGGCGCTTAGCGAGCTGTACCGCTATTTCTCGGGTGTAGTGGCGACCGCGCTGCAGCACAACATGACCAGCGTGCCGCGCTGTCAGGCGACCTTCGACCTGCATGGGCAGATCCTCGATGCCATCGAACAACGCGATCCGGAGCGGGCCAAGCGCCTGAGCCGGACCCTCATCGAATCCTGAGAACGAGAAGGCCATGGCCGAACCAATGACCCGCCAAACCCCCGCCCGCGAGCGGGAATTCGATGAACTGCTGATCGATGCCGAAGCCGACGATGCCCAGGTTCAGCAGCCTGTGCTGTTGAAGCGGCCCTGGTTGCTACTGCTGGGGTTGGTGCTGGTGGCGCTGAACCTGCGGCCGGCGTTGTCGAGCATGGCGCCTGTGCTCGGCCTGGTCAGTGAAGGCCTTGGCCTGAGTGCTTCGCAGGCGGGTCTGCTGACGACATTGCCCGTGCTGTGCCTGGGGCTGTTTGCCCCGTTGGCGCCGATCCTTGCTCGGCGCTTTGGCAGCGAACGGGTGATCCTCGGCATTCTGCTGACCCTGGCGCTGGGCATCGTGGTACGCAGCACGCTGGGCGAGACCGGGGTGTTCATTGGCAGTGTGATGGCCGGCGCCAGTATCGGCATCATCGGCGTGCTGTTGCCAGGTATCGTCAAGCGCGACTTCCCCAGGCATGCCGGTACCTTGACCGGTGTCTACACCATGGCCCTGTGCCTTGGGGCCGCCATGGCGGCTGGCGCCACGGTGCCGTTGACCCAGCACTTTGACGGCAGCTGGGCGCTCGGCCTGGGCTTCTGGATGGTCCCGGCACTGCTGGCAATGCTGGTCTGGCTGCCCCAGGCGCGACAGGGCCATGGCCTGCACAAGGTGGCCTACAGGGTGCGTGGCTTGTGGCGTGATCCTCTGGCCTGGCAGGTCACCCTGTACATGGGGCTGCAATCGTCGCTGGCGTATATCGTGTTCGGCTGGTTGCCGTCGATTCTCATCGGCCGCGGCCTGAGCCCGACCGAGGCTGGCCTGGTGTTGTCCGGCTCGGTGATTGTGCAGCTGGTCAGCTCGCTCAGTGCACCCTGGCTGGCTACCCGTGGCAAGGACCAGCGACTGGCGATCGTCATGGTCATGCTGATCACCCTGGCTGGCCTGTTCGGCTGCCTGTACGCGCCACTTTCAGGGCTGTGGGGCTGGGCAGTGTTGTTGGGCTTGGGGCAGGGCGGCACGTTTGCCCTGGCGTTGACGCTGATCGTGCTGCGTTCCAGGGACGCCCATGTGGCTGCGAACCTGTCGAGCATGGCCCAGGGTGTGGGTTACACCCTGGCGTCCATGGGGCCGTTTGCGGTAGGCCTGGTGCATGACTTGACCGGTGGCTGGGCGGCGGTGGGGTGGATTTTCGCCGTACTGGGGGTGGGCGCCATCGTGTTCGGGCTGGGGGCAGGGCGGGCGCTGCATGTGCAGGTGAGCAGCGAGAAGGTCTGAGACTGTTTAACCAGGGCCGGCACTGGCTAAAGCAATCGGGGCAGATTATCGTGCAACCTTCAATCCCAGGACGCACCAGCCCATGAGCGATGCCAACCGCGATCTGATCACCCGCTTCTATCAAGCCTTCCAGCGCCTGGACGCCGAAGCCATGGTGGCCTGCTACAGCGACGACATCGTCTTCAGCGACCCAGTTTTCGGCACCTTGCGCGGCCGCGATGCGGGCGACATGTGGCGGATGCTCACCACCCGCGCCAGGGACTTTTCCCTGGCCTTCGACCAGGTTCGCGCCGACGAGCGCAGCGCCGGGGCACATTGGGTGGCGACTTACCTGTTCAGCCAGACAGGCCGCACGGTGGTCAACGATATCCAGGCGCGGTTCGTCATCCGCGACGGCCTGATCTGCCAGCATGACGACCACTTCGACCTGTGGCGCTGGTCGCGGCAGGCGCTGGGCGTGCCGGGCGTGCTGCTGGGCTGGTCGCCGATGCTACAGAACAAGGTGCGCCAGCAGGCATTCAAAGGGCTGCGCACGTTCCAGCAGTCGCGCTGAGCGGTTAAGCTGTCGGCTTTGCGATCAGTCAGACACCCCGTGAGCGAAGCCGCCGAAACCCCCACTTGCAAACCTTGGTATGTGTACCTGGTGCGTGCCGCCAATGGTTCGCTGTACTGCGGCATCAGTGACGACCCGCAGCGGCGTTTCGTGGCGCATCAGAAAGGGCAGGGGGCGCGGTATTTCAAGACCAGCCCGGCGCAGGCGCTGGTCTATGTGGAGCAATGGCCGGACAAAGGCGAGGCATTGCGCCAGGAGCGGCTGGTGAAGAAGCTGCGCAAGTCGGCCAAGGAGGCGTTGGTCGCCTCCTATGCCAGCAGCTGATCAGTCCTTGCGGCGCTTGAGCTGATCGACCAGCTGCGTGGGCAGGCCCTTGATGATCAAGGTACCGGCCACCTCGTCATATTCAACCTTGTCCCCCAGCAGGTGCGCCTCGAAGCTGATCGACAGGCCTTCGGCCCGGCCAGTGAAGCGGCGGAACTGGTTGAGGGTGCGTTTGTCCGCCGGAATCTCCGGCGAAAGGCCGTAGTCCTTGTTGCGGATGTGGTCGTAGAACGCCTTGGGGCGGTCTTCGTCGATCAGGCTGGACAGCTCATCCAGGGCCACCGGCTCACCCAGTTTGGTCTGGCTGGTGGCGTACTCGACCAGGGTCTGGGTCTTCTCGCGGGCGGCTTCTTCGGGCAGGTCTTCGCTTTCGACGAAATCGCTGAAGGCCTTGAGCAGGGTACGGGTTTCACCCGGGCCGTCGACGCCTTCCTGGCAGCCGATGAAGTCGCGGAAGTAGTCCGAGACCTTCTTGCCGTTCTTGCCCTTGATGAACGAGATGTACTGTTTGGAGTTCTGGTTGTTCTTCCACTCCGACAGGTTGATGCGCGCCGCCAGGTGCAGCTGGCCCAGGTCCAGGTGCCGCGACGGCGTCACGTCCAGTTCGGCGTTCACGGCCACGCCCTCACTGTGGTGCAGCAGGGCGATGGCCAGGTAATCGGTCATGCCTTGCTGGTAGTGGGCGAACAGGACGTGGCCGCCGGTGGAGAGGTTGGATTCTTCCATCAGCTTTTGCAGGTGTTCAACGGCCACGCGGCTGAACGCCGCAAAGTCCTTTTCCGCATCCAGGTACTGCTTCAGCCAGCCGCTCAGCGGGTAGGCGCCGGATTCGCCGTGGAAGAACCCCCAGGCTTTGCCCTGCTTGGCGTTGTAGCTGTCGTTGAGGTCGGCCAACAGGTTTTCGATAGCGTCCGATGCGCCCAGCTCGGTATCCCGTGCATGGAGCACGGCGGGGCTGCCATCGGGCTTCTTGTCGATCAGGTGAACGATGCAGTGACGGATTGGCATGGAATTCTCGGTGAGTCGGGGCGGCCAGGCGCCGCGCTGCAAAAGTCGTCAAGTTTAACTCAGACGGCAGGTGATGCAGTGGCCGGATGTTGGCAGAAATGCCGGTTGTTGATTTTTTGTTCAATTTTTTGCGATTTTGGCTAAAACCCCCGAAAAACCTGCACTAAATTGATGCGGGCAGCGGATATTTATCCATTCCTGTGGTAGCTTTGCGCGGTCTTGCGCACCTCGGGTGGCGCATTGCTGGCAGCGTGCTTGCGCCGTGTCGAACCAAACGCCGATTTACGCATCTACATGCCCGATTGGCGCGGCCCTCCAGAATTCAGGGGCTGGCCCGATAACGTCGTAGAGCGCTGCATAACCACTGAATTTGATAGGGAAGGAACACCACCATGGCATTGACCAAAGACCAACTGATTGCCGATATCGCCGAGTCGATCGCTCAGCCGAAAGCCACCGCCAAAAACGCTCTGGAGCAACTGGGCCAGATCGTTGCCGACCAACTGGAAAACGGCGCTGAAATCACCCTGCCAGGCATCGGCAAGCTGAAAGTCTCCGAGCGTCCTGCCCGTACCGGCCGCAACCCTTCGACTGGCGCTGCCATCGAAATTGCTGCCAAGAAAGTCGTCAAGTTCGTCCCAGCCAAATCGCTGACCGACGCCGTCAACAAGTAATTTGTTGAAGCTTTGACAAAACCGCGCCCGGCTTGCCCGGGCGCGGTTTTTTCATGCCTGTGATTTACGCGCGGCGTGCCAGGCCTGGCGCGCGTCCGTGTCATGGAAGCTCCAGGCGACCATGCGGCTCTGCTTCTGCCCCTGGCCCATCTCGATGGTGCGCACAGCCTTGGCGCCGGCCTTCTTCAGCGCCGCTTCGATGCCGGGCAGGTTACTGGCCTTGGACACCAGGCTGGTGAACCACAGCACCTGCTGCGCGTATTGCACGCTTTCGCCGACCAGTTGGCTGACGAAACGAATCTCGCCACCCTCACACCACAGCTCGTTATTTTGCCCGCCGAAGTTGAGTACAGGCAGCTTGCGCTTGGGGTCCTGTTTGCCGAGGTTCTTCCACTTGCGCTGGCTACCACGGGTGGCTTCCTCGCGTGAGGCATGGAAGGGTGGGTTGCACAGGGTCAGGTCGAAGCGTTCCTCCGCTTGCAGCAAGCCTGCGAGGATGTGCCTGGGGTTGGCCTGCTGGCGCAGGGCTATGCCTTTGTTCAGGCCATTGGCCTGAACGATCGCCTTGGCCGAGGCCAGGGCCACCGGGTCGATGTCCGAGCCGAGGAAGCGCCAGCGGTAATCGCTGTGGCCGAGCAGGGGGTAGATGCAGTTGGCACCCACACCGATGTCCAGGGCGCGTATCTGGGCACCCCTGGGCACCTCGCCGGCGTTGTCCTCGGCCAGCAGGTCGGCGGCGACATGCAGGTAGTCGGCGCGGCCAGGGATGGGCGGGCACAGGTAGTCGGCGGGAATGTCCCAGTGCTGAATGCCGTACTGCGCCTTGAGCAGCGCACGGTTGAATACCCGCACGGCTTCGGGGTTGGCGAAGTCGATACTGGGTTTGCCGTGGGGGTTGGTGATGGTGAAGCGGGCCAGGTCAGGGTGCGCCTTGATCAGGCTGGGGAAGTCGTAGCGGCCCTGGTGGCGGTTGCGCGGGTGCAGGGTGGGTTTCTGGGTCATGCTTGAATCCAAATGAGCATCGCTGGCCGTGGGGCCGCTGTGCGGCCCATTCGCGGCACAAGGCCGCTCCCACAGGATAGTGATGTTGGCGATAGCACCACTATCCTGTGGGAGCGGCCTTGTGCCGCGAACGAGGGCGAAGCCCTCGCCGGTCAGATAAGCAATATCAGGTTACAGCGCCGCAATCCGCGCATGCTGTTCGGTGAAGTTGGCCAGGGCCTGCTCGGCCTCAGCCAGCTTGGCGCGCTCCTTCTCGATCACCGCAGGCGGTGCCTTGTCGACGAAGGCGGCGTTGGACAGCTTGCCGCCCACGCGTTGCACTTCGCCTTGCAGGCGCTGGATTTCCTTGTTCAGGCGAGCCAACTCGGCGTCCTTGTCGATCAGGCCAGCCATCGGCACCAGTACCTGCAGGTCGCCGACCAGGGCGGTAGCGGACAGCGGGGCTTCGTCGGCATCACCGAGCACGGTGAACGACTCGACCTTGGCCAGCTTCTTCAACAGGGCTTCGTTTTCCTGCAGGCGACGCTGGTCGTCGGCGTTGGCGTTCTTCAGGAACAGCGGCAATGGCTTGCCCGGCCCGATGTTCATCTCGGCGCGAATGTTGCGCAGGCCCACCATCAGCTCCTTGAGCCATTCGATGTCGCCTTCGGCGGCGGCGTCGATGCGGCTGTCGTTCGCCACCGGCCACGGCTGCAGCATGATGGTCTTGCCGTCGATGCCGGCCAGCGGCGCGATGCGCTGCCAGATTTCTTCGGTGATGAACGGCATGAACGGGTGCGCCAGGCGCAGCGCCACTTCCAGTACGCGCACCAGGGTGCGACGGGTGCCGCGGGCGCGTTCGACCGGGGCGTTTTCGTCCCACAGTACCGGCTTGGACAGCTCCAGGTACCAGTCGCAGTACTGGTTCCAGATGAACTCGTACAGCGCCTGGCTGGCCAGGTCGAAGCGGAACTGCTCGAGCTGGCGGGTCACTTCCGCTTCGGTGCGCTGCAGCTGCGAAATGATCCAGCGGTCGGCCAGCGACAGCTCGTAGGCTTCGCCGTTCTGGCCGCAGTCCTCGCCCTTGTCCAGCACGTAGCGGGCGGCGTTCCAGATCTTGTTGCAGAAGTTGCGGTAGCCTTCGACGCGGCCCATGTCGAACTTGATGTCGCGGCCGGTAGAGGCCAGCGAGCAGAAGGTGAAGCGCAGGGCGTCGGTGCCGTAGCTGGCAATGCCTTCGGGGAACTCGGCCTTGGTCTGCTTGGCGATCTTCTCGGCAAGCTTTGGCTGCATCATGCCGCTGGTGCGTTTTTCCAGCAGGGCGTCCAGGGTGATGCCGTCGACGATGTCCAGCGGGTCCAGCACGTTGCCCTTGGACTTGGACATCTTCTGGCCCTGGCCGTCACGGACCAGGCCGTGCACGTACACGGTCTTGAACGGGACCTGCGGGGTGCCATCTTCGTTCTTGATCAGGTGCATCGTCAGCATGATCATCCGGGCAACCCAGAAGAAGATGATGTCGAAGCCGGTGACCAGTACGTCGGTGGAGTGGAATTTCTTGAGGAATTCGGTCTGCTCAGGCCAGCCGAGGGTGGAGAAAGTCCACAGCCCCGAGCTGAACCACGTGTCGAGCACGTCGTCGTCCTGGCGCAGCACCACATCCGCACCCAGGTTGTGCTTGGCGCGCACTTCGGCTTCGTCGCGGCCGACATAGACCTGGCCGGCCTCGTCGTACCAGGCCGGGATGCGGTGGCCCCACCACAGCTGACGGCTGATGCACCAGTCCTGGATGTCACGCATCCACGAGAAGTACATGTTTTCGTATTGCTTGGGCACGAACTGGATGCGGCCATCTTCCACGGCCGCAATCGCAGGCTCGGCCAGCGGCTTGGTGGACACGTACCACTGGTCGGTCAGCCACGGCTCGATGATGGTACCGGAGCGGTCGCCTTTGGGCACTTTCAGGGCGTGGTCGTCGATGCTGACCAGCAAGCCCTGGGCGTCCATGTCGGCGACGATCTGCTTGCGCGCGACGAAACGGTCGAGGCCAGCGTACTGGGCGGGCAGGCGGGTGTCGGCCTGCTCGTTGACGCTGCCGTCGAGGTTGAAGGCCTGGGCGGCAGGCAGCACCAGGGCGTTCTTGTCGAAGATGTTGAGCAGCGGCAGGTTGTGGCGCTTGCCGACTTCATAGTCGTTGAAGTCGTGGGCCGGGGTGATCTTCACGCAGCCGGTGCCGAACTCGGGGTCGCAGTAATCATCGGCGATGATCGGGATGCGACGGCCGACCAGCGGCAGTTCGACGAACTTGCCGATCAGCGCCTGGTAGCGCTCATCGTTCGGGTTGACGGCTACCGCAGCGTCACCCAGCAGGGTTTCCGGACGGGTGGTGGCCACTACCAGGTAGTCTTTGCCTTCGGCGGTTTTGGCGCCGTCGGCCAGCGGGTAGCGCAGGTTCCACAGGTGGCCCTTCTCGTCATGGTTTTCCACTTCGAGGTCGGAGATGGCCGTGTGCAGTTTGGTGTCCCAGTTGACCAGGCGCTTGCCGCGGTAGATCAGGCCGTCTTCGTGCAGGCGCACGAAGGCTTCCTTGACGGCGTCGGACAAGCCGTCATCCATGGTGAAGCGTTCGCGGCTCCAGTCTACCGACGAGCCCAGGCGACGGATCTGACGGCTGATGTTGCCGCCGGACTGCTCCTTCCATTCCCAGACCTTGTCCAGGAAGGCTTCACGGCCGAGGTCGTGACGGTTCTGGCCTTTGGCCTCGAGCTGACGCTCGACCAGCATCTGGGTAGCGATACCGGCGTGGTCGGTACCTGGCTGCCACAGGGTGTCGCGGCCTTGCATGCGACGGAAACGGATCAGGGCGTCCATGATCGCGTTGTTGAAACCGTGGCCCATGTGCAGGCTGCCCGTCACGTTCGGTGGCGGGATCATGATGGTGTAGGACTCGCCTGCACCTTGTGGAGCGAAATAGTTCTCGGACTCCCAGGTGTTGTACCAGGAAGTTTCGATGGCGTGCGGCTGGTAGGTCTTATCCATGCGCGGCGGGACCCTGTGCATTTATTCGGGAAAGCCGGGAAGTATAACCAAGGTGGGGGTTTGAGGCGACAGCTGTGCTTGTGTTGCCTGCCCTGGCCTCATCGCCGGCAAGGCGGCTCCCACACTGGTTGCAGCGCGGCAAATCCTGTGGGAACCGGCTAGCCGGCGATGGGGCCGGTACAGGCTTACTCGGAGCGCTTGATCAGCCGCTCGATGCGGGCATCGAGGCGGCGTTTGATCTCGGTCTCGATATGCGGGGTAAAGTCATTGATCACGTCCTGCATGATCAATTGCGCCGCGGCGCGCAGCTCGGCTTCCAGGTGCAGCAGGGTGTCCTGGCGGCGGGTCTGCGAATCTTCTTCGGGCGCCGCCTCGGCGGGGGCGGCGATCGGTTCAGGCGCTGGCAAGGTGTTGCCGGCCGGTGTGTCCAGCAACAGCGGGATCTGCTCCACGGTCTCGGTCAGTAGCGGCGGCTGCAGGTCGGAATCGCCCAGCAGCTGGCGAATGGACTCCAGGTCGTCGAGCAGATGGGCGGAATCGGGTAGGGCGGAAGGCTTGTCCATCGTCGTTAAAGTCGCTGTAAGCGGTGGTCTTGCAGAGCATAGCCCTGTTCGCGGTAGAAACGGAATCGTTCGCGGGCTGATTGGCGGATGGTCGCTTCCTCGACGACGATCTCGGCCACCCGCTCGAACTGCCCGACAAAGCTGGGCACATCGGCGCCCAGGTTGATCAGCAGGTCGCGGTGTTCGCCGGCACTCTCGGCGCTCAGGCCCAGCGCCACCGTCGCATCGGCATGCAGCTCGGCGAGGTCATGCGGCACGAAGGCTTCACCCTTGAAACGCCACAGGCGCAGGTCTAGCTCGCTGCGCTGCTCGGCGTCCTGGCAGTGCAGATAGACCCGGTGGCCGAGGCGCCAGGCCTTCTCGCACAGCTTGCAGGCGAAATCCAGCCGCGCCGACAACGCATCGGTGGGCAGAATGTAGAAATCGACTTTGCTCATGGTTCGGTCTGCCGGCCGGTAGTGCCTGGGGCACCACCGGCCTTATGGCATCACGCGCTGGCGCGATCGAGCAGGTACTGGGTCAGCAGCGGTACCGGGCGGCCAGTGGCGCCTTTGTCCTTGCCACCGCTAACCCACGCGGTGCCGGCGATGTCCAGGTGCGCCCAGTTGTAGGCCTTGGCGAAGCGCGACAGGAAGCAGCCTGCTGTGATGGTGCCGGCCTTGGGCCCACCGATGTTGCCCATGTCGGCGAACGGGCTGTCCAGCTGCTCCTGATACTCGTCGAACAGCGGCAGTTGCCAGGCGCGGTCGTCGGCACGCTTGCCGGCGTCGAGCAGTTGGCTGACCAGGTCATCGTTGTTGCCCATCAGGCCCGAAGTGTGGCTGCCCAGGGCGACGATGCAGGCGCCGGTCAGGGTGGCGATGTCGATCACCGCCTGCGGCTTGAAGCGCTCGGCGTAGGTCAGGGTGTCGCACAGCACCAGCCGGCCTTCGGCGTCGGTGTTGAGAATTTCGACGGTCTGCCCGCTCATGGTGGTGACGATGTCGCCCGGGCGGGTGGCGCCGCCGCTTGGCATGTTCTCGGCACAGGCCAGCAGGCACACCAGGTTGATCGGCAGTTGCAGCTCGAGGACCGCGCGCAGGGTTCCGAACACGCTGGCAGCGCCGCACATGTCGTACTTCATTTCGTCCATGCCGGCGCCTGGCTTGAGGCTGATGCCGCCGGTATCGAAGGTAATGCCCTTGCCCACCAGCACGAACGGCTTGTCCGCCTTCTTGCCGCCCTGATAGTTGAGCACGATCAGGCGCGGTGGCTGGTCGCTGCCCTGGCCCACCGCGTAGAACGCGCCCATGCCCAGGTCCTTGATCTTCTTGTCGTCCAGCACGTCGACCTTCAGGCCTTTGTGGGCCTTGCCCAGCTCTTTGGCCTGTTCGGCGAGGAAGCTTGGGTGGCACAGGTTCGGCGGCAGGTTGCCCAGGTCGCGGGTGAATGCCATGCCGGTGGCGATGGCGCTGGCATGCTTGACCGCACGCTCGACCTCGGCCAGGCCGGCTTTTTCGGCCAGCAGGGTGATTTTTTTCAAGGCGCGTGGTTCGGCCTTCTGGCTCTTGAAACGGTCGAACACGTATTCGCCGTCGAGCAGGGTTTCGGCCAGCAGGCGGTATTTGCCGTAATGGGCATCGCGGTTGTTGACGGCGATGTCGTCCAGCGCCAGCACGGCGTCGGCGCCGTTCAGGCCTTTGAGCACGCCCGCGACGCTGCCGACCAGTTTGCGCCAGGCGCGGTCACCGAGCGCTTCGTCCTTGCCGCTGCCTACCAGCAGCACGCGCTCGGCCTTGAGGCCCGGCAGGCCTTGCAGCAGCAGGGTCTGGCCGGGCTTGCCGGCCAGGTCGCCACGCTTGAGTACGGCGCTGATGGCGCCGTCGGCAGCCTGGTCGACGGCTTTGGCCACGGCGCCGAGCTTGCGCCCTTCACCGACCGCTACGACCAGAGTGGCGGTTTTTACGGATGCAGCAGCTACGCTTTTTACAACCAGTTCCATGTCAGGGTCCCCGAATGATCTGTGCAGTTGGCGCTTTGAACGCTCGCGCTCTGGGCGGGCCTGGCCGCGTGGTCGCGTACCAGTGGAAAAGCTGCCAGTTTGAGCCTCTGGCAAGTGTGCTGACAACCCCGTTGTCCGCGTTCATGCGAGGCCAAGTGACAGGCGCAGTCAATCACAGGATAATGCGCGCACTTTACATGGAGGTTCGCCCCCGGCGAACCGGCATTGGTCTTGGCTGTCGTAAGCCTTTGTTAGGCAGTCCGCCCCTGACAACCCAGGAGTGTCTGGTTTGATCGTCTTTCGTTATCTGTCCCGCGAGGTCCTCGTGACCTTGAGCGCCGTCAGCGCTGTGCTGCTGGTGATCATCATGAGCGGGCGCTTCATCAAGTACCTGGCCCAGGCGGCCCAGGGCGTGCTCGACCCGAGCGTGCTGTTCCTGATCATGGGCTTCCGCCTGCCTGGCTTCTTGCAACTGATCCTGCCACTGGGGCTGTTCCTTGGCATTCTGCTGGCCTACGGCAGGCTGTACCTGGAAAGCGAAATGACCGTGCTCTCGGCCACTGGCATGAGCCAGCAACGCCTGCTCGGCATGACCATGGCACCCGCTGCGCTGGTCGCGCTGCTGGTGGCGTGGCTGAGCCTGAGCCTGGCGCCGCTGGGTGTTGCCCAGGTGCAGAAGATCATTGGCCAGCAGGACGCCCTGACCGAGTTCGACACCCTGGTGCCGGGCCGCTTCCAGACCTTGCGCGATGGTTCCAGGGTGACCTACACCGAGCAGCTGACCGATGACCGCAGCAACCTCACCGGTGTGTTCATCTCCGAAAAACGCTTCAACCAGGACAAGACCAAGGACCGTGCACCGTCTGTGCTGGTGGCCGAAAAGGGCCACCAGGAAGTGCAGGCCGACGGCAACCGCTACCTGGTACTGCAGAACGGCTACCGCTATGACGGCAACCCGGGCCAGGCCGACTACCGTGCGATCAAGTACGACACCTACGGCGTGCTGCTGCCCAAGCCGGAAGTGAGCGAGGAAGTGACCGAGCGCGAAGCCATCCCTACCTCGCAACTCATCGGCCAGGAAGGGCTGCGCGAACGTGCCGAGCTGCAATGGCGTATTTCGCTGCCGATCCTGGTATTCATCGTGACCCTGCTGGCCGTGCCGCTGGCCAGGGTCAACCCACGCCAGGGCCGCTTCCTCAAGCTGCTGCCGGCGATTCTTCTGTACATGGCCTACCTGACGATGCTGATTTCCGTTCGTGGCGCCCTGGAGAAAGGCAAACTGCCGATCGCCTTGGGCATGTGGTGGGTGCATGGCCTGTTCCTGCTCATCGGCCTTGCGCTGATGTACTGGGAGCCGCTGCGCCTCAAGCGCGCCGCCCGCCGTGCGGAGGTGGCCCATGGTTAAGCTCGACCGCTATATCGGCATGAGTGTGCTGGTAGCCATTCTGGCCGTGCTCGGCATTATTCTCGGGTTGGCGTCACTGTTCGCCTTCATCGATGAAATGAGCGACCTGAGCGACACCTACACCGTGCTGGATGCCGGCTGGTTCACGCTGCTCACCGCGCCCCGTCGGCTCTATGACATGTTGCCAATGGCGGCCCTGATCGGCTGCCTGATCGGCCTGGGCAGCCTGGCCAGCAACAGCGAGCTGACCATCATGCGTGCCGCCGGCGTCTCCATCGGGCGTATCGTCTGGGCGGTAATGAAGCCGATGCTGGTGCTGATGCTGGTCGGCCTGCTGATCGGCGAATACGTGGCACCGGTCAGCGAGAACAAGGCCCAGGCCGACCGTTCGCTGGCCCAGGGTGGCGGTGAGGCACAGAGCTCCAAGCGTGGCATGTGGCACCGCCAAGGCGACGAATTCGTGCACATCAACTCGGTGCAGCCAAATGGCCTGCTGTTGGGGGTGACCCGCTATCGCTTCGACGACGAGCGCAAGATCGTCACCTCCAGCTTCGCCCGCCGCGCCCGCTACGAGAACGATCACTGGGTGCTCAACGATGTCAGCACCACTTACTTCCGTGGCGACCACACCGAAGTGATCAAGAGCCCGGAAGAGCAGTGGGATGTCTCGGTCACCCCACAACTGCTCAACACCGTGGTGCTGGCGCCGGAGTCGCTGTCGATCACCGGCCTGTGGGACTACATCCACTACCTGTCCGATCAGGGGCTGAACAATGCCCGTTACTGGCTGGCGTTCTGGACCAAGGTGCTGCAGCCGGCAGTTACCGCTGCATTGGTGCTGATGGCGATTTCCTTCATCTTCGGCCCGCTGCGTTCAGTGACGCTCGGCCAACGCGTGTTCACCGGTGTGCTGGTGGGCTTCGTGTTCCGTATTGCCGGCGACCTGCTTGGCCCTTCGAGCCAGGTGTTCGGGTTCCCGCCTCTGTTGGCGGTGCTGATCCCTGCGGGCATCTGTGCCCTGGCGGGTGTCTGGTTACTGCGCCGGGCGGGATGACGGCCTGAGCGATACACGAAAGCCGACCTTGAGGTCGGCTTTTTTGTGAGTGTCATTTTTTCTGCTTCGGCACCCTCACCAGTTGCGTGTCCGAGTAGATGTCATGCCAGCCGCGCTTGCGCTTGTCGATCAACGACCAGAAGAAGCCCAGCCCCAGGCACAGCCACGACGCAATCGACACGATAAACCGTAACAGCGCCTGCCACAGGCTGATTGCGCTGCCATCGGCGTTCTGCACACGCACGCCCCATACCTGCATACCCAGGGTCTGCCCGCCATGGGTCCAGAACTTGGCAAAAAAACCGAACAGTGCAAAGAGCAGGATCGTCGACAGCAGCGGGTCGCCATCCAATGCGCCGGCATCGGTCAACTCACGCATGCGGGCCTCACCGATGACCGTCATCTGGATCATCTTGTACGCGCCTGCGGTGACGATCAGCAGCGCCGTGCACAGCAGAAAATCGTAGAACATCGCCGCCAGGCGCCGGCCGAGGCCGACCGGGGGGAATTCACCCTGGGGTGACAGCAGAGGTTTGGACATGCAGGACGGCTCCGAGTGGCGAAGCCGCCATTCTACGGGCAAAAAAAAGCCCCTGCACGGGGCAGGGGCTTTCTTCGAAGTCGTGCGGCTTAGCCGAGGACTTGAACCTTGTCAGCCTGCAGGCCTTTCTGGCCCTGGACGGCTTCGAAAGTGACCTTCTGGCCTTCTTTCAGGCTCTTGAAGCCGTTACCTTCGATAGCACGGAAGTGCACGAACAGATCAGCACCGCTTTCTGGGGTGATGAAGCCGTAACCTTTTTCGTCATTGAACCACTTGACGGTACCGTTCTGACGCTCAGCCATTGTCTTATTTCCTATGAAGCTTAAATTTTAATGACAGTTTCTTTCACGTTATTTAGAAGTGAAAGATCACTGGGCTGGGTTGCAGGAAAGTAAGTCACGTCGAACGGGTTGTAGCAAATTGCGGCTACTGGCCCAGGTCACGAACTGTTGCGACCCATGCAAACACAGTGCTGTGACTCTACGCCAACTCCCAAGAAAAAAACAAGCCCTGGGTCAACTGGAAAATCGCGCTTTTTTCGACTACCGGCTGGCACGTCGCAAACGGCATGGTGCCTGGCCTGGCGGCATGTTCAAAAGTTATTGGGAAGGTTCGAAATCGAATAAGTAGAACCTTCCCGCAAACCTCATGTCATGTCTTCAGCCGCGGTAGTAACGTTGCGCCACAAAAGGCATTTTACTGACTTTCAAGGCAACCTTCCTGCCGCGCACGAGTGCAAACAAGGGGGTGTCGAGCGCGGCATGTTCGATATCGACATAACCCATTGCAACCGGCGCGCCAAGTGTCGGGCCAAAGCCGCCACTGCACACTTTGCCAACGGGTTTATCCGACGCGTCGACAATCTCTGCACCTTCGCGCACTGGCGTGCGTTCTTGCGGCAGCAGGCCTACACGCTTACGCGCCACGCCGGCTTGCTGCTGGGCAAAGATCGCCTCGGCACCGGGGAAGCCGCCCGCACGCGCGCCGTCGGCGCGACGCACCTTGGAAACGGCCCAGAGCAGGCTGGCCTCGACCGGCGTGGTCTCGGTGTTCATGTCATGGCCATACAGGCACAGGCCCGCTTCAAGGCGCAACGAGTCGCGGGCGCCCAGGCCGATCGGCTGCACTTCTGGCTCGGCCAGCAGGCGCCGGGCCAAGGCCTCGGCAGCGCCAACCGGTACCGAAATCTCGTAGCCGTCTTCGCCGGTGTAGCCCGAACGGCTGACAAAGCAGTCTTCACCCAGCAGGGTCACAGGCCGGAACTGCATGAACGTCATGCCAGCCACTTCCGGTGCCAGGCGCTCCAGCACCTTGACCGCTGCCGGGCCTTGCAGGGCGAGCAGAGCCCGTTCCTCGAACAGCGGTTGAATCTCGCACCGGCCAGCGATGTGCTGCTGCAGGTGGGCCAGGTCCTGGTCCTTGCAGGCGGCGTTTACAACCAGGAACAGCGTGTCGTCACCCAGGTTGGCGACCATCAGGTCGTCGAGGATACCGCCTTGCTCGTTGGTGAACATGGCATAGCGCTGCATGCCTACCGGCAAGTCGACGATATCCACCGGCACCAGGCTTTCCAGAGCCAGGGCTGCGTCCCGGCCGCGCAGGATGATCTGGCCCATGTGCGAGACATCGAACAGCCCGGCGTGCTCGCGGGTGTGCAGGTGTTCCTTGAGCACGCCCAGCGGGTACTGCACCGGCATGTCGAAGCCGGCGAATGGCACCATGCGCGCGCCCAGTTCCAGGTGCAGGGCGTGCAGCGGGGTCTTGTGCAGTGTTTCGGACATCGGTGACTCCTCAGGTTTAGTGTCGGGTCAACATTCGATGATGTTGACGGCCAGACCGCCGCGGGCGGTCTCCTTGTATTTGCTTTTCATGTCGGCGCCGGTCTGGCGCATGGTGCGGATGACCTTGTCGAGCGACACGTAATGCTGCCCGTCGCCGCGCAAGGCCATGCGCACCGCATTGATGGCCTTCACCGAACCCATGGCGTTGCGCTCGATGCAGGGCACCTGGACCAGCCCGCCAATGGGGTCGCAGGTCAGGCCGAGGTTGTGTTCCATGCCAATCTCGGCGGCGTTCTCCACTTGTTGCACACTGCCGCCCATCACTTCGCACAAGGCCCCGGCGGCCATCGAGCAGGCCACGCCGACCTCGCCCTGGCAGCCGACCTCGGCCCCTGAAATCGAGGCGTTTTCCTTGTACAGGATGCCGATCGCCGCAGCGGTGAGCAGAAAGCGCACCACGCCGTCCTCACTGGCACCCGGGACGAAGCGCATGTAGTAGTGCAGCACGGCCGGGACGATGCCCGCCGCCCCGTTGGTCGGTGCGGTGACCACGCGCCCGCCGTAGGCGTTTTCCTCGTTTACCGCGAGGGCGTACAGGTTGACCCAGTCCAGTACCGACAACGCATCGCGCAGGTTGGCTTCCGGGTGCTGGCTGAGTTGGCGGTACAGGGCCGGCGCGCGGCGCTTGACCTTGAGCCCCCCGGGCAGGATGCCCTCATGCCGGTAGCCGGCCTCGACGCAGTCCTGCATCACCTGCCAGATCCGCAGCAGGCCAGCACGTGTTTCGGCCTCCGGGCGCCAGGCGGCCTCGTTGGCCAGCATCACCTGGCTCACCGACAAGTGCTGCGCGGTGCAATGCCCGAGCAGCGCCTTGGCCGTGGTGAACGGGTAGGTCAATACGGTGCTGTCCTCGACGATGCGGTCCTGCCCGGCGGCATCTTGGTCGACCACGAAACCACCGCCGACCGAGTAGTACTCGCGGCTGCGGATTTGCAATCCGGCGGCGTCGAAGGCGCGGAAGATCATGCCGTTGGGGTGATACGCCAGCGGTTTGCGGATCATCGCCAGGTGCTGCTTCTCGACGAAGGCGATCTCGTGTTCGCCGAGCAGGTGCAGCTGGCCGCTGCTGCGGATGGCCTGCAGGCGGGCGGGGATGGATTCGGTATCGACGGTGTCGGGGTGCTCGCCTTCAAGGCCGAGCAACACCGCTTTGTCGCTGCCGTGGCCCTTGCCGGTGGCGCCCAGCGAGCCATACAGCTCGGCCTTGACGCTGACAGTGCTGGCCAGCAGGCCGTCACGGCGCAGGCCTTCGGCAAAACGCGCGGCGGCGCGCATCGGGCCGACCGTATGGGAACTGGAGGGGCCGATGCCGATCTTGAACAGGTCGAAGACGCTCAGGGACATTGCTTGTTCCCTCCGGAGAGTAAAGGCGAGTGCTGCGCACTCGATCGCTGGCAAGCCAGCTCCTACAGGTACGGCACCAGTCTGGGAAGCACTGGAGACCCTGTGGGAGCCGGCTTGCCGGCGATTAGGCCGCAGAGCCTGGTCAGGCGTCCTGATAGCTCTCGATCGACGGGCAGGCGCACACCAGGTTGCGGTCACCAAACACGTTGTCGACCCGGCCCACCGGCGGCCAGTACTTGCTTTCCACCAGACTCGCCAGCGGGTAGACGGCCTGTTCGCGGCTGTAGCCATGTGCCCACTCGCCCACCAGCTCGGCTGCGGTATGCGGCGCGTTCTTCAATGGGTTGTCGTCCTTGTCCAGGCTGCCGTTTTCCACGGCGCGAATCTCTTCGCGGATCTGGATCATCGCGTCGCAGAAGCGGTCCAGCTCTTCCTTGGCTTCGCTTTCGGTCGGTTCGATCATCAGCGTGCCGGCCACCGGGAAGGACATGGTCGGGGCGTGGAAGCCGAAGTCGATCAGGCGCTTGGCAACGTCATCGACGCTGATGCCGCTGGTGTCCTTGAGCGGGCGCAGGTCGAGGATGCACTCGTGGGCGACCAGGCCATTGCCACCGGTATACAGAACAGGATAGTGCTCTTCCAGCCGGCGGGCGATGTAGTTGGCGTTGAGGATCGCCATCTGCGAGGCGCGCTTGAGGCCGGCACCGCCCATCATGCGGATGTACATCCAGGTGATCGGCAAGATGCTGGCACTGCCGAACGGCGCGGCGCAGACGGCGCCCTCGCGGTTTTCCAGCTGCGCGTGGCCTGGCAGGAACGGTGCCAGGTGCGACTTGACGCCAATCGGGCCAACGCCCGGGCCGCCACCGCCGTGGGGGATGCAGAAGGTCTTGTGCAGGTTCAGGTGGGAAACGTCGCCGCCGAACTTGCCCGGGGCGCACAGGCCGACCATGGCATTCATGTTGGCGCCGTCGATGTACACCTGGCCGCCGTTGTCATGGATGATCGCGCAGATCTCGCCGATCGCCTCCTCGAACACCCCGTGGGTGGACGGGTAGGTGATCATGATCGCGGCCAGGCGTTCGCGGTGCTCGATGGCCTTGGCGCGCAGATCCTCAACATCGACGTTGCCACGCGCGTCACAGGCGGTGACCACCACACGCATGCCCGCCATGTGCGCAGTCGCCGGGTTGGTGCCGTGGGCCGAAGAAGGGATCAGGCAGATGTCGCGATGGCTGTCGCCGCGGCTGCGGTGGTAGGCACGGATGGCCAGAAGGCCCGCGTACTCGCCCTGTGAACCGGCGTTGGGCTGCAGCGACACGGCATCATAGCCGGTGGCGGCGCACAGCATGGCTTCCAGCTCGGTGGTCAGCTGCTGGTAGCCCTGGCTTTGCTCAGCCGGGGCGAACGGGTGCAGGTTGCCGAATTCGGCCCAGGTCACCGGGATCATTTCGCTGGCGGCATTGAGCTTCATGGTGCACGAACCCAGCGGGATCATGCTGCGGTCCAGCGCCAGGTCCTTGTCGGCCAGGCGGCGCAGGTAGCGCATCAGCTCGGTTTCGCTGTGGTAGCGGTTGAACACCGGGTGTTCGAGGATCGCCGACTGGCGCAGCAGGGTGGCCGGCAGGCGCGAGCCGGTGCTGGCGGCCAGGGCGGCGAAGTCGGGTTGCGCCTGTTCGCCTGCGAACAGCTGCCACAGCGCCTCGACATCGGCCTGGGTGCTGGTTTCGTCGAGCGACAGGCCCAGGTGGGCGGCGTCGACCTGGCGCAGGTTGATGCGCTGAGCGCGAGCCTTGTCGTGCAGGCTGGCAGTGGCGCTGCCGGTGGCCAGGGTCAGGGTGTCGAAAGCGGTGTCGCCGACCACCTCCACGCCCAGGGTTTTCAGGCCGGCGGCGAGAATGGCGGTCAGCGCGTGGGTGCGCTCGGCGATGCGCTTGAGGCCGGCAGGGCCGTGGTACACGGCGAACATGCTGGCGATGTTGGCCAGCAGCACCTGGGCGGTGCAGATGTTGCTGGTGGCCTTCTCGCGACGGATATGCTGTTCGCGCGTCTGCATGGCCAGGCGCAGGGCAGTCTTGCCGAAGCGGTCGATCGACACGCCGACCAGGCGGCCCGGCATGTCGCGTTTGAAGGCGTCACGGGTGGCGAAGTAGGCCGCGTGCGGGCCACCAAAGCCCAGTGGCACGCCAAAGCGCTGGGCGCTGCCGATGGCCACGTCGGCCTCGAACTCGCCCGGCGGGGTCAGCAGGGTCAGGGCCAGCAGGTCGGCAGCAACGGCCACCAGCGCGTTGGCGGCGTGAAAGCGCTGCACCAGCTCGCGGTAGTCGAACACTTCACCATTGCTGGCCGGGTATTGCAGCAGTGCACCAAAGAAGGCGCTGACGTCGCCCAGTTCACGCTCGTCGCCGACCACGATCTCGATGCCCAGCGGCTCGGCACGGGTACGCAGTACGTCGAGGGTCTGCGGGTGGCAGTGCACGGAGGCGAAGAAGGCATGGCTGGCCTTGTTCTTCGACAGGCGCTTGCAGAAGGTCATGGCCTCGGCTGCGGCAGTGGCTTCGTCGAGCAGGGAGGCGTTGGCGATCGGCAGGCCGGTCAGGTCGCTGATCAAGGTCTGGAAGTTCAGCAGGGCTTCCAGGCGGCCTTGGGAAATCTCTGGCTGGTATGGGGTGTAGGCGGTGTACCAGGCCGGGTTTTCCAGCAGGTTGCGCAGGATCGGTGCGGGGGTGTGGGTGTTGTAGTAGCCCTGGCCGATGTAGTTCTTGAACAGCTGGTTGTTACTGGCGATGGCCTTCAGTGTGGCAAGGGCATCGGCTTCACTCTGGCCGTCTTGCGAGCCGAGCACGCTGGTGCCTTTGATGCTGTCGGGGATGACAGCGGCGGTCATGGCCTCCAGCGTGTCGAAGCCCAGGGTGGCCAGCATGGCCTGCTCATCAGCGGCGCGTGGGCCGATGTGGCGGGCGATGAATTCGTTGGCGGTGCCGAGGTTGATGGTCATGTTCAGGTCCTCAGGCGTCGTCGTTGGCTTTGATCAGGCGGTCGTATGCGTCCTGGTCGAGCAGGGCGGTTACTTCGCTCATGTCAGCCGGGATAAAGCGGAAGAACCAGCCTTCGCCCAGCGGGTCTTCATTGACCCGCTCCGGGCTGTCGTTGAGCCCATCGTTGACGGCGACCACTTCACCGGCCAGTGGCATGTACACACCGCTGGCGGCCTTGACCGACTCGACGGTGGAGGCTTCGGCACCTTTGTCGTACTGCTGCAACTCCGGCAGTTGCACGTAGACCACATCGCCGAGGGCATTCTGGGCGTAGGCGGTGATGCCTACGGTGACGCTACCGTCGGCTTCGACGCGCAGCCATTCGTGATCTTCGGTGAAACGCAACTCGCTCATGGGAAATCCTCGGGAAGCAGGGCGTTGGGCGCGGTGGGTACGCGCTCTTGGGTTGAGGTTCCATAAGCAAAAATGCGGCCACTAACAAAAAATCGTTAGAAATCAATTAGATAACATAATCGGCCAAACATGCGATCAATAATGTGGAATGAAAACGCTACAGAACAAGCGAGGACGAAAAGGTTCGGAGGATCAAACCCTTGTCCACGATGACTGGAATGGCTCTGTATTGAATTCAATACGATGTATCGTTTTCGGTACAGCCCTGTGCGCGATGCGTCGCGACAGGGCGCTTGGTCCGACTACCAGCCGTCAAAGGGCGACGAAGAAAGGCAGCGCCAGGTACAGCTTGATCACGATTACATTGATGATATCGATGAAGAACGCCCCAACCATCGGTACCACCAGGAAAGCGATCTGCGACGGACCGAAACGCTGCGTTACCGCCTGCATGTTGGCAATCGCAGTAGGTGTGGCACCGAGCCCGAAACCACAGTGCCCTGCTGCCAGCACCGCTGCATCGTAGTTGCTGCCCATGATTCTGAACGTCACGAAGATCGCGAACAGCGCCATCACCAAAGTTTGCGCTGCCAGCAGAACGAAGAACGGCAGAGCCAGTGCAGCCAGGTCCCATAATTTCAGCGACATCAGCGCAATGGCCAGGAACAGCGACAAGCTGACATTCCCTAGTACTGAAACTTCACGTTCGAAGACCTGATACACACCCAGCAATGACAGCCCGTTGCGCAGCAAGACCCCCACGAACAATACGCAAACGAATGTCGGCAACTCGAACGCTGTACCGTGGAGCATGCTGTTCAGCAAGGAGCCTCCCATCAGGCTGACTGCGATCAGCGCAAGCGTTTCGATCATTGTGAAGGGCGTGATCAGACGTTCTTTGTTGGGCTGTTCAAAGCCCTTGGGAGTACGCGGCATTTCCTGTCCCATACCGGGGGTTTGCACGCGCTTGATGAGTAGCCGTGCGACCGGCCCGCCAATCAGGCCGCCCAGCACCAGGCCAAACGTGGCTGCCGCCAGTGCCAGTTCACTGGCAGAGGCCAGGCCGTATTTTTCACTGAAGGTGGCACCCCACGCAGCGCCTGTGCCGTGGCCGCCCGACAAGGAAATCGACCCTGACAGCAAACCCATCAAGGGATCGAGCCCCAACGCTTTTGCCAGGGCAATGCCCATCGCATTCTGCACCAGCAGCAGCCCGGTCACCGCCAGCAGGAATATACCGACAATGCGGCCGCCTTTTTTCAGGCTGGCAATGTCGGCACTTAAGCCGATGGTCGCAAAAAACGCCAGCATCAAGGGTGTTTGCAATGAAGTATCAAACTGCACGTGCAGGTCCAATGCACGCAGGCCCAATAGCAGCAGAGCAACCACCAAACCTCCGGCGACCGGTTCGGGAATGTTGTAGGTACGCAAGAAACCAATGCGTGTAACAAGGCCACGCCCCAGTAGAAGCACCAGGGAAGCGGCCACCAGTGTGCCGTAGAAATCGAGTGCAAGCATTCAGGTTACTCTTTGCTCTATTAGAGGCGAACACTGCAGGGGGTCGCCTGGGGTGGGCGAGTTTAGGGGCAATGTCAGCCCACTACGGCTAGGAGAATTCTGAATAATGTTGGGATTTCACCTTGTTGAAATGAAGGCGTGCATCAGGCACTTCAGGCTTTGCCTGGAATACCGTACTTGCGCAACCGCTGGGCAATGGCGGTATGGGAGGTCTGCAGCCGCCCGGCCAACTGGCGCGTAGAGGGGTAGCTGGCATACAAGCGCTGCAACAGCTCGCGCTCGAAATCACCCACTGCCTGCTCAAGGCTCCCCACCTCCCCATCCTGCCCGCGCGCGACTGAGGTACCGGCAATGTCGAGGTCACCGATGTCCACCAGGTTGCTTTCACAGATGGCCGCCGCGCGGAAGATCACGTTCTGCAGCTGGCGCACGTTGCCCGGCCATGGGTTGGCCAGCATTGCCGAGTGGGTGGCCGGGGTCAGGCGGCAGGCGGGGCGCTGGATTTGCGTGCAGGCCTGCTGCATGAAGTAGTGCGCGAGCATGAGGATGTCCTGGCCGCGGTCACGCAGCGGCGGCACCTGCAGGTTGAGCACGTTGAGGCGGTAGAACAGGTCCTCGCGGAAGGTGCCCTCGGCAACCATGCGTTCCAGGTCGCGGTGGGTGGCGCTGATGATGCGCACATCGACCTTTACCTCACGGTCGCCGCCCACGCGGCGGAAGCTGCCGTCGCTGAGAAACCGCAACAGTTTGGCCTGCAGGTACGGCGACATCTCGCCGATCTCGTCGAGAAACACCGTGCCCTGGTTGGCCAGCTCCATCAGCCCGGGCTTGCCACCCCGCTGGGCGCCGGTGAAGGCGCCGGGGGCGTAGCCGAACAGTTCGCTCTCGGCCAGGCTTTCGGGCAGCGCGGCGCAATTGAGGGCGAGGAATGGCGCGGCGTGCCGGCTGCTGATGGCATGGCAGGCGCGGGCTACCAGCTCCTTGCCGGTGCCCGTCTCGCCATGCACCAACAGCGGTGCGTCGAGGGCCGCCACGCGCATCGCTCGGGCCTTGAGGGTGCGAATCGCCGGGGACTCCCCGAGCAGTGCATCGAAGCCTTCGGCATGGTCGTGGTGCAGGGCCGACAGGCGTTCGCCCATGCGGTTGGGCGGGTACAGGGTCAACAGGCCGCCGGCGTTGGTGATGGGCGTGGCATCCAGCAGCAGGCTCTGGCCGTTGAGCTGCATCTCGCGCATCGGCAGGTGGAAGTTGTTGTCCAGCAATGCCTGCAACAGGCCGGGGTCGCCGAACAGTTCGCCGACTGAACGCCCGGCAGATTCGCGGCCACACAGGGCAATCAGCGCGGGGTTGGCCAGCAACACCTGGCCGGCGCTGTCCACAGCCAGCACCGGGTCGCTCATGGCGGCCAGCAGGGCATCGAGCTGCAGGTGGCGGCGCTGGCCGGGGAGGATATCGACCACGTCCACCGACTGTACGCCCCGCACTTCGAACAGTGCATCGTGCAGCTCTTCGAGCACGGCGGGGCTGAGGGTCGGGGCGTCGATGTAGACGTTCGGCGGGACCATCTCCACAGCGTCCAGGTTGAGGTTGCGGGCACCGAGCAGGGCAAGGACTTCCTGGGTGATGCCGACGCGGTCGATGAAGCTGACGTGGATGCGCATGGGGGAGGTGGGTTGTGGCCGGGGAGGGCCTCAGTATGCCCTGATACGGGGTTCTGGCCAAAGTTGAGCGGTGATCCCAGCGCGGGGCAAGCCCGCTCCCACAGGTACTGCGCTGTGTTCAAGTGCAGCGCAGTACCTGTGGGGGCGGGCTTGCCGCGAAGGGAATCACTCGAGATGTTCTGGCTTGATCGAGTCGCCGGACTTCACATCCAGCTTGGCGCGGATGTCTTCGAACATTGCGTCGTAGATCTTGTGCGGTGAGCTGAGGGTTTCGAATTTCTTGGGTGGGGCGAGGTGGGCCTGGGCCTTGCGGCTCATCACCATCAGGAAGCTGGGCAGCACCTGGTCTTTGGGCAGAAAGAACTTTTCATCAACCGTCTTGCCTTCGATGCTGCCATGCATGTGGAACTGTATGCCGCGCCCTTCCTTGGGATCTTGCGTCGCTTCGTACTCGATGTTGAGGTCGTAACTGTGGTCGGCGCTGTTCAGCGCAGTGCGCTCGATGTGCACGTGACCGGGTTGAAACTGAGCCATGGCGGGGTCCTCCGGAAGGTCGAAAATGGCGGGCAGCCAGCGCCCGCCTACTGCATTCAACGGTAGCTCAGACCTGGCTTGGCCGTGGAAACGCGTGTGCCGGCGGTGCCCTTGACGATATCCTCGATGTTTTCCAGCGAGCTGATCACCGCCACCTTGCCAGTGGCGCGAGCAAAGTCACTGGCAGCCTGCACCTTCGGCCCCATGGAGCCGGCGGCAAACCCTAAGCGCTCGAGTTCGTCGGGGTGAGCCTGGGCAATGGCTTTTTGCGTAGGCTTGCCCCAGTCAACGTACGCCGCATCGACGTCGGTGGCGATTATCAGAAGGTCGGCTTCCAATTGCTCGGCCAGCAGTGCCGAGCACAGGTCCTTGTCGATCACCGCTTCGATGCCTTTGAGCTTGCGGTTCTCATCGTACATGGTGGGGATGCCGCCACCGCCTGCGCAGATCACGATGCTGTTTTTTTCCAGCAGCCACTTGATCGGGCGGATCTCGAAAATGCGCTTGGGCTTCGGGCTGGCCACCACGCGGCGGTACTTGTCGCCGTCGGCCTTGACCACCCAGCCCTTTTCCTTGGCCAGGCGTTCGGCTTCTTCCTTGCTGTAGACCGGGCCGATGAACTTGGTCGGGTCCTTGAAGGCCGGGTCGTTGGCGTCGACTTCAACCTGGGTGAGCAGGGTGGCGAACGGCACTTCGAATGCCAGCAGGTTGCCCAGTTCCTGTTCGATCATGTAGCCGATCATGCCTTCGGTTTCGGCACCGAGCACGTCCAGCGGGTAGGCTTCATCGGGTTTATAGGACAGCGCCTGCAGCGACAGCAGGCCCACCTGGGGGCCGTTGCCGTGGGCGATGACCAGTTCGTTGCCCGGGTGAATCTTGGCGATCTGCTCGGTGGCGGTGCGGATATTGGCGCGCTGATTGTCAGCGGTCATGGGCTCGCCGCGGCGCAGCAGGGCGTTGCCGCCCAATGCAACAACGATACGCATGGGAATGTCCTTTGCGAAGATGGGGGTAGCGCCTCGTTTCTGTGTGGGAGCCGGCTAACTGGCGATCACCTGCGAAGCCGGTGCCATGCACCGTGTTGCCTGCATCGCCGGCAAGCCGGCTCCCACACTACCGAGGTGCTTGTCAGAGATCGGCCAGGGTCGAAACCAGGATCGCCTTGATGGTGTGCATGCGGTTTTCCGCCTGCTCGAAGGCGATGCATGCCGGCGATTCGAACACGTCGTCGGTGACTTCGATGCCATTGGCCAGGTCCGGATATTGCTCGGCGATCTGCTTGCCGACCTTGGTCTCGGAGTTGTGGAAGGCCGGCAGACAATGCATGAACTTGGTCCGTGGGTTGCCGGTGGACTTCATCAGTTCGGCGTTCACCTGGTAAGGCTTGAGCTGCTTGATACGCTCGCCCCAGGCTTCGATCGGCTCACCCATCGACACCCAGACGTCGGTATGTACGAAGTCCACGCCCTTGACCGCGGCTTTCGGGTCTTCGGTGAGGGTGATACGAGCGCCGCTTTCCTCAGCGTACTTCTTGCAGCGCTCGACCAGGTCGTCATGTGGCCACAGCGCCTTGGGCGCGGCAATACGCACGTCCATGCCAAGCTTGGCACCGATCAGCAGCAGCGAATTGCCCATGTTGTTGCGGGCGTCGCCCAGGTAGGCGTAGCTGATGTCGTGCAGCGGCTTGTCGCTGTGCTCGCGCATGGTCAGCACGTCGGCGATCATCTGGGTGGGATGGTATTCGTCGGTCAGGCCGTTGAACACCGGCACGCCGGCAAACTTGGCCAGCTCTTCGACGATTTCCTGCTTGAAGCCACGGTACTCGATGGCATCGTACATGCGCCCGAGCACGCGGGCGGTGTCTTTCATGCTCTCCTTGTGGCCGATCTGCGAGGAGTTGGGGTCGATGTAGGTGACGTTGGCGCCTTGGTCATAGGCGGCGACTTCGAAGGCGCAGCGGGTGCGGGTGGAGGTTTTTTCGAAGATCAGGGCGATGTTGTTGCCCTTCAGGTGCTGCTGCTCGGTGCCAGTGTACTTGGCGCGCTTGAGGTCGCGGGACAGGTCCAGCAGGTAGCGCAGTTCACGCGTGGTGTGGTGTTCGAGGCTGAGCAGGTTGCGGTTATGGATGTTGAACGCCATGACTGTATCTCCTTGAATTCGGTGAGGGGCCCGGCCGCCGCTTCGTGGGCACGGCCGGGCGTATGGTCGTTAGTAGTCGATTGGGTCGCGGACGATCGGGCAGGTCATGCAGTGGCCGCCGCCACGGCCCCGGCCAAGCTCGCCGGCGCTGATGGTGATGACCTCGATCCCGGCCTTGCGCAGCAGGGTGTTGGTGTAGGTGTTGCGGTCGTAGCCAATGACCACGCCGGGCTCCATCGCCACCACGTTATTGCCGTCATCCCACTGCTCGCGCTCGGCGGCGAAGCTGTTGCCGCCGGTCTCGACCACACGCAGCTTGACGCCCAGTTGCTCGCCCACCACCTCGATGAACGACTTGTTCACGCGGCGTACATCCATGCCGTACGGCTTGCTTTCGTCCGGGCGGATGATGAAGGGCACGATTTCGTTGACGACTTCGGGGAAGACGGTAACCAGATCGCGGTCGCAGAAGCTGAACACGGTGTCCAGGTGCATGGCCGCACGAGATTTCGGCAGGCCGGCGACGATGACCTCCTTGACTGCGCCTTTGGCGAACAGGTTTTGCGCCAGCTGGCCGATGGCCTGGCGCGAGGTGCGCTCGCCCATGCCGATGAGCACGATGCCTTTGCCGATCGGCATCACGTCACCGCCTTCGAGGGTGGCGTTGCCGTGCTCCTTGTCCGGGTCGCCGTACCAGACCTCGAAGTCGGCGTTGGTGAATTCCTTGTGGAACTTGTAGATGGCGGTGGTGAGCAGGGTTTCCTGGCGTCGTGCTGGCCAATACATCGGGTTCAGCGTCACACCACCGTAGATCCAACACGTGGTGTCACGGGTGAACTGGGTGTTGGGCAGTGGCGGCAGAATGAAGCTGGAGTGGCCCAGGTAGTCGTTGTACATCTTGACCACATCGGCGCCTTCGCTCTGCGGCAGGTCCTGGCCGGCCACGCCGCCGATGAGGAACTCGGCCAGGTGGCGAGGTTCGAGACCTTCAAGCCAGCTGCGCACTTCGTTGGTGAGGCCGACACCAACGGTGTCAGGGGTGATCTTGCGGTCGAGGATCCACTTCAGTGCTTCCTTGTCCTGCACGATGTCGGTCAGCAGGTTGTGCATCTCCAGCACATCCACGCCGCGCTCGCGCATCTTGGTGACGAAGTCGAAATGGTCACGCTTGGCCTGATCTACCCAGATCACGTCATCGAACAGCAGTTCGTCGCAGTTGCTTGGGGTCAGGCGCTTGTGCGCCAGGCCCGGCGAGCAGACCATCACTTTGCGCAGCTTGCCGGCTTCGGAATGGACACCGTACTTCTGTTTTTCAGCGGACATTGTTCAATCCTCCATGTGGTGCAAAGACGTGGGTCACAGGGTCAGGAAACCGTCGTACAGGCCATAGGCCGCCACCAGGGCGCCGATGACCACGGCTGCGAAGATCAGTTTTTCCACGTTGGTAAAGATCGGTTGGCCGATTTCATGTTTGGCCTTGGCGAACAGGATCACGCCAGGGGCATACAGCAGGGCCGAGAGCAGCAGGTATTTGGTGCCACCGGCATACAGCAGCCAGATGGCGTACACGAGGGCGACAGCGCCAATGAACAGGTCTTTGCTGCGCTCGCCGGCAGCGTTTTCGTAGGTTTCGCCGCGCAGTGCCATCAGGAAGCCGTAGGCCGCCGACCACAGGTAGGGCACCAGGATCATCGAGGTGGCGAGGTAGATCAGCGACAGGTAGGTGCTGGCCGAGAACAGCGTGATCACCAGGAATATCTGCACCATGGCGTTGGTCAGCCACAGCGCATTGGCCGGTACCTGGTTGGCGTTTTCGCGGCGCAGGAACTCCGGCATGGTGTGGTCTTTGGCTGCCGCGAACATGATCTCGGCGCACAGCAGCACCCACGACAGCAGGGCACCCAGCAGCGAGATGATCAAGCCGACGCTGATCAGTACCGCGCCCCAGTGGCCAACCACGTGCTCAAGCACAGCCGCCATCGACGGGTTCTGCAGCTTGGCCAGTTCCGGCTGAGTCATCACGCCCAGCGACAGCACGTTGACCAGCACCAGGAACAGCAGCACGGTGATGAAGCCGATGACCGTGGCCTTGCCGACGTCGGCGCGTTTTTCCGCACGGGACGAGAAGATGCTCGCGCCCTCGATGCCGATGAACACCCAGACAGTGACCAGCATCATGTTGCGCACCTGGTTCATCACGCTGCCAAGCTCCGGCGTGCCGGTGCCCCAGATGTCGGCGGTGAAGATGTCGAGCCTGAAGGCGAACAGGCAGATCAGCGCGAACAGTACCAGCGGCACGACCTTGGCCACGGTGGTGACCAGGTTGATGAACGCCGCTTCCTTGATGCCACGCAGTACCAGAAAGTGCACGGCCCACAGCAGGATCGACGCACCGATGATGGCGGCCGGGGTGTTGCCTTCACCGAAGATCGGGAAGAAGTAGCCGAGGGTGCTGAACAGCAGCACGAAGTAACCGACGTTGCCCAGCCAGGCACTGATCCAGTAGCCCCAGGCCGAAGAGAAGCCCATGTAGTCGCCGAAGCCGGCCTTGGCGTAGGCGTAGACACCCCCGTCGAGGTCAGGTTTGCGGTTGGCCAGGGTTTGGAACACGAACGCCAGTGTCAGCATGCCAACGGCAGTGATCGCCCAGCCAATCAGTACAGCACCCACGCCGGCGCTGGCCGCCATGTTTTGAGGAAGCGAAAAGATGCCGCCGCCAATCATGGAACCGACGACGAGGGCAACTAGTGCGCCAAGTTTTAGTTTTCCAGATGAATCAGACATTTAACAACTCCGTACCAGGAGAAAGTTGACAACAGAATAAATCCGTCGCCCGAGCCATAACCTGACTTGGATCAGTTCATGGCGTGTGAAGTAGGAAATTTCCTTCACATGACTCCTGGAGAGTGCCGACAGCCTTGCTACAGGCCACGCGCGCTGGCACCTCCATGTACATCTAGAGCAAACGCTCTGTTTCAGCCTGCGAGCTTTAGAAGCTAGTCGCTTCTGCCGTTTTCGCAAATATTTCTCAACAGATACGCGGGATAAAAGTTGCCTGAAGGACATGCGTTTTTGTCAGGAGGCAGGTATAGACAAAGGAGTTATGAGTGCTATAGCTTTAATGGCTTTGTCGCTTATAAGTAGCCTTGTTTATATGCAGATAAAGCTGTTTCAGGCGTGTGACAACACACACAAAAGATGGGGATTTACATGAGCGAACCAGGACAGAAGCTCCGCCTAGGCGCGTTGATCGCACTGGTAGTTGGTTCGATGATTGGCGGCGGGATTTTTTCGTTGCCACAAAACATGGCGGCACGCGCCGATGTCGGCGCCGTGCTGATCGGCTGGGGTATCACCGCGGTGGGCATGCTGGCGCTGGCCTTCGTGTTTCAAACCCTGGCCAACCGCAAGCCGGAGCTGGACTCGGGGGTCTATGCCTATGCCAAGGCCGGCTTTGGCGACTACATGGGCTTCTCTTCGGCCTGGGGCTACTGGATCAGTGCCTGGCTGGGCAACGTCGGCTATTTCGTGCTGCTGTTCAGTACCCTGGGCTTGTACTTTCCGGTATTCGGCGAGGGCAATACGCCGATCGCCATCGGCTGTGCCTCGCTGCTGCTGTGGGCCGTGCACTTTCTGGTGCTGCGTGGCATCAAGGAAGCGGCGTTCATCAACCAGGTGACCACCGTTGCCAAGGTGGTGCCGCTGCTGATCTTCATCGTCATCGCCGCCTTTGCCTTCCGTGCCGACATCTTCACCCGTGATATCTGGGGCTTGAGCAACCCGCAGTTCGGCGATGTGCTGGACCAGGTGCGCAACATGATGCTGGTCACCGTGTTCGTGTTCATCGGCATCGAGGGTGCCAGCGTCTACTCGGGCAGGGCACAGCGTCGCTCGGATGTCGGCAAGGCCACGGTCATCGGCTTTCTCGGCGTGCTGGCGCTGCTGGTGCTGGTCAATGTGCTGTCGCTTGGGGTAATGACCCAGCCGGAACTGGCCGGGTTGCAGAACCCGTCGCTGGCGTCGGTGCTCGAGCATATCGTCGGCCCATGGGGGGCCTTGCTGATCAGCATCGGCCTGGCCATCTCGCTGCTCGGCGCATTGCTGTCATGGGCGTTGCTGTGCGCCGAAATCCTCTTCGCCACAGCGCGGGACAAGACCATGCCGCGCTTTCTGGCCAAGGAAAACGCCAACCACGTGCCGGCCAATGCCCTGTGGCTGACCAACTGCATGATTCAGGGCTTCCTGCTGATTACGCTGGTTTCGGCGGGCACCTACACCAGCCTGATCTACCTGGCGTCGTCGATGATTCTGGTGCCGTACCTGTGGTCGGCCGCTTATGCAGTGCTGTTGGCGCTGCGCGCAGAGGGCTATGGCGGGCAGCAGGCGCTGCGGCGCAAGGACCTGCTGGTTGCGGCGGTGGCGCTGCTGTATGCGGTGTGGCTGCTGTACGCCGGTGGGCTCAAGTACCTGTTGCTGTCGGCGTTACTGTACGCCCCTGGGGTGATCCTGTTTGCCCGGGCCAAGCGTGAGCAAGGCCAGGCGCTGTTCACCCCGTGGGAAAAACTGATTTTCGCAGCGGTGCTGGCGGGGGCGGCACTGGCGGCCTACGGGCTTTATTCAGGGCTGCTGAGCTTGTGAGGCAGGCGGGCAGGCGGGCTCTGGCCGCGACCAGATCCACAGGTTGCCCAGGGCCATACCGGCGATGGCCAGGAACACCGGCCAACGGTGGTCGAGGAAGGTCAGCATCACGCCTGCACACACCAGCATGCTGATGGTCGCACTGACCTTGGCCCGGCGCTGGATCAGCTTGCCGTTGCGCCAGTTGTACAGGATTGGCCCGAACAGCCGGTGGTTCTCCAGCCACGCCGACAGGCGCGGTGAGCTGCGTGTCGCCGCCCAGGCGGCCAACAGAATGAATTCGGTGGTCGGCAGGCCAGGGATGACAATGGCGACCAGGCCGATACCCAGGCTTACGTAAGCCAGGGTGCCATACAGCAGGCGCGACAGTTTCGAGCGGGCAGGTCGGGTCATGGTCTCACTGCGAAAACGGTGCGGCCACCGGAGGGGTGGCCGGGTAACGCGTATCAGGCCAGCGCGCTGTCGGCAGCGTAGGCATGCTTGAGCAGTTCGGTGAAGCGCTCGAACGCCGCAACAGCGCCACGCTCGGCAGCAGCGTCTTGCTCGGCCGTCAGCTCCAGGCCATCAAGAATACGGGTGAACTGCTTCCAGCCTTCGGCGCGGCCACCGGCTGGCTCGCCCAGGTGCCGAGCACCAAAGCTGTCGGACAGTTCCAGCGCAACGGCACGCTTGATCAGAAACGCAGCGCCCAGTTTGGAGCCTTCGGAGACGAAGATCCAGCCCAGTGCCTCGGCAAGGCTCAGATTCTGCGGTGCGCCGGCGACGGCTGCGGGTACTTCGGTGTCGAGGTCGGCAAGGTCCAGGCGAGCTTGCTCGGCGCGGCAACGCTCGGCCAGGTCGGGGACGATGGCGATCAGTTGCGGGTCGGTGTACAGGGCCTGCAGTTCGGACTGGAACAGGTACTGCGCTACGACGAAACGGGCGAAGCTTTCGCGGCTGTCGAACGGCGCGTGGGATTTGACCAGGGCGTCGAGCTCGGTGTGCGGGGCGTGGGTGACCTGGTTGAGGCGTTGCGAGCGCAGGGCTGGGCGGTCGGTCATGGGGGTGTCCTTGGAAAATGGGGGCGTCTAGTGACAAGACGAAACAGCGGGGTGGGGACAGTAAAAAAAGCTGGGTCTCCAGGTTGAATGTACTGGCCCCATCGCCGGCAAGCCGGCTCCCACAGGTGCTCCACTGAACCTGAGGGCAGCGGGGTACCTGTGGGAGCCGGCTTGCCGGCGATGGGGCCAGTACCGATCAGCTCAAATCAGATATCCCACACCACATTGATGGCGAAGTTGCGCCCTGGCATGGTCAGGCGGTCCAGGTTGGCTGGCTGGGTTACGCCTGCCTCACCCTGGCCGTCGTAACCGCGCACCGAGTCCCACTGCCAGTATTTCTTGTCGGTCAGGTTGTACAGCCCAGCGTTGACCGTGACGTCGTCGGTCACCTTGTAGAAGCCGCTCAGGTCCAGCACGCCGTAGCCTGGGGTGCGGAACTGCGAGCTCTGGCCATCCGGGGCGAAGAACGTGGTGTCGTCGACGCGGGTCTTGCGCTTGACCACGGTCCAGCTCAGCAGGCCGCCGTAGTTCGGCTGCTCGTAACCCAGGCCGAACACGCCGGTCAGCGGGTTGACGCTGTTCAGCGGCTGGCCGTTGTCATCGTTGCGGCCGTTGGCGTAAGCGATCGAACCCTGGGTGTACAGGCCTTCGGGCGCACCGAAGTGGTCGAGGTTGAGGCGGCCTTTGACTTCGGCGCCCTTGATGGTGGCGTGCTTGATGTTGTTGGCCTGGAAGGTGGTTTCCAGGTTGGCCGACTGCACGGCATCTTCGTCGATGAAGTCGCGGTACTTGTTGTAGAACACCGCAGCGCTGAAGTTACCGGCATCGAAGTTGCCACGCAGGCCGGTTTCGTAGCTCTTGCTCTTCTCGGGCTCAAGGCCCGGGTTGCCTTGTACGCTGTAACCCAGCGTCGGGTTGTCGAAGCGGCCGTACATCGACTTGGCGGTCGGTGTGCGGAAGCCCTCTGCGTACTGGCCATACCAGGTGTAGTTGTCGTTGAACGCGTAGGTCAGGCCAAATTTGGGCGACACGCGGTGCCACTTCTTGTCCGAGTCGTCCAGGCTGCCAGGCGCTGCGCCCGAGCCTTGGATGCCACGCAGAAACTCGTCGGTGAACTTCGGCTCCATGCGCGTGTAGTCGTAACGTGCGCCTGGCAGGAAGGTCCAGTTGTTCCAGCGGATTTCATCCTGGGCGAACAGGCTGTAGGTGTTGACGGTCGGGTCCGGGAAGTCGCTGACCAGCGCCTGTGCATCGCTGGCGCTCTCCTGGCCGATGGCGCGGCAGGTGCCGCCGACTGCCAGGCAGGTGCCGGTGCCGCTGCGCGAACCGGTGACTTTCTCGTGCTTGAGGGTGGTGCCGTAGGTCAGCAGGTGGTCGGTGGCGCCGATGCTGAAGGCTTTGTCCAGCTGGGCGTCGAAGACCCACTGGCGGTCCTTGTAGGTGGTGTCGCGGGTACGAAAGACCGTGCGGCTGAACGGGAAGTAGACTTCCTCGGTGTGCTGGTCGGTCTTGGCGATCTGGTAGTTCAGGCTCCACTTGATGTGGTCGGCCACCCGCGAATCCAGGCCGAATTCGTGGTTGATGCCGAAGCGCTCGCGGGTCACGGTGTCGTTGCCGGTACGGCTGCGGTACATGCCCATGCCAGCGCCATTGGCGAACGGGCCGCCCACGGCGCTGAGGATGTCCTGGTCGCGGTCATCCTTGTAGCGCTCGTAAGTGAAACCCAGGCGCGCGTCGTCAGCGTAGTTCCAGCCAAGCTTGGCCAGCACGTTGGTGGTGCGCACGTCCTCCGGGTTGGCTTCGGTACGCGACAGGCCGGTGCCGCCGTGGCCTCCATACGACTCGGTTTCGTGGCCGTTGCGCTGGCTCACGTGCAGCAAGCCGTCGAAGTCGCCCTGGCGGCCGGCCACGGTGGCGGAGGTCAGCCAGCTGTCATCGGCCGAGCTGTAGCCGGTCTTCAGCCGAGCACCCACATCCTTGCCAGGCTTGATGATGTCTTCGGGGTCGAGGGTGAAGTAGCTCACCGCGCCGCCGATGGCGTTGCTGCCATACAGCACCGAGGCGGGGCCGCGCAGGATCTCGACGCGCTTGACGATTTCCGGGTCGACATAATTGCGCTGGGTCTGGGCGTAGGGGCCATAGAAGAAGCTGTCGGGGATCGACACACCGTCGATCTGGGTCAGCACGCGCTCACCGTCGATACCGCGGATGTTGTAACCATTCAGGCCACTGCGCTGGCCGGTGCCGCCGACCGAAACGCCCGGCTCGTAACGCACCAGTTCCTGGATGTTGCTGACGTTCTGGCGGTCCAGCTGTTCGCGGGTCTGTACGCTCACGGTGCTGGGCACCTGGCTGACGTCCTGGGCGCTACGGGTAGCACTGACGGTCATTTGCTGCAGGGCGATGGCGTTGCCCGCCGACTGGCGTTCGAGCACCACATTGCCGTTGCCTATCTTGCGATAGCCAAGGCCGGTGCCTTGCAGCAGGCGCTTGAGTGCAGCCTCTGGCGCCAACGAACCTTGCACACCTGGCGAAGCCACGCCCTCTGCCAGTTCGGCGCTGAAACCTACCTGCCACCCGGTCACCTGGCTGAAGGCATTGATGGCCTCGACCAAGGGCTGCTGGGCGATGCTGAAGCGGTAGTCGCCCATGCGCGGGCTGCTCGCCTGGGCTGGCTCTGCGGCCAGCGCAGGCAGGCTGCAGGCTCCGCTGGCGAGCAAGGCCAGGGTCAGCAGGGACAGTTGGCCGGTACGGCGGGGAAGGGTGGACGGGCGAGTTGTACCTGTGGACATCGAAAGCGCTCCCAGACGCGCGAACTGTTATAGGTGATGACCGTTCTTGTTTTCAAACAAGAATCAGTTGCATTGGCTATAACGAGACGGGCGGGGTAGCGCGATCGCGTAAAAATAATTGGCAGGTCAGTTGAGAATGACCACGGCGGGGTATTCGTGCAGCTGCGCCGAAGTGATGTGAGCCAGCGCGCGCAAGGTCTCCAGCGGCTGGTCGAGGCGATAGTTGCCGGTCACCGCCATGTCGTCGAGGTTGGCGTTGCGGTTGATGATCCAGCCTGGGTAATAGCGCCGCACTTCGGCCAGCACCTGGCTCAGCGGGCAGTTTTCGAACACCAGGCGGCCGTCGACCCAGGCCAGGTCCTTGTGCATGTCCGGGCGCTGGCGCTGGCCGAAGCCTTGCGGGCCGACGCTGATGCTGTCACCAGCGCTGAGGCGGATGCGCTGGTCGCTGGCCGCCTGCAGGTCAACGTCACCGCGCTGCACGCGGACCTGCGCCTCGCCATCGAGGTAGCGCACGGCAAAATCGGTGTCGCGCACCTGGGCTCGCAGCGGCCCGGCCTGTACTTCCAATGGCAGTTGGGCGCCCGCCGGTACCTGGAAAAACGCCTCACCCTGCAGCAGGCGCGCCACCTGGCGGCCGTCACGCAGATCGCTGGCGAAGGCCGAGTTGGTGTTGAGCAGCACCTTGGCGCCGTCATCGAGTTGCAGGCGCTGACGTTCGCCCACCACGGTCAGGTGATCGGCCTGCAGGCGCACCGGCAGGTTGCCCACGGTGAACAGCCCTACCAGCAGCACGGCAGCGGTCGCTAACGGTTTCCAGTGTGCACGCAGGCGCCCGCGCACGGAGCGGCGCCGGCCTTGGTGCATCTGCGTGGCGGCCTGGCGCAGCGGCGTGCCGTTCCACAGGGCTTCGGCTTCGACGTAGGCCGCGGCGTTTTCCGGCGCGGCGCCAAGCCATTGCTCGAAGGCCAGGGTGTCGGCATCAGTGGCGCATTGCAGGCGTACCAGCCAGTCCAGCGCCTCGTCCATCGCACGGGCGCGGGCGTCGGGCCCGGCGGTCGGCGGGCGAGGGACGGGGCTGTCGGTCACGGTGAATCCTTGAAATGATTTTCCCGAATGATCACGGCTAAGGCGGGGCGTGGCAAGCGCTTCGCCTCACTCTGCCGGCCGGCGGTCGTCTCACTTGAGGCGATCGGCCACACCTATGCAGATGGCCATGATCAATTTCAGTTCCTTCTGCACGGTGCTGGCCGAGACATCCAGTTGTTCGGCGATTTCCAGGTAGCTGGCGCCGTGCAGGCGGCTGAGGATGAAGATGCGTTGCTGGCGCTCGGTCAGCTGGTTGAGGCTGACGCTGAGGTGCTTGAGCAGTTGTTCGGCATGTGCGGCATCTTCGCTGCTGCTCAGGGGGGCGGCGACGTTGTGCAGGATTTCGTCGGGAACATCGTCGACCAGCATGCGCGATTGCACCCGACGCGTGCGCAGGTGGTCCAGGGCCAGGTTGCGGGCGGTCTGGAACACGAACGGTTCGAGGTGCTCGATAGGCCGCTCGCCCAGGGCACGGGACACCCGCAGGTAGGTTTCCTGCAGCAGGTCCTCGGCGGTGCTGGGGTTGCCGACCATACGCTGCAGGGTGCGCAGCAGGGAAAGGCGCTGGACGAGGAAGACGGAGTTGAACCGGGACTGACTCACGGGGGGACCTGGCCGACGAAAGGTTAATGATAATGCTTATCATCTTGCCTGTTGGTCAAGCGCGGAAGTGTTAGGGAAAGGTAAAGATTGTGAGTGTGGGCTGTGGTGGCATGTCTTGGCATCTTCAGCGCTCGATCTCAAGAGCGCTGAAGATCCCCCGCCAGGCGCCCCCTCAGCGCGCGCTGCACAGCGCCAGGCAGTTATCCAGCATACGGTTGGAGAACCCCCACTCGTTGTCATACCAGGCCATCACCTTGAGCATCTTGCCGTTGGCACGGGTGTGGTTGGCATCGAAGATCGACGACAACGGGTTGTGGTTGAAGTCGCAGGACACCAGCGGCAGGGTGTTGTAGCCCAGCACCTTGGAATGCCGGCTGGCCTCGAGGAACAGCTGGTTGACCTGCTCGGCCGTGGCTTCGCGCTTGAGGTTGAGGGTGAGGTCGACCAGCGAAACGTTGATCACCGGCACCCGCACGGCCATGCCGGTCAGTTTGCCGGCCAGCTCCGGCAGCACCAGGCCCACGGCTTCGGCGGCGCCGGTCTTGCTCGGGATCATCGACTGGGTGGCCGAGCGCGCACGGTAAGGGTCGCTGTGGTAAACGTCAGTCAGCACCTGGTCGTTGGTGTAAGCATGAATGGTGGTCATCAAGCCCTGTTCGATGCCGAACTCACGGTGCAGCACCTGGGCGATCGGCGCCAGGCAGTTGGTGGTGCAGGACGCATTCGAAATGACCTGGTGGGAGGCGCGCAGGATGTCGTGGTTGACCCCGTACACCACCGTGGCGTCGGCGCCCTTCGCCGGGGCCGAGACAATCACCTTACCGGCGCCCGCCGCCAGGTGTGCGGCGGCTTTGGCCCGGTCGGTAAACAGCCCGGTGCACTCGAACACCACATCGATCGCTTCGGCCTTCCAGGGCAGCTCGGCCGGGTTGCGGATGGCGCTGACCGCGATGCGGTCGCCATTTACCGTCAGGCTTTCATGATCGGCCTCCACCGATGCATCGAATGTACCGTGCACACTGTCGTATTTGAGCAGGTGGGCATTCATGGCGCTGTCGCCCAGGTCGTTGATGGCGACGACCTGCAAGTCCTGGCGGTAGCCTTGGGTATACAGTGCGCGCAGAACATTGCGCCCGATGCGGCCGAATCCGTTGATGGCGATGCGTAGGGTCATGGCAGTACCTCTGGCAGTCCGAGTGAAACCTGTGGCACAAAGCAGCTTCACTGAAACGGTTTTGTTGTTGGAATTACAAGATTATTCACTGAGCGATAGAAAACAAGCCTTTTTACTGGCAGTATTTTGTTTAAATATACAACGAGTGGTCGGGTGAGCCGCCTCCTCGATGCGCAGGGCCCCTTACACTGGAGCCTAGGCCGCAATCGTTTGGAGGGGAAATGCCCGGTAAACCGCCCTTACCGTTAGCCTGGAGTCCCGTACATGCACCCGCGCATCCTTGAGGTCACCCAACGGCTGGTTGAACGCAGCCGTGCCACCCGTGAACGCTACCTGCAGCTGATTCGCGGCGCGGCCAGTGACGGACCCATGCGGGCCAGCCTGCAGTGCGCCAACTTTGCCCACGGCGTGGCCGGGTGTGGCGCCGACGACAAGCAGAGCCTGCGGCTGATGAACGCCGCCAACGTGGCCATCGTCTCGGCCTACAACGACATGCTCTCGGCGCACCAGCCCTACGTGCACTTCCCCGATCAGATCAAGCAGGCCCTGCGCGAGGTCGGCTCGGTTGGCCAGTTCGCCGGCGGCGTGCCGGCCATGTGCGATGGCGTGACCCAGGGCGAGCCGGGCATGGAGCTGGCCATCGCCAGCCGCGAAGTCATCGCCATGTCCACCGCGGTAGCGCTGTCGCACAACATGTTCGACGCCGCGTTGATGTTGGGCATCTGCGACAAGATCGTCCCGGGCCTGATGATGGGTGCGCTGCGCTTCGGCCACCTGCCGACCATTTTCGTGCCAGGCGGCCCCATGGTCTCTGGCATCTCCAACAAGCAGAAGGCCGATGTGCGCCAGCGCTACGCCGAAGGCAAGGCCAGCCGCGAGGAGCTGCTGGAATCGGAGATGAACTCCTATCACAGCCCGGGTACCTGCACCTTCTACGGCACCGCCAACACCAACCAGTTGGTGATGGAGGTGATGGGCCTGCACCTGCCGGGCGCTTCGTTCGTCAACCCGTATACGCCTCTGCGCGACGCGCTCACTGCCGAGGCTGCGCAGCAGGTCACGCGCATGACCAAGGCCAGTGGCAGCTTCATGCCGCTGGGCGAAATCGTCGACGAAAAGGCGCTGGTCAACTCCATCGTCGCCCTGCACGCCACCGGCGGCTCGACCAACCACACCCTGCACATTCCGGCGATTGCCCAGGCGGCGGGTATCCAGCTGACCTGGCAGGACATGGCCGACCTGTCCGAGGTGGTGCCTACCCTGTCGCACGTGTACCCCAACGGCAAAGCCGACATCAACCACTTCCAGGCTGCCGGTGGCATGTCGTTCCTCATCCGTGAGCTGCTCGACGCCGGCCTGCTGCACGAAGACGTCAACACCGTGGCTGGCCACGGGTTGCGCCGTTACACCCAGGAACCGTTCCTCGACAACGGCAAACTTGTATGGCGCGAAGGCCCGCAAGACAGCCTGGACGAAACCATCCTGCGCCCGGTGGCGCGGCCATTCTCGGCCGAGGGCGGCCTGCGGGTGATGGAAGGCAACCTCGGCCGCGGGGTGATGAAAGTGTCTGCAGTCGCCCCCGAGCACCGCGTTGTGCAAGCCCCGGCGCGGGTGTTCCAGGACCAGCAGTCGCTGGCCGATGCGTTCAAGGCCGGCGAGCTGGAGTGCGATTTCGTGGCCGTGGTGCGCTTCCAGGGGCCGCGTTGCAACGGCATGCCCGAGCTGCACAAGCTGACGCCATTCCTCGGTGTGCTGCAGGACCGCGGCTACAAAGTCGCGCTGGTCACCGACGGGCGCATGTCGGGCGCATCGGGCAAGATCCCTGCCGCCATTCATGTCTGCCCCGAAGCATTTGACGGCGGCCCGCTGGCGCGGGTGCGCGAGGGTGATATCGTGCGCGTCGATGGTGTCGAAGGCACGCTGCAGGTGATGGTGTCGGCCGAAGAAATGGCCAGCCGCGACCTGCCGCCAGCGCCTCTGGGTAACGACCTGGGCTGCGGGCGCGAGCTGTTCGGCTTCATGCGCATGGCGTTCAGCCCGGCCGAACAGGGCGCGAGCGCCTTCACCTCGGCTTTGGAGAACCTCAAATGAAGGACCTGCTGGTTGGCGACATCGGTGGCACCAATGCCCGTTTTGCGTTGTGGCGTGACAACCAGCTGTACCAGGTGAAGGTCTTCGCCACTGCCGACTACACAAGCCCCGAGCAGGCCATCGAGGCCTACCTTGACGATCAGGGCATTGCTCGTGGTGGTTTGGCAGCGGTGTGCCTGGCGGTCGCCGGGCCCGTCGATGGCGATGAGTTTCGCTTCACCAACAACCATTGGCGGCTGAGCCGCAGCGCATTCTGCAAGACTTTGCAGGTCGAGCGGCTGCTGCTGATCAACGACTTCTCGGCCATGGCCCTGGGCATGACCCGCCTGCAGCAGGGCGAGTACCGTCAAGTCTGCGCCGGCCAGGCCGACCCATTGCGGCCCGCATTGGTGATCGGGCCTGGCACCGGCCTGGGTGTCGGCAGCCTGCTGCGCCTTGGCGAGCAGCATTGGCAGGCGTTGCCGGGCGAGGGTGGGCATGTCGACCTGCCGGTCGGCAATGCCCGTGAGGCGGCGATCCACCAGCAGATCCACAGCCAGATCGGCCATGTAAGTGCCGAAACCGTACTCAGCGGTGGTGGCCTGGTGCGCTTGTACCAGGCCATCTGCGTGCTGGATGGCGCCGTACCGCGGCACAAGACCCCTGCAGACATCACCGACGCGGCCCTGGGCGGCGAACCCCAGGCGTTGGCGGTGGTCGAGCAGTTCTGCCGCTTCCTGGGCCGCGTGGCTGGTAACAATGTGCTGACCCTGGGGGCGCGTGGTGGGGTTTATATTGTCGGCGGCGTGATCCCGCGCTTCGCCGAGCTGTTTCTGCGCAGTGGTTTTGCTGCGAGTTTTGCCGACAAGGGTTGCATGAGTGGCTACTTTGCCGGCGTGCCGGTGTGGCTGGTGACGGCGGAATTCTCTGGACTGCTGGGCGCCGGGGTGGCATTACAGCAAGCGTTGGATCACTGAATTGTGAATGGGGCCGCTACGCGGCCCAATCGCCGGCAAGCCGGCTCCTACAGGAATCGTGATTGCGCACGGTTTTGTGGGAGCTGGCTTGCCGGCGATTGGGGCGCGAAGCGGCCCTTGCAGCAGGCACTGAAGACCTGCGACAAACAAGAGGGCGGGACACCTTGAGCACTGCCGGTAAATCGATTTTGATGGTCGACGACGATCAGGAAATCCGCGAGCTGTTGCAAACCTACCTGAGCCGCGCCGGCTTCCAGGTGCATGCCGAAGCCGATGGCCAAGGCTTTCGTCGCGCGCTGGAAAACACCCCCTGCGATCTGGTCATCCTGGATGTGATGCTGCCCGACGAAGACGGCTTCAGCCTGTGCCGCTGGGTGCGCCAGCACCCGCGCCAGTCACGGGTGCCGATCATCATGCTGACCGCCAGCTCCGACGAGGCCGACCGGGTCATCGGCCTGGAACTGGGTGCCGACGACTACTTGGGCAAACCCTTCAGCCCGCGCGAGCTGCAAGCGCGGATCAAGGCCCTGCTGCGCCGCGCAGAGTTCGGCCACGCAGCGCCGGCCAGCGCCGTGCTGGCCTTCGATGATTGGCGCCTGGACACGATCAGCCACCGGCTGTTTCACCGTGATGGCGAAGAAGTGATCCTCTCAGGGGCCGACTTTGCCCTGCTCAAGCTGTTTCTCGACCACCCCCAGCAAATCCTCGACCGCGACACCATCGGCAACGCCACCCGTGGCCGTGAGCCCATGCCGCTGGACCGCATTGTCGATATGGCGGTCAGCCGCCTGCGCCAGCGTCTGCGCGACACCGACAAACCGCCGCGGCTGATCCGCACCGTACGTGGTAGTGGTTACCTGTTGGCCGCGCATGTCTGCTGCGCTTCCTGAGCGGCGCTGGCGCTTGCTGCCGCGCTCCCTGCTGGGGCGCATGCTGCTGCTGACGCTGCTGGTGGTGTTGCTCGCCCAAGGCCTTTCGAGTGTGATCTGGGTCGCCCAGCTGCGCGCCAGCCAGTTGCAGGGGCTGCGCGCCAGTGCCAGCAGCCTGGCGCATTCGATGAGCGCCAGCGTCAGCTACTTCCGTTCGTTGCCAGTGGCCTACCGGCCGATGGTGCTGGACCAGTTGCGCAGCATGGGCGGCACACGCTTTTTCGTTTCGCTCAACGACAAGCCGCTGGACATGCCGGTACTGCCCATCACCCCGCGCAAGCAGGCGGTCATCGATGTGTTCCAGCAGGTGCTGCACGAGCGCCAGGGCGCGCAGATGGAAATATCGGTGGAGTTCGTCGGGCCCGATGACCTGCGCATCTTCAACAGCGGCCTGAAGCTCGATGAGCTGCCACGCTCCTGGGCGCATTATTCGCTGACTCTGGAGCCACTCAAGCCACCGGTGCTGGTCACCCAGATTCGCCTGGGCGAGGGCGAGTGGCTGTACATCGCCTCGCTGCTGCCCGAACCCTACACCAGCCTGGAAGCCGAGCGCCTGCCACGCCAACAGATCGGCTTCATCGTGCTGACCACCGCCTTGCTGTTGCTGTTCATCGGCCTGCTGGTGCACTGGCAGAGCTGGCCGCTCAAGCGCCTGGCACGGGCCGCCCGCGAGCTGTCGCTGGGTGCTGACGTGGCGCCGGTGGCCGAGGGTGGCGGTAGTGAGGTGGTCGAGGTTGGGCGGGCGTTCAACAGCATGCGTGAACGCATCAGCCGTTACCTTACCGAGCGCAGCCAGCTGTTCAGTGCCATTTCCCACGATCTGCGCACGCCGATCACGCGCCTGCGCCTGCGTGTGGAGCTGCTGGAGGACGAGCATATGCAGGCCAAGTTCAGCCAGGACCTGGATGAGCTGGAGCTGCTGGTCAAGGGCGCCCTGCAGTGCGTGAAGGACACCGACATCCACGAAAACATCGAACCTGTCGACCTCAACCAGGTATTGGAAATCCTTGCCGAGCCCTACGTGCGTGACGGCCGCATCACTGTCGAAGGCCAAGCCTTGGCGCCGTACCCGGGCAAGCCGCTGGCGTTGCGCCGCTGCATCGGCAACCTGATCGACAATGCCATCAAGTACGGCGAGCGGGCCCGCTTGCGCATCATCGACAGCGCCGACGGCTTCGTCTTGCAGGTAGATGACCAAGGGCCCGGCGTGCCGCAGCAGCAACAGGAGCAGGTGTTCGAGCCGCACTTCAGGCTGGCCGGGCAGCAGCAGGGCTACGGGTTGGGGTTGGGGATCGCGCGCAACATCGCCCATAGCCATGGCGGCGAGGTGAGCTTGCTGAACTTGCGCGAAGGTGGGTTGCGGGTGACCTTGTACCTGCCGCGCGGCTTTGATTGAGGCCACTGGCCCCATCGCCGGCAAGCCGGCTCCCACAGGTATGGACTGCCCCAGGGTTGGATTGGTGTCCAAATTTGGGGGGCAGTCCAGGTATCGCACTGTTCTCGGGAGCGGTGAACTTCCTGTGGGAGCCGGCTTGCCGGCGATGGGGCCAGTGCTGGCAAAGCAAGTGTCACTTTCTGGTGACATACCCGCGGGCGTTCGTGACATCCCAGCCAGGACGGCTGGCTAGAATCTGCAAACCTCAGGCATGGAAGATACGGGTGCATGGACCACATCGATTCCCCCGAACACGGCGAATGGCTCAGGGCTGAAGGCCGGCGCCTGCTGTCGTTTGCCAGGGCTTCGCAGGTGGCTGAAGGCTTCGCCGCTCTCGACGCCCAAGGCAGGCTGCTGCCCGTCGCCTGCGCCGAGACCATTATCACGGCGCGCATGACCCACAGCTTCGCCCTGGCCCATCTGCAGGGTGAGCCTGGCTGCCTGGCATTGGTCGAACACGGCGTGCGCGCGCTGCGCGGGCCGTTGCACGATGCCAGGCACGGCGGTTGGTTCGCCCGCCCGCATGGGCAGGGCGACGACGGCAAGGCGGCGTACCTGCATGCGTTCGTCGCGCTGGCCGCCAGCTCTGCGGTGGTGGCGGATGCTGCCGGTGCGCAGGGCTTGCTGGCGGATGCAGTCCGGGTGCTCGAACAGCGCTTCTGGTGTGAGGACGAGGGCGCGTTGCGCGAGTCCTTCTCCAGCGATTGGCAGCAGCCCGAGGCCTACCGCGGTGCCAACAGCAACATGCACGCCACCGAGGCGTTTCTGGCCCTGGCGGATGTCACCGGCGATACGCTGTGGCTGGAGCGCGCCCTGCGCATCGTCGAGCGCATCATTCAAGGCCATGCGGCCGCCAACGGCTACCGGGTGGTCGAGCATTTCGATGCGCACTGGCAGCCCGTGCCCGAATACAACCGCGACAACCCCGCTGATCACTTCCGGCCTTATGGCACCACGCCCGGGCACGCGTTCGAATGGTCGCGGCTGGTGCTGCATCTGGAGGCGGCGCGGCGCTTGGCCGGGTTACCCACGCCGGATGAGTTGCTGGCCTGCGCCCGTGGCCTGTTCGCCAGTGCCTGCCAGCATGCCTGGGGCATTGAGGGTACAGCGGGCATCGTCTACACCCTCGACTGGCACGACCAGCCCGTTGTGCGTGAGCGCCTGCACTGGGTGCACGCCGAAGCGTGTGCCAGCGCTGCAGCCCTGCTTCGGCGTACCGGCGAGCCTGACTACGCGCACTGGTATCGTCGCTTCTGGGCGTTCATCGACACTCATTTCATCGACCGCGCCGCCGGCAGCTGGCACCACGAACTCGACCCTGCCAACCGGCCTGCTGCAACCATCTGGGCCGGCAAGCCCGACCTCTACCACGCCTACCAGGCGGTGTTGCTGCCTACACTGCCGCTAGCACCCAGCCTTGCCACCGCGCTGGCGCGCAATGTAACCAAACGATGACATTCACGCATCGCTTCGTTACCTGGCGCAGCGAGCACTCTGATTAGACTCCATGCAATGCAAGCGACCGACTTGCCCGGCATAACAACAAGAAAGGTATTCCGATGAATTCGACTCTCCGCCTCGCTGCCGCGATCTCCCTTGCCTCCCTGTTCCCGCTCAGTGCCTTCGCCGCCGACTCCAAAGGCAGTGTCGAGGTGGTGCACTGGTGGACATCCGGTGGTGAAAAAGCGGCTGTCGATGTACTCAAGGCCCAGGTCGAGAAGGACGGCTTCACCTGGAAGGATGGCGCGGTTGCCGGCGGCGGTGGCGCCACTGCCATGACCGTGCTCAAGAGCCGCGCCGTGGCCGGCAACCCGCCGGGCGTCGCGCAGATCAAGGGCCCGGACATCCAGGATTGGGCCGCCACCGGCCTGCTCGACGCCGATGTGCTCAAGGACGTCGCCAAGGAGGAGCAGTGGGACTCGCTGCTCGACAAGAAAGTCGCCGACACCGTGAAATACGAAGGCGACTACGTGGCTGTGCCGGTGAACATCCACCGCATCAACTGGTTGTGGATCAACCCCGAGGTGTTCAAGAAGGCCGGCATCGACAAGGCACCGACCACCCTCGACGAATTCTACGCCGCCGCCGACAAGCTCAAGGCCGCCGGCTTCATCCCGCTCGCCCATGGCGGCCAGCCGTGGCAGGACAGCACCGTATTCGAGAGCGTGGTGCTGTCGGTGATGGGCGCGGACGGCTACAAGAAGGCGCTGGTCGACCTCGATGAAGCGACGCTGACCGGCCCGCAGATGGTCAAGTCGCTGACCGAGCTGAAAAAGGTCGCCACTTACATGGACCCGGACGGCAAGGGCCAGGACTGGAACCTGGAGGCGGCCAAGGTCATCAACGGCAAGGCCGGCATGCAGATCATGGGTGACTGGGCCAAGAGTGAATGGACCCTGGCCAAGAAGACTGCCGGCAAGGACTATCAGTGCGTAGCATTCCCGGGGACCGACAAGGCCTTCCTGTACAACATCGACTCGCTGGTGGTGTTCAAGCAGAACGACAAGGGCACTGCCGCTGGCCAGCAGGACATCGCCCGAAAGGTACTCGGCCAGGACTTCCAGAAGGTCTTCAGCACCAACAAGGGGTCCATCCCGGTGCGTAACGACATGCTCGCCGACATGGCCGCGAACGGCTTCGATGCCTGCGCCCAGACCTCTGCCAAGGACTTCCTGGCTGACGCCAAGACTGGCGGCCTGCAGCCGAGCATGGCGCACAACATGGCCACCACGCTGGCCGTGCAGGGGGCGTTCTTCGATGTGGTGACCAACTACATCAACGACCCCAAGGCGGACCCTGCTGACGCGGCGAAGAAGCTGGCGGCGGCGATCAAGGCGGCCAAGTGAAACCCTGATGACCTCATCGCCGGCAAGCCGGCTCCCACAGGTCTTTCACTGCCCCTGAAACTGTGGGGCGTATGTGGGAGCCGGCTTGCCGGCGATGAGGCCAGTATCGACACCACAAGGGGCTGCCTAAGCTCCCGGTAATCACACATGACTACAGCAACCGCCCGACTGCGGGCCTCACCCCTGGACGCTGTGCAGCGCTGGCTGCCCAAACTGGTGCTGGCGCCGAGCATGTTCATCGTGCTGGTGGGCTTCTACGGCTACATCCTGTGGACCTTCGTCCTGTCCTTCACCACGTCGACCTTCCTGCCAACCTACAAGTGGGCGGGCCTTGCGCAATACGCCCGGCTGTTCGACAACGACCGCTGGTGGGTGGCCAGCAAGAACCTGCTGGTGTTCGGTGGCCTGTTCATCGCCATCAGCCTGGCCATCGGTGTGCTGCTGGCGGTGTTGCTTGACCAGCGCATCCGTCGCGAAGGCTTCATCCGCACCATCTACCTGTACCCCATGGCACTGTCGATGATCGTCACCGGCACCGCCTGGAAGTGGCTGCTCAACCCCGGCATGGGCCTGGACAAGCTGCTGCGTGACTGGGGCTGGGAGGGTTTTCGCCTGGACTGGCTGATCGACCCCGACCGCGTGGTGTATTGCCTGGTGATCGCTGCCGTGTGGCAGGCCTCGGGCTTCATCATGGCGATGTTCCTTGCCGGCCTGCGCGGCGTCGACCAGTCGATCATCCGCGCCGCTCAGATGGATGGCGCCAGCCTGCCGCGCATCTACTGGACCGTGGTGCTGCCCAGCCTGCGCCCGGTGTTCTTCAGCTCGCTGATGATCCTCTCGCACATCGCCATCAAGAGCTTCGACCTGGTGGCGGCCATGACCGCCGGTGGCCCGGGGTACTCCTCCGACCTGCCGGCGATGTTCATGTACTCGTTCACCTTCAGCCGCGGCCAGATGGGCATGGGCTCGGCCAGCGCCATTCTGATGCTCGGGGCGATCCTGGCGATCCTCGTGCCATACCTGTATTCGGAGCTGCGGAGCAAACGCCATGCATAGCCCTGCCGACAAACCGGCGCTGAGCATCAGCCGTCTCGCCATCCATGCGGTACTGCTGATTGCCGTGCTGCTGTACCTGGTGCCGTTGGTAGTGATGCTGCTGACCAGCTTCAAGACCCCAGAAGACATCAGCAGCGGCAACCTGCTGAGCTGGCCGACGGTGATCAGCGGCATTGGCTGGGTCAAGGCCTGGGGTACCGTGAACGGGTATTTCTGGAACTCGATCATGATCACCGTACCGGCGGTGCTGATCTCCACCGCCATTGGTGCGCTCAACGGCTATGTGCTGTCGATGTGGCGGTTCCGGGGTTCGCAGCTGTTCTTCGGTCTGCTGCTTTTCGGTTGCTTCCTGCCGTTCCAGACCGTGCTGCTGCCAGCCTCGTTCACCCTCGGCAAACTCGGCCTGGCCAGCACCACCAGTGGCCTGGTGCTGGTGCATGTGGTCTACGGCCTGGCCTTCACCACGCTGTTCTTCCGCAACTTCTACGTGAGCATTCCCGATGCGCTGGTCAAGGCTGCACGCCTGGACGGTGCCGGGTTCTTCACCATCTTCCGCCGCATCATCCTGCCGATGTCGACGCCGATCATCATGGTCTGCCTGATCTGGCAGTTCACCCAGATCTGGAACGACTTCCTGTTCGGCGTGGTGTTCTCCAGCGGCGACTCGCAACCGATCACCGTGGCCCTGAACAACCTGGTCAACACCAGCACCGGGGCCAAGGAATACAACGTCGACATGGCGGCGGCGATGATCGCCGGCCTGCCAACCCTGCTGGTCTATGTAGTGGCAGGCAAGTATTTCGTCCGCGGCCTCACGGCCGGCGCCGTCAAGGGGTAAGTCATGGCAACGCTTGAAATTCGCAATGTGAGCAAGACCTACGGCAGCGGCCTGCCCGACACCCTCAAGGATATCCAGCTGTCGATCAAGGACGGCGAGTTCCTGATCCTGGTCGGCCCTTCGGGGTGTGGCAAGTCGACCTTGATGAACTGCATCGCCGGCCTTGAGCAGATCACCGGCGGCGCGATCCTGATCGACGAGCAGGACGTCAGCGGCATGAGCCCCAAGGACCGCGACATCGCCATGGTGTTCCAGTCCTACGCGTTGTACCCGACCATGAGCGTGCGCGAGAACATCGAATTCGGCCTGAAGATCCGCAAGATGCCCCAGGCGGCCATCGACGAAGAAGTGGCACGGGTGGCCAAGCTGTTGCAGATCGAGCACCTGCTGGCGCGCAAGCCAGCGCAGTTGTCCGGTGGCCAGCAGCAGCGCGTGGCCATGGGGCGGGCGCTGGCGCGGCGGCCGAAGATCTACCTGTTCGACGAGCCGCTGTCCAACCTCGACGCCAAGCTGCGGGTGGAGATGCGCACTGAAATGAAACTGATGCACCAGCGCCTGAAGACCACCACGGTGTATGTCACCCACGACCAGATCGAGGCCATGACCCTGGGCGACAAGGTGGCGGTGATGAAGGACGGCATCATCCAGCAGTTCGGCACCCCGCAGCAGATCTACAACGACCCTGCCAACCAGTTCGTCGCCAGCTTCATCGGCTCGCCGCCGATGAACTTCATCCCGGTGCGCCTGGCCAAACAGGACGGCCGCCTGCTGGCGCTACTCGACAGCGGCCAGGCGCGTTGTGAGTTGCCGTTGGGCGTGGCAAGCGATGAACTGGATGGCCGCGAGATCATCCTCGGCATCCGCCCCGAGCAGATCGCCCTGGGTACCGGTGAGGGCAATGGCCTGCCGGGCATTCGCGCCGAAGTGCAGGTGACCGAACCCACCGGGCCCGACCTGCTGGTATTCGTCACCCTCAACCAGACCAAGGTGTGCTGCCGCCTGGCGCCGGATGTCGCGTGCCGGGTGGGTGACAGCCTGAACCTGCAATTCGACCCGGCGCGGGTGCTGCTGTTCGATGCCGGCAGTGGCGAGCGCCTGGACCTGAACACTGCCAACGCTTCAGTGAAGGACAACGTCACCCGCTTCAAGGGCCGTTGAATCGTCTACACCATCAATAAGAAAAAAGAGGACGCAAAGGGATGGAACAGCGCAATCGTATCAAGACCTTGGGCTCACTGGCCTTGCTTGCCGTGGTAGGTAGCAGCGGGGCGCAGGCTGCCGAGGCCTTCTCCAGCGAGTCGAAATGGATGACCGGCGACTGGGGCGGCGCCCGCACCGAACTGCTGGAAAAAGGCTATGACTTCACCCTGGACTACGTCGGCGAGGTCGCCGGTAACCTCAACGGTGGCTACAACGACGACAAGACTGCACGCTACAGCGACCAGTTCGCCCTTGGCGCGCACCTGGACCTGCAAAAGATTTTTGGCTGGCACGATGCCGAATTCAAACTGGCGATCACCGAGCGCAGCGGCCGCAACCTGTCCAATGACCGTATCAGCGACCCGCGTGCTGGCCAGTTCAGCTCGGTGCAGGAAGTGTGGGGCCGTGGGCAGACCTGGCGCCTGACGCAGATGTGGGTCAAGCAGAAATACTTCGACGGTGCCCTGGATGTGAAATTCGGCCGCTTTGGCGAAGGTGAAGACTTCAACAGCTTCCCGTGCGACTTCCAGAACCTGGCCTTCTGCGGCTCGCAGGTTGGCAACTGGGTGGGTGGCATCTGGTACAACTGGCCAGTCAGCCAGTGGGCGCTGCGGGTCAAGTACAACATCACGCCGGAGTTCTTCGTTCAGGTCGGCGCCTTCGAGCAGAACCCGTCGAACCTGGAAACCGGCAACGGCTTCAAGCTCAGCGGCAGCGGCACCAAGGGTGCGATCCTGCCGGTGGAGGCGGTGTGGTCGCCGCAGGTCAACGGCCTGCCGGGCGAGTACCGGCTTGGTTATTACTACAGCACCGCCGATGCCGAAGACGTTTACGAGGACATCAATGGCAACCCGCAGGGCATCAGCGGCGCAGGCTTCAAGTCGCATTCGAGCAAGCATGGCTGGTGGGTCGTGGCGCAGCAGCAGGTGACCGCCCACGGTGGCGACGCCAGCCGGGGCCTCAGCCTGTTCGCCAACTTCACCGTGCATGACAAGGCCACCAACGTGGTCGACAACTACCAGCAAGTTGGCCTGGTCTACAAGGGCGCTTTCGACGCACGGCCGAAGGACGACATCGGTTTCGGCATCGCGCGCATCCACGTAAACGACGATGTGAAAAAGCGCGCCGAGCAGCTCAATACGCAAAGTGGCATCAACGATTACGACAACCCGGGCTTCGTGCCGCTGCAGCGCACCGAGTACAACGCCGAGCTGTACTACGGCTTCCATGTGACCAACTGGCTGACCGTGCGGCCGAACCTTCAGTACATCAAGAGCCCCGGCGGGGTGGATGAGGTGGACAACGCGCTGGTCGCAGGTTTGAAGATTCAGTCGTCATTCTGAGCCTGTTTGTTGTAAATTTACGCCAATCCAATTTCGGCTCCCGGCACCACTGGCTTGCAGTGGTTGTCGGGAACAGACCGAGACAGCGCTATCTCAAACAACAAGAGCTTGGAATCCATGCCTGAACATCCGCTACATCGCTTCTTTTCCGCACAGAGGCCCAGGCCGACATTCGAGTGGGAGCGTTACCAGCAGCGCGATGTGCTGATCATCGATCACCCCCGTTGCCAGGCGGTGTTCAGCCGCCAGGGCGCGCAGTTGCTGCACTTCCAGCCGGCCGGCGAGCGGCCCTGGTTGTGGTGCGCCGAACAGTGGCCACAAGTGGGTGCGATCCGTGGAGGCGTGCCGGTGTGCTGGCCGTGGTATGGCCGCCATCCCAGCGAAGACCTGTGGCCGGCCCATGGCTGGGCGCGCCTGCTGGACTGGAAGCTGGTGGACAGCCGCGAGGACGAGGAGGGCGTCAGCCTGAAATGGCGCCTGGACCTGTGCGATTGGCAGGTCGACCTGCATGCCCGGCTGGGTAGCCGCATGGAGCTGAGCCTGAGTACCGAGCACCAGGACAGCGAACCCTGCCAGCTGAGCCATGCGCTGCTGGCCTACTGGCGTATCAGTGACGTCTCCGAGATAGCGCTGTCTGGCCTTGAAGACATCGAAGGGTATGACCGCCTGAACCGGCAAGCCTGCCGCCAGGACGGCGCCTTGAAGCTCAACGGCGGCTGCCAGAAGGTGTACCCCGGCACGCCGCGGGTGCAGCTGCAGGACCCGGCCTGGCAGCGCGAACTGTGCATCGACACCGGTGACAGCGACGACACCGTGGTCTGGCACCCCGGCAACCGGCCACTGATGGGTGTGACGGGGCGCGAGTGCCAGGGGTTCGTTTGCGTGGAAGCGGCCAGCGGCAGTGGCGAGGGCCTGAGCCTGGCGCCGGGCCAGCGCGCCCACCTGCGGCTGCAGGCGCACCGGCTCAGTTGAGTTCGTCGTCCTCGATCGGGTAGCGGCTGGCGTTGAGGCTTTCCTTGATCTTGCGCAGGTGTGGCTGGAAGTCCACGCCACGGCGCAGGGTCATGCCGGTGGCCAGCACGTCGAGCACGGTCAGCTGGATGATGCGCGAGGTCATCGGCATGTAGATGTCGGTGTCTTCCGGTAGCGGGATGTGCAGGCTCAGGCTGCAGGCCTGGGCCAGCGGTGAGCCGGCTGCAGTCAGGCCAAGCACCGAGGCGCCGTTTTCGCGGGCCACGCGGGCCACTTCGACCAGTTCGCGGGTACGCCCGGTGTAGGAGATGATCACGAACAGGTCACCGGTATGCGCCACCGAGGCCAGCATGCGCTGCATCAGTACGTCGGCATGGGCCGAAACCGCCAGGTTGAAGCGGAAGAACTTGTGCTGCGCATCCAGCGCCACTGGCGCAGAAGCGCCCAGGCCGAAGAAGTGGATCTGCCGGGCCTGGATCATCATGTCCACGGCGCGGCTGACCTGTTGCGGGTCGAGTTGTTGGCAGGCGCTGTCGAGCGAGGCAATGGCACTGCCGAATATCTTCTGGGTGTAGGCTGCAGGGTCGTCGTCGGCCTCGACCGCGCGGCTGACGTAGGCAGCGCCGCTGGCCAGGCTCTGCGCCAGTTGCAGCTTGAGCTCGGGGTAGCCGCTGACACCGAACGAGCGGCAGAAGCGGTTGACGGTCGGCTCGCTGACCTTGGCCGCCTGGGCCAGCGCGGCAATGCTGAAGCGGGTAGCTTGTTGCGGGTTGAGCAAGATGACTTCGGCGACTTTGCGTTCGGCCTTGTTCAGCTCGTCGAGGCGTCCCTGGATCTGCTCCAGGAGGTTTCGCACGCGGTCCATGGGTGTGTCCTTGGGTCGGGAAGACAGCCGGCCGCCGGAGCAGCAGGCTTTTTGCACGGTCGTCTATCGTACTGGCGGTGCGTGTGGCGCACCACTTGTCTGTAACACTCGTGTGTAATGTTGTGGTTTTTACTACATTATCCCTTGAAAACCGTATGTGAAAGCGGTATTCCTAGACCAACTTTAGGAAAGAACCAACATCATGGCTGCGATCAGTGTCGAACCTTGCACCTTTGCCCTTTTCGGCGCCCTCGGCGACCTGGCATTGCGCAAGCTGTTTCCTGCGCTTTACCAGCTCGACCGCGCCAATTTGTTGCACGCGGATACCCGCTTGCTGGCGCTGGCCCGCGAGGCCGGTAGCGCGCAGGAGCACCTGAATACCATCGAGGCGCACTTGCGCAAGCATGTGGCAGAGGGTGACCTGGAGCCGGCAGCGCTGGGGCGTTTCCTTGGGCGCCTCAGCTACCAGCACCTGGATTTCCTGCAGCCGGAGGGCTACGAGGCCCTGGCCGAGCAGGCGCCTGCCGAGCTGCCGTTGATTGCCTATTTCGCGACTGCGGCGGCCGTGTACGGCGCCATTTGCGAAAACCTCGACAAGGCTGGCCTGGCTTCGCGCACTCGGGTAGTGCTGGAAAAGCCCATCGGCCATGATCTTGAGTCATCGCGCCGGGTCAACGATGCCGTGGCGCGCTTCTTTCCGGAAAGCCGTGTCTATCGCATCGACCATTACCTGGGCAAGGAGACGGTGCAGAACCTGATCGCCCTGCGCTTTGCCAACAGCCTGTTCGAAACCCAGTGGAACCAGAATTCCATTTCCCACGTGGAAATCACCGTGGCTGAAAAGGTGGGTATCGAAGGCCGCTGGGGCTATTTCGACAAGGCCGGCCAGCTGCGCGACATGATCCAGAACCACCTGTTGCAGCTGCTGTGCCTGATCGCCATGGACCCGCCCAGCGAACTGTCGGCCGACAGTATCCGCGACGAGAAGGTCAAGGTACTCAAGGCGCTGGCGCCGATCACCGGTGAGGGGCTGACCACCCGCGTGGTGCGCGGCCAGTACATCGCCGGCTACAGCGATGGCAAGCCGGTGCCCGGCTACCTGGAAGAAGACAACGCCAACGCCCAGAGCGACACCGAAACTTTCGTCGCCCTGCGCGCCGATATCCGCAACTGGCGCTGGTCCGGCGTGCCGTTCTACCTGCGCACCGGTAAACGCATGCGGACCTTCGTTCACGAAGAAGGGCGGTTACCACACGAACTTGCAGCGGATCTCGGGCGCTACCGGCGCCGCGTGTTCGTCGAACAACTCGGTTGGGAGCTCCCGTCGGCGAACGAAAGCTTCGAGCGCGACCAGTTCGATCGCGACGATACCGTGTACGTGTTCGCGCGAAATGCCGGCGGCGACGTGTGCGGATGTGCGCGCCTGCTGCCCACGACGCGCCCGTATCTGCTGCAGTCGCTGTTCGCCGACCTGATCGCCGCAGACATGCCGCTGCCGCAATCGGCGGCCGTCTGGGAGCTGTCCAGGTTCGCGGCGACCGACGACGAAGGCGGGTCGGGCAATGCCGAGTGGGCCGTGCGGCCGATGCTCGCGGCCGTGGTCGAATGCGCGGCGCAGCTCGGCGCGCGGCAGCTGATCGGCGTGACGTTCGCGAGCATGGAGCGGCTGTTCCGCCGGATCGGCATACACGCGCACCGCGCAGGCCCGCCGAAGCAGGTGGACGGACGTCTGGTGGTCGCATGCTGGATCGATATTGATCCGCAAACGTTTGCGGCATTAGGAATCAAGCCGGGGCAGGCAGCCCGGCAAGCCATCGCCGCCTGAATGCCGCAGAAGCTGTCGCAGATCGTCATCCACTTCAAGGAAACACCTCACTACATTTTCGCCCCGGAGCAGCGTTTGCAGGTCGGCAACAAGCTGATCATTCGCCTGCAGCCAAGCGAAGGTATTTCCTTGCGGGTGATGACCAAGGAGCAGGGCCTGGACAAGGGCATGCAACTGCGCAGCGGCCCGTTGCAGCTGAATTTTTCCGACACCTGGCGCACAGCGCGTATTCCGGATGCCTACGAGCGCTTGCTGCTTGAAGTGATGCGCGGCAACCAGAACCTGTTCGTGCGCAAAGACGAAATCGAATACGCCTGGAAGTGGTGCGACCAGTTGATCGCTGGCTGGCAGAGCGCCGGGGATGCACCCAAGCCCTATGCGGCTGGGTCGTGGGGGCCGATGAGCTCGATTGCACTGATTACACGAGATGGGAGGGCGTGGTATGGGGATATCTGAACTGCAATTGCCGGCAACGGTGAAGGCGCATCAACTCGATGATGCCAAGGCGCTTTCGGCGACGCTGGCCGTCGATGTTGCCCTACGCCTGCGTGCGGCCATTGCCGCGAAAGGGCAGGCTTGCCTGGTGCTGTCCGGTGGCCGCAGCCCGGTGCCCTTCCTTGAGAAGCTGGCAGCCGAGGCGCTGGACTGGTCGAAGGTAACCGTCAGCCTGGCTGACGAACGCTGGGTGCCGGTTGAGCACGCCGATAGCAACGCTGGCCTGCTTGCCCGCCACTTGTTCCAGGGCGCAGCGGCCAGGGCCCGCTTTGTCGGTTTGTATCAACAGGCGGAAAACCTCGACGCGGCAGCGCTGAAAGCTGACCAGGCGTTGGCCGAATTACCCGCCATCGACGTGCTGGTGCTGGGCATGGGTGACGATGGCCACACGGCCTCGCTGTTCCCTAGCAGCCCCAACCTGGCTGAAGGCCTTGACCTGAACAGCAAGCGCCGCTGCCTGCCATTGCTGGCGCCGAGCGTGCCGCACCAGCGCCTGTCCCTGACCCGTTCGCTGCTGGCCAGCGCCGCCTTCACCGCGTTGTCCGTCCAAGGCCCAGGCAAACTCGCTACCCTGCGCGCCGCGCTGGCGGGCAACGACTTAAACGAAATGCCGATTCGCGCCTTTCTTCACGCCCCCCTGGACATCTACTGGTGCCCATGAGCAAAGGATCCACTGTCATGACCACCCTTGAACGCCCACAGCCTCTGCTCTCGATGGCCGACAAAGCTGCCCGCATCGACGCGATCTGCAAGAAGGCGCGCATCCTGCCGGTGATCACCATCGCCCGCGAGGAAGACATCCTGCCCCTGGCCGATGCCCTGGCCGCCGGCGGTATCCGTACCCTGGAAGTGACCTTGCGCTCGCAGTATGGCCTCAAGGCCATCCAGGTGTTGCGCGAGCAGCGCCCGGAGCTGTGCGTGGGGGCCGGTACCGTGCTCGATCGCGGCATGTACGCAGCGGTCGAAGCCGCTGGTGCGCAGTTCGTGGTGACCCCGGGCATTACCCAGGACATTCTCGAAGCCGGCGTGGACAGCGACATTCCGCTGCTGCCGGGTATCAGCACCCCTTCGGAAATAATGATGGGCTATGCCCTGGGTTATCGCCGGTTCAAGCTGTTCCCCGCTGAAATCAGCGGCGGCGTGGCGGCGATCAAGGCCTTTGGCGGCCCATTCGGCGATATCCGCTTCTGCCCGACTGGCGGCGTCAACCCGGCGAACGTGCGCAACTACATGGCGCTGCCCAATGTGATGTGCGTGGGCGGGACCTGGATGCTGGACAGTAGCTGGATCAAGAACGGTGACTGGGCGCGAATCGAAGCGTGCAGTGCGGAGGCGATGGCACTGCTGGACGCCAACTGAATTTGTTGTGTGCTTTACGGCTTATGGGGCGCTTGGTCGGCGCCCTTTTTTTTGTCTGCAGGTTTTGTACTGATTGTACGGCCCTATCGCCGGCAAGCCGGCTCCCACAGGTACTCCACGCGTCTTGAAACCTGTGGCGATCCTGTGGGAGCTGTCTCATGGCCTTGGTTGACGGTTTTCTTGAGCTGGAACGCTCAAGTGGAAAATTGGAGTGGAGCGCCATCCTGCAGAAGATGGCGAGCGACCTTGGATTCTCGAAGATCCTGTTCGGCCTGTTGCCTAAGGACAGCCAGGACTACGAGAACGCCTTCATCGTCGGCAACTACCCGGCCGCCTGGCGCGAGCATTACGACCGGGCTGGCTACGCGCGGGTCGACCCGACGGTCAGTCACTGTACCCAGAGCGTACTGCCGATTTTCTGGGAACCGTCCATCTACCAGACGCGAAAGCAGCACGAGTTCTTCGAGGAAGCCTCGGCCGCCGGCCTGGTGTATGGGCTGACCATGCCGCTGCATGGTGCTCGCGGCGAACTCGGCGCGCTGAGCCTCAGCGTGGAAGCGGAAAACCGGGCCGAGGCCAACCGTTTCATAGAGTCGGTCCTGCCGACCCTGTGGATGCTCAAGGACTACGCACTGCAGAGCGGTGCCGGACTGGCCTTCGAACATCCGGTCAGCAAACCGGTGGTTCTGACCAGCCGGGAGAAGGAAGTGTTGCAGTGGTGCGCCATCGGCAAGACCAGTTGGGAGATATCGGTTATCTGCAACTGCTCGGAAGCCAATGTGAACTTCCATATGGGAAATATTCGGCGGAAGTTCGGTGTGACCTCCCGCCGCGTAGCGGCCATTATGGCCGTTAATTTGGGTCTTATTACTCTCTGA
>NZ_JBFPFX010000024.1:0-94074 GCF_047978245.1 Pseudomonas sp. LFS044
CTGCTGCCGCCTCACCTGTCTTCAGTCATGCGCCAAGGCGAACAACCATGGCCTGACTGGAACGGCGCGTTGCAACAAATGTGGGAGCGGGCTTGCCCCGCGAAGCGCCGCTCGGGCGGCGCTCGATCTCAACGGCGCTGAAAATCCCAAGGCAAGCGCTTCGCGATGCGCCGCGCGGGCGGCGCTCGATCTACGCCGCACCGCAAACCCCAAGCCCTACCCCCAGCCCCACCACCATTCCCACCCCCCAACCCTGGGGAACACCCCCCAAATTCAACCTGCACAAAAACACCCGCCCAAACCCCAACCCCCCGCCCCACAAGCCCTCCAGCCCATTTCCAGGCACTTGGCACGGCAGTTGCCGCTCCCCTGCCAGACGCCCCAAGTCCATGGGCCCGTTTGCAGGAGGAATAGACTCATGCACCGACCGATCCCCAACCCGCTGGCCGTGGCGATTTTCGCCAGCATGCTCCAGCTCCCGGCGCAGGCAGCGCTGTTTGCCGTCGACACCGGTCCCTACAACCCCGCCAATGGCGGCTTTGCCGCCTGGTATCAGGACACCCACGGGCGAACCCTGGACCTGTGCCTGACCAAGGCGGTCAGCTCACGTGTCGCCGGCGCCCCTGGGGCCCCGAGCTACATGTGCACCCTGCTGCCAACACCGGGCGTATTCGATGACACCCAACCCATCGTCTTCCCCAGCAACTTCCCCGACGAGGCCTTCTGGTTCACTGCCGACGCTGCCATCGTCGACGCCGCCCGCGGCATCGACCTCAGCTACGGCACGGCAATCGAAGCGGCCTTCGCCGCCGAAGAGCCGGTAGAAGGCGATCAGGTGAGCTTCGCCCGGGTGCGCATCCGCGTCGATGTGCCCACTGCCGGCACCTACGTGGTCACCCACCCGTACGGCGTCGAAGTGTTCGACGTACCCGCCGCAGGCCGGCGGGCAATCAACATGACCCGCGACATCGGCATCGCCGGCGCCGGCGATTTCAGCGGCGCGCTCAAGGGTGATGTCGGGCCGTTCCTGCGCAGCGTCAACGGCCCTTACACCGAGGGCAGCGAACGCTTCATCGGCGACCCCAACCTGGAAGAGCGCGTCACCGGCAGCCCGTTCAATACCAACTTCGTGCGCATCGAAGGCCCTGGCGGCATCGACCTGCGTACCGAGCTGTTCTCGATTTCGGGCAAGCTTTCCGATGTGGCCAGGCCGACCCCGTTGATGCCACTGCGCAGCACCTACTCACGGCATACCGAAAACGGCGACCTGCGTGCCCAGCAGGATGTGTTCGTGATGGCCCCGCCACCGCCGGCTGCCGTCACCCTGACCAGCCAGACGCCCAACCTGAACCTGACCGAAGCCAACGGTACCGGCGCCTGGTATGCCCAGTCGGTGCTCAACCCGATCGTCCCGGCCACGTTGCTGCTGACCGCCGACAACAGTGTGGCGATCCCTACCAGCAGCCCGGCCACCGCCAACCTGCCACTTACCGACCTGGTGACCATCACCCGCGCCGAATTCAGCCTGGCCAGCGGCCAGCTGACCCTGGTGGCAAGCACCAGTGACGAGACCAGCCCGCCGGTGCTTTCGGCGCGAACCGGCAACGGCACCTTCATCGGCAACCTGGCGGGTAACGGTGCGGTGAAGACGCTAAGCACCTCCCTCTCGCCCATCCCGCCGGCCAAGGTGCAGGTCACCAGCGCCAATGGCGGTAGCGACAGCGAAGACGTGGTGCTGGTGCCATGAACAGACAAAGGCTCCGCCTTCAAGGAGGCAGCATGAACACTTGGCAACGCCGCGCGCTGTTGGCCGCCGGTTTCTCCCTCACTGTCAGCAGCGCGGCCTGGGCCGCACTGTCCGATGTCGACCCGGGCCCCTACACCTTCGCCACGGGTGGTTACCCGATGTGGTACAAGGACGCCAACAACCTGTCCCTGGAGCTGTGCCAGTCGCGCGCCACCAGCACCCGAGCGCCTGGCGCACCGGGTGCACCGGCGTACATGTGCACCTTGCTGCCAGAGCCGGGCGTGTATGACGACGCCCTGCCGCTGGTGTTCCCCGACAACTGGCCACCGGAGATGTTCTGGTTCCTGGCCGAAACCGAGATCCCGCAGGTAGGCAACAGCGGCTACGAGCTGGAAGTCTATGTGGCGGGGCTGGAAGCCGCCTTCGCGGCGGAAAACCCGGTAGACGGCGACCAGCAGAGCTTTGCCCGTATCCGTATCCGCGCCTCGGTGCCCCGTACCGGTACCTACACCATTACCCACCCCTATGGTGTGGAAACGGTCAACGTGACCACAGCCGGTCGCCGGGCGATCAACATCACCCGCGACATCGGCATCGGCGCCCCCGGCAACTTCACCGGCGCGCTCAACGGCAACCTCGGCCCATGGCTGCGTGGCGCCGGCGGGCCCTATACCGAGGTCAACCCGGACACCGGCGCCAGCGAGACCTTCGTCGGCGACCCGAACCTCACCGAAGCGGTCACCGGCAGCCCGTTCAACACCAACTTCGTACGCATCGAAGGCCCACCCGGGGCTATCCAGACCAACGTGTTCACGGTGTCGGGCAAGGTGCTCGACCAACGTGCGCAAACCCCGGTAACCCTGGAACGGGCCACGTACTCGCGCAACGGCACCGGCACCCGCGTCGAGGTCTTCGCCAAGGCCCCCAACGACGCCAGCGTGTGCCTGCGCAATGGCCTGGCGCTGGTGGGCACACCGCCCTCGCCTTGCCAGTTCAGCCTGCTTGCGGATAACAACGGCCTGTTCTTCAGCCAGCAGCTCAGCCAGGTCGCACCGCCACCGGTGGTGGTGGTCACCGCCAGCACGACGGCCGGCGGCACCCGCCCGACCGCGTTGTCGAGCAAGTTGAGCGACGTGGTCAAGGTGAACACCGCACGCTACGACTGGGCCAACAAGCGCCTGGTGATCGAAGCGCGCTCCAGCGACGAAGTGGTGATCCCCGACCTGGTCGCTCAAGGCTATGGTCGGCTGTCCAAGTCCGGCACCGTGCAAAGCCTGACGGTCAACGACCTGGCTCAACCACCGGCTAGCGTTACCATCAAATCCGCCCATGGCGGCAGCGATGTGGAACCCGTGATCGTGGTCGGCAACGCGCCGGTCGAAGCCGCCAACCAGCCGCCGCTGGCCCAGGCCGACACCGGCAGCACCAGCGTCGGCGTGCCACTGACCCTCAACCTGCTGCAGAACGACAGCGACCCCGACGGCAACGTGCCGCTGGCCATCAGTGACCTCACTCAACCGGGTACGGGCCTGGGCGGCGTCGTGCTCAACGGCACTACCTCGGTCACCTACACCCCGCCAGCAGGCGCAACGCAACCTCTGGTGGCCACCTTCAGCTATCAGGCGGTGGATGCCAAAGGGCTGAAGTCGACACCGGCTACCGTGACCGTCAACGTTGCCCCCAACCAGCCGCCAACCGTGGCTGCCCAAACCGTCGCGACACTGGGTGTACCGCTGACCATCAACGTGCTGGCAGGCGCCGCCGACCCTGAAGGCAACAACCCGCTGGTGGTCGCTGCCGTCACGCAGCCGGCTGCCGGTCGCGGCACGGTCAGCACCGACGGCAGCACGGTCACCTACACCCCGCCGGCCACGGTCACTGCGGCGTTCAGTACCACGTTCACCTTCCAGGTACGTGACGCGCTCGGCGCGCTGTCCAACCCCGGCACCGTCACCGTCAACGTGTCACCACGCCCCGCCGCCGAGACCTTCGCGGTCACGGCCGCAACGGTCCAGGCACGCTCCAACAACCGGTACAACTGGGACATCAGCGGCACGTCCTCGGTGACCACCGGTAACACCATCACCGTGCGCGTCACGACTACCACCGGTGTGCAGACCTTGGGCACCACCACGGTACCGCTGACCGGCCGCTGGCGCCTGGTGGTGAGCAACAGCACGACGGTGATCCCGACAGCGGCCCCGACGGCAACCGTTACCACCAGCCAAGGCACCACCCGCACTGTCAACGTGACCGTGCAGTGAGGCCGGGAGAACGCCATGAACCGTCTGTACCCACTGCTGTTGTGCCTGGCACTTGCCGGCCAGGCACAGGCCGACGACCTGATGGACAACGCCGACCTTGCCGCCGGCAACGACCTCGGTGACCCGGTGATCATCCGCCTGCTGCCGGCCGGTGCTGGCCAAGTAGCGGTGATCGAGCAGCAAGGGGCGGGCAACCGCGCCGCCCTCGACCAGAACGGCCAGGCCCTGCTGGGCCGCATCGTCCAGGCCGGGGGCGCGCAGGAGGCGTACATCCTGCAAGAAGGGAGTGACCTGATGGCCAGCATCAGCCAACAGGGAAATGGCAACAGCGCGTCGATCCGCCAGAGCGGCACCAGCAACAGCGCCAGCATCGAGCAGATCGGCAACGACAACAGCGCCAGCATCGTGCAAGCCGGCTCGGGCCTGAGCAGTTCCGTGACCCAGGCCGGCAATGGCCAGCATGTGCAGATCACCCAATACCGATAGACCTGGAGGCACCACCATGTTCAAGCTCGCTCCGTTAAGCGCCGCTATCGTCCTGGCCCTCGCCGGCCAGGTCATGGCGGACGACAGCACCTCGACCCAGTCGCAGACCGGTAACCAGAACGTCGCCGAAGTCAAACAGACCGTCGCGCCCTTCGCCGCAGCCACCCAGACCCAGTCCGGCAAGGGCCATAACCACCTGGCGGTGCAGGACACCAGCACCAGCTACATCGACCAGAGCGCCACGGGCTCGTACAACGCCGGCTACGGTGAGCAACTGATCGAAAACGCCAGCCAGATCACCCAGCAGGCCGCCGGCACCTACAACGACGCCTTCGCCAGCCAGTCGTTGGGCGAAAACAATGAGGCGCTGCAAGTGCAGCAAGGCGCAGAGAACCGTTCGACGGTGTGGCAGGACAGCCAACTGGGGAGCCAGGCCACCACCCGCCAAAGCGGCCAGCGCAACGAAGCGTTCGTCGAGCAACTGTTCGGCGGCAGCAACAACAAAAGTTTGGTTAACCAGGACGGCCAGGACAACTACGCCGCGGCCGAGCACCTGACGCACAACGACGGCAACATCCAGATCTACCAGCAAGGCAAGCAGAACTGGGCCTACGGCGACCAGCGCGATGGCACTGGCGGCATCATCGCCATCGACCAGAACGGTACCGGCAACTCGATGGAAGTCTGGCAGGACACGCAAATCGGCAGCCAGGCCACCGTCAACCAGAACGGCCAGCTCAACGAAGGCTACATCGACCAGAGCCTGGGCAACGACAACACCGCCAGCCTGTACCAACAAGGCAAGTCCAACGCCAGCTGGTCGGATCAGTTCGAAACCACCCACTCGAACACCAGGGTCTCGCAGGCCGGCACCAGCAACCTGCATTTCACCTACCAGAACGGTGACAACCAGAGCCTGACCATCAACACCCAAGGCACGGGCAACAAGGTCATGGCCAGCAACTGGAAGGGCGAGAAACTGGGTGGCCAGTTCGGCAGCGACCAGACCGCCGTGATCAACCAGAAAGGCACCGGCAACGCCGTCAACCTGACCCAGAACGGCAATCTGCAGCTGGCCAACCTGGGCCAGAAAGGCACCAACAACTCGATGGAAACCAAGCAGGCCGACAGTAACAACGAGCTGTACTTCGAGCAGAACGGCACCGACAACATCCTGGTCGCCGACCAGCGCGGCACCGACAACTACGCCACCGGCGACACCACCGGTACCGGCAGCACCATCACCCTCGACCAGTCCGGCTACGCCAACCAGAGCTACACCACGCAGCTGTACGGCAGTGGCAACAACGCCAACATCAAGCAGACCGACACCGCCAACGTCGCCTACGTGACCCAGGGCGGCAACAACAACAAGGCCATCGTCGACCAGGCCGGCGCCAACCAGAGCGCCACCATCACCCAGATGGGCAACGGCAACACGGCTACCGCTACTCAGCGTTAACGGCTCCCCCCTTGAACCGCGGCGTCTTCTCTCCCTGGCGTCCGCGGTTCCTTTTTCATGCCTGGGTCTTCAATAGTCTGTGCGGGCCCTATCGCCGGCAAGCCGGCTCCCACAGGTACTGCGCAGGTATCAAAAGCTGTGGTGGTCTTGTGGGAGCCGGCTTGCCGGCGATAGGCCAGACAGGCCAACAGCGTTAGAATGGCGATTCCCCACACCAGCGCCACCACCATGATCCAGTCCGACCTCGACCTGTTCGGCCCCCAGCCGCAACGTCTGGCCAGCCACACCGTGCTGCTGCCCGGCTTCGCCCTGGCCGAGGTCGAAGCGCTGCTCGATGCCCTGCGCCCGGTGCTGCGCGCTGCACCGTTCCGGCACATGCAGACGCCGGGCGGCCTGAACATGGCAGTGGCGCTGACCAACTGCGGTTCGCTGGGCTGGGTGAGTGACAGCAAAGGCTATCGCTACAGCCCGACCGACCCGCTCAGCGGCAAGCACTGGCCGGCTCTGCCCCAGGTGTTGCTCGCCCTCGCGGGTCGCGCGGCTACGGCGGCGGGCTTCGACGGTTTTGTGCCAGATGCCTGCCTGGTCAACCACTACCTCCCCGGCACCCGCCTGAGCCTGCACCAGGACCGCGACGAGGCGGATTTCGGCCAGCCGATCGTGTCGATTTCTCTGGGTTTGCCGGCGGTATTTCTGTTCGGCGGGCTACAGCGTTCGGACCGAACCCAGCGGATACCGTTGAGCCATGGCGATGTGCTGGTGTGGGGTGGCGAGGACCGGTTGCGCTTTCATGGGGTGTTGCCTATCAAGCCGGGCGTGCATCCGAGGATGGGGGAGCGGCGGATCAATCTGACGTTGCGCAAGGCGGGTTAACAAACCGTGGGAGCGGATTTATCCGCGATGCGCCGCGCGGGCGGCGCTCGATATCCGACGCCCCGCAGAAATCAAGGCAGGCGCCTGCCAATCTCAACACGGTCTCAGGCCGGGCAGATTGTGTTCCCGGTGTTATCCGAGGCGCATGCCTTGAGCTTTGCAGCGTCGCGCAAATCGAGCGCCGCCCGCGCGGCGCATCGCGGATGAATCCGCTCCTACGGTTTATTGCAATGTGCCGCAGTCTGACAGGCCATGGATGTCCGCATTGAGACCTCATTGCTGTTGCGACTGGCTCAGGTACTTGTCCACCCCAGCCTTGCCCTCCCCCGCATCCCCCGCCACCTGCCACAAGCGCCGTTCGATGCCCTGCGCCAGCAAATGCCCCACCGCCGCCTCGATCGCCGACAGCACACACAACTGCGCCGGCTCGTTGGTGGTGTACCCGACCTCCGCCTCCAGCAGCTTCTTGAACTCGATGAACTTGAACACCCCGGCGCTACGCCCCACCGAATAGATAGTCTTGCTGGTCATCACGTTGGCCAGCACCTGCCCGGTGCGCACATCCACCGCGCGCAGGTTGACCGTCACCTGGTCCACCCGGTATTCGCGGGAGATGTCGATCCCTAAGTAGCGCGCACCTTCCCCACCGCTGCGCACGTTGGTGTCGTAGGCGATGATGCCGCCTTCGAGCATCAGGTTGGCGGCCTGCAGGGGGGGCAGCTCGGCCATGATGTTTTCCGCCACGTCGGGCTTTTTCTGCGAGGCGCGGATGATCTTGCGTTCGGTCAGCAGGTTCTGCAGGCCTTCGCGCTCCAGCACCACGAACCAGCCGCTGGCACTCAGGGCATCCATCAGCATGCTCGCGGCACCTTGGGTGACGCTGGTGGAGAACGAGCTGGCCGGGGTGGGTTTGTATTGGCCCGTCTGGTCGCGGAAGCCGTAGACCACCGCCATCAGCCGGCCTCTGGGGCGCGGCATGTTGATCAGGTCGTAGTAGGTCGAGGCGCGCGGGGTCAGGGTCGGGGTTTCCGAGTCCTGTTCGGCCGACATCGGTTCGCGCAGGCTGCAACCCTGAAGGCCTTGCAGCGCGGCGAGGATCAGCAAAGTGCTCAACAGACGTTTCATGGTGTTCTCTCCCCAACTAAAAGCCCTTCCCTCTCAGGGGTTCAGGCCGCTGACCTCGATGATCGAAATTTCTCCCGTGGCGCGGTCGGTGACCTGGATGCTCAGGGCACCAGAGTCGTCGAGCACATCGATCAGGAAAGCGTCGGTGGCCATGCTGCCGGTCTGGCCGTTGCTGATGTTGTCCAGCAGCTGCGACAACATGCGCGACTCCAACTGGTTGCTGAAGCGCTCCAGGGCCGAGGTGCCGCCAAAGGCAGCGGTGCGGTCCTTGAGGTCGGGGTCGTCGTAGTCGTTCTGCGCCTGGGCGTTGTTCAGCAGCCAGGTGCCGTTGAGCGGGTTGCCGCCGAAGGCCGGGTTGACCGGGGTGTACACCAGCTCCGTGGCCTGGGCGGCGAAGGCGCCGGCCAGCAGGCTGGCTGCGATGCAGTGCGCAATGCGGGTGTTCATAGCTCATCCCTCTCCAGATCAGTGGTGTCCTGGAGCAGGCGTTGCAGCTTGCGCTGAATCACCTCCTGCTTGACCAGGTCGGCGGCCGCGACGGCCTCTTCTTTCAATTGGGTGACGTTGGGCGGCAGAAAGCGCCGGTACAGCACGTCGCGCTCGAATTCCACCGTCACCAGGCTGCCCCAGCGGGCATCCGGGCGTTCGCGCACCACCAGGTTGAAATCCAGGCGGCTGGTGGCGCGCAGGCGGTCGGCGAAGTAGTAGTAAAAGTCGTGGCCGATGTGCGAGATGGTGTTGTCGACGATAAAACCCTTCATCTCGTCCTCGGCTTCGGCCCGGGCCACACCGGACACCCCGGCGGCCAGCAGCAGGCCAAGGCTCAGGCAAAACACATTGAGGCCTTTCATGGCGTGTCTCCGGAACCCGCGCTATGGGTTTGCGCGCCGCTGGCGCTTTCGTTGAAGGCTTGTTCGGCGACGAACTGCCAGTCGCTGTAGTGCTCAAGGCCTTCGAAGCCCGACCACTGGGTGTCGAAGCCGCTGCGCTTGAACGGGGTCGCGTCGGAGCGGCTGTGCACGCCGGTGATACGCCCATCGATCGAACGCAGCAGGCCCCATTCGTCACTGCCGGTGATCGGGTCCGGGTACAGCCGGCGAATGTGATGCCGGGCCTCGGGGAAGCGGTTGTCGTCAAGCAGGTCGGCCAACGCCTGCGGGTACTGGGCCAGGCCCGGCGAGGCGCGGTAGTAGCTGCGCAGGGCCTGGGCATACTGGCTGCCCACCCACAGCAACTGGCGTTCGTGATCGCGCTGGGCAGCGCTCGACCACACCGTGCCAGTGGCCGCCAAGGCCACGCTGCTGACCGCAATCAGCAACAGCACGCCCAGGTAGGTGAAGCCGGTGCAGGCCTTACCACTCAGCGAAGAGGCTGCCATCACGTGCCCTCCCTGTTGCACCGCTCTTGATATCGGCCACACCGCCTGCCACGCCTTCCGGCGGTGGCACCAGCTGCCAGGCATCGCTGCGTTCGGTGATCGGGTCCACCGGGGTGTTGCGCAGGTAACGCAGCTCGACCAGTTGCTCCAGCGAATCGGGGTAGTGCCCGGTGTCGCCGTAGAAGTGATCGAGCGATTCGCGCAGCACCGCCAGGCTCTGGCGCAGGCTGGCCTCGCGGGCGCTCTCCAGGCTGTTGAAGTAGCGCGGCATGGCGATGGTCATCAACGTGGCGATGATCGCCATCACCACCAGCAGTTCGATCAGGGTGAAGCCTTGGCTGCGTTTCATGGCCGTCACCATTGCCCGTAGGGGATATTGTTGAGCCCTTTGCCGCGGGCTTTGGAGTACACGTCGAAGACGTCCTGGCCTTCACGCGGGTTGTCCGGGCTGCTGTCATAGGCGCGTACGCCCCAGCCACCGCCGTCTTCGCCCTTGGCCGCCAGCAGCGGGTCGTGCGGGATGCGCCGCAGGAAGTAGAACTTCGCGCCTTTGGCGCTGCGCACATCGCGCACGCCATCGACCAGCACCTGCAGGTTTGGCGGGTAGCCGCTGGCGTCCAGGCGTTTTTCGATGAAGCCTGCATCGAAGGCGCGCTTGTAGGCGTCGATTGCATCGCGGATCTGGTACAGCGCCTCGCGCAGTTGCTGCTCCTTGCCCCGGCGCACCACCGTTTCGGTCAGCGGTGCGGCCATGCTGGCGAGCAGCCCGAGCAATGCCAGGGTCAGCACTACCTCGATCAGGCTGAAGCCTTGCTGGCGGCGTTTCATGGACGTGGGCTCCGAGTTGCCGGCACCACCGCCATCTGGCTTTCGACCACCGGTGCCTCACCCGGCTCGGCGTTGGGCGTGTCGGCCGGCAACGCACCGGCCGGCAGCGGCTGGGCCAGCTGGCGCACCTGCAGGCTCGATTCGGTGCCGGTGGCGAACTCCATGTCCGATGGGCTTTGGTACGGCAGGTTGCGCACAATGCGTGGGGTGATGGCCAGCACCAGTTCGGACTTGCTCATGTCGTCGCGGTTGCTGCCAAACAGCCGGCCGAGGCCCGGGATGTCGCCAAGGCCTGGGATCTTGTTGCCGCTGGAGGTCTTGTCGTTGCGTACCAGGCCTGCCAGCACCTGGGTTTCGCCGTCATGCAGGCGCAGGCTGGTCTGGGCGTTGCGGGTGTCCACCTGGACCGGGATGGTGCCCTGGCGGGTCGGCTCCAGCGGGGTGGCGTTGCTGACTTCCAGCGCCACCTTGATCGCCACTTCGTTGTTCAGGTGCACGGTGGGCTGCACTTCAAGCTTCAAGCCGACGTCCAGGTAGGTGACGCTTTCGGTGATCACCGGGCCTTGGGTCGAAGGCACCGAGGTGGCGCTGATGATCGGCACGCGCTGGCCGATGTGGATGCGCGCCTGCTCACGGTTGCTGACGCGGATCACCGGGCTGGCCAGGGTGTTGATGTCCTTGTCCTGCGCGTTGATCTTCGCCTGCGGCGCCGGGGAGATGCTGATGCGGCCGGAATTGATACCGCGCAGCTGGTCGAGCACGCTGACCGGGTTGCCGTCGTCGCTCAGCACGCCGAAGGTGTTGGGCCATTGCAGGCCGAGGTCGAGGATGCGCGAGCGGGCCACTTCCATGACCTCCACTTCCAGCACCACCTCGGGGTTGGACTGGTCCTGGGACTGCAGCAGCTTCTCGGCCATGCGCACGGCATCCGGGGTGTCGCGCATGGTCAGGGTGTTGAGGCGCTCGTCGACGAACACGTCGCGGGTCTTGAGCATGGTCTTGACCATGTTCAGCGCTGTGTTGGCATCGATGCTGGTCAGGTAGAAGGTGCGCATGACCAGTTCCTGGTAGTCCTTGGTCTTCTGCGGCGAGTCGGGGTAGATCAGCAGGGTGTTGTCGTTGACGATCTTCTGGTGCAGCTGGTTCTGCTCCAGCAGCAACGCCACGGCATCTTCGATGCGCACATCCCGCACGAAGAGGGTGGCTTTCATGTCCGGGCGCAGGTCTTTGTCGAAGATGAAGTTGATGCCCGCCACCTGCGACAGCACTTCGAAAATGGTCTTCACCGCGGCGTCGCGAAACTCCAGGGTGACCGGGCGCTCCAGCTTGCTGCGCAATTGCGGGAACGGCTGCGCGGTGCGCGCCTGGACGTTCTCGATGTCGCTGCGCAGCATGATGCCCTTCTGGTTTTGCGGGTCCAGGCGCAGCACTTCGCGCATGTAGCGCTCGGCGCCGAACAGGTCGCCCTGGCGCAGGGCGGCCTGGCCCAGCGCCACGCGGTCATCGAGGGTGCGCATCAGCTCGATCTGGCGGATGCCTTCCTGGGCGCGGCGGTTGTTCGGCTCGAAGGTGAGCACGCGGCCATAGCCCATGCGCGCGCCGGCGAAGTCGTGGCGGGCACGGTCGCTGTCGGCCTGGGCAAGCAGCGCCTCGACCGCTTGCTGGCGGCCGTGGGCCAGGGCGATGTTCAGGTCGGTGTCACGCGGGTCTTCGCGCAGGGCCTCTTCCAGGCGCGCGATGCCGGCCTCGTACTGGCCTTCCTGCATCAGCTCCTGGCTATCCTTGCGCACCCCGCTCGACCCGCAGCCGGCAATGGCCACGCAGAGCGCCAGGAGCATGAACGGAGCAGGCTTGCACAACTTGGACGGCTTCATGGTGCGCTCCCGACAGACAGAGTCTGCGACTGATGCAAGGGCAGGTAGACCAGGTCCAGCTCGTTGGCCGAGACCCGGTCAAGGCGGTAGGTGTCTTCGATCACGTCGCCCTGGCGCACGACGTAGAGCTTTTCGCCGCTCTGCAGGAAGATCTGCAGGTCGTCGCGGTCGCCGATGCGGCCGATGAACTGGAAAGGCAGCGCGGGCGCCGTGGGGGCAGCCGCCACTACCGGCGTGGTGATTACAGGTTGTTCGGTGACCGTGGCCAGGGTTTGCGGGGCGGTCCATTGCTGGCGGGGGAAGAGGTCTCTGGAGGCCTGTTCCGGCCTCATCGCCGGCAAGCCGGCTCCCACAGAGGTCGGTGTTGTAGGCGCCGGCTTGCCGGCGATGGGGGCCACCTCACCTTCCTGGCCAAACCAATGCCCTGGCGCCCAGGCCAATGCCCCGGCTACCCCCAGAAACCCGACCCACATCACTGCGCGCTGAGTGTTCATCACGACCTCGACAGGTAAAGGGTCATGCGCAGGCGGCCGTTGAGCTCGCTGTCGCCGATGCGTTTGCGTTGCAGCTCGAGGTCTTCCAGCACCAGGGTGGGCAGTTGCCCCAGCAGCCCGCGCAGGAAGCCGCGGATCTGCGGGTAGCTGCCGCGTACCGGCAGGACGATCTGGTAGCGCGCCAGCTGGGTCTTCGGATCGACGCCCAGGGCGTACTCGCCACGCGCCAGGCTGATGTGCTCGGCGCTGGCCAGGTGGTACAGGCGCTCGATCAGCTCGCTGGCCTCGGGTTGCCCCGGCAGCTGCTGACGCAGGGTGTCCAGCGCTAGCTGCTCGGGCTTGACGGCAATCTTCAGTTCGCCGCGCTTGACCCGCTCGACCTGGGCGCTGGCATCGGCCTCGGTGGCGCGCAGTTCGCGCAGGGTTTGCCACTGCGGCAGTACACCGGCCAGCGCAATGCCCACCGCCAGTGCGGCGACCGCGGCGCCAGCCAGGCCGACCGGGCCAATGCGGCGCAGCTGCTCGTGGAGGATCAGGCTGCTTATGGAGTCAGGGGCGCGCATGGCCGGTCTCCCAGGTGGCAGTGAGGGTGAAGCGCACCGGGTGCTCGGGCTGGCCCGCCACCACCTCATGGTTGAGCAGCGACACATCACTTAGCTCGGCGCTCTGCTCCAGGCGGTGGTGGTATTGCAGCATCGCTTCGAGGTTGCGCGCTTCGGCGGCAATGCGGACCTGGCCCTTGCGCGCATCGGGGGTGATGCTGAGCAGGGCGACGTCTTCCTGCGGCTGCGCTTCGAGCATGGCGAACAGTTGCTGCCAGGGCCGCTGCAGTTGCTGCGAGACGCTGCGCATCTGTGCCAGGTTTTCCGCCTGTTCGCGGCTGGCGGCGCTGCTCTGCGGTGCAGCGGTGGCCGGGCGGCGGCCCAGTTGCAACTCAAGGCCGTGCACGCGGGTTTCCAGGGCCAGCTGTTCGGTTTGCAGGTGCTGTTGCAGCAGTACCAGCACGGCCACTACGGCGCCGCCGAGCACCAGCAGCGACCAGGCCAGCGGGCTGCTGCGCCGGGGTTGGAATTCCAGGTCTAGGCGGCGCATCTCAGGCCACCGCTCGCCACATGGCGCACAGTGGGTCGGCTTCGCTGGCCGGTTGGCACAGCTGCACCGCCGCCAGTTGCGGCACGTCACCCCGGCCCGGGGCATGCAGGTAGACCCGTGGCATCTGCTCGCCATACAGCTCGCAGGTGCGCTCGATCAGTGCCTGCAAGGCCTGGTCGCTGTCGGCGCAGCCTTGCGCCAATACCTGCTGCCAGGCGCCGCCTGCGGCCAGCAGCAGCACACTGCGGCGGGGTTCGGCGAGCACGAACAGGAAGTCGCCCTGCTGCAGTTGTGCCGAGCAGCGGTTGTACGCGGCCATCAGGTACGGCTGCACCGAGCGCAGCCGCAGGTGGCTGTCCCGGCCCAGCGCTTGCAGGCCTTGCAGCAGGGCCTGGGGCAGCGCGGTGGCGATGCGCGCGGCGCCAGCCGGCTCTGGTGACAGAACGATGCGCCAGTCGTCCAGCGGCTGCGCATACAGGTTCTCGAAGCAGGCACGGGCGTAGGCGTCCAGCTCGCGCGGATGGCTGATGGCATCGCTCCAGGGCACCAGGCAGAAGCGGCTGAAGCGGGCCGACAGCAGCACCTGCAACTGGCCACCACGCACGGTGTGTTCGGCCAGCAGTGCGGCGAGCACCTGCAAGGCGGCTTCCCAGGCCGGTTGCGCAGCGTCGCAGGTGAACTCGCGGCTGCCCAGCCACTGGTGCTGGTTAGCGTGCCAGCGGCCCAGGCCGACACCTTCTGCACCGAGCACGGCGCAGTATTTGTGGGAGGCATGATCACGCAATGAATGTGACACGGTTGATCTCCTCGAGTGTGGTGCGGCCCTCGCGGACCAGGTCCAGGGCGGATGCGCGCAGCAGGCGCAGGCCGCGTTGGCAGGCCAGCGCCTTGATCTGCGCGAGCGGCCGGCGTTCGACGATCATCTGCCGCAGGTCGTCGTCCAGGTGCAGCAGTTCGGCGATGGCGCTGCGCCCGCGATAGCCACTGCCGCGGCATTGGCCACAGCCTTGGGCGCGGACGAACTGCCAGCCATGCACGGCGTCGCGGGTCAGGCCGGAAGCGGCGAGGATTTCGTCATCGGCCTCGCAGGGGGTGCAGCAGTGCGGGCAGGCCAGGCGGATCAGGCGCTGGGCCAGCACGGCATTGAGCGCAGAAACGAAGCTGTAGGGGTCGACCTGCATCTGGCTGAAGCGGCCGATCACATCGAAGACGTTGTTGGCGTGGATGGTGGTGAACACCAGGTGGCCGGTGAGCGCCGACTGCACGGCGATCTGCGCGGTGTCGGGGTCGCGGATCTCGCCGACCAGGATCTTGTCCGGGTCGTGGCGCAGGATCGAGCGCAGGCCGCGGGCGAAGGTCAGGCCTTTCTTCTCGTTGACCGGGATCTGCAGCACGCCGGGCAGCTGGTATTCGACCGGGTCTTCGATGGTGATGATCTTGTCCACGCCGTGGTTGATCTCGCTGATCATGGCGTACAGGGTGGTGGTCTTGCCGCTGCCGGTGGGCCCGGTGACCAGGATCATGCCATAGGGTTCGGCAGCCAGGCGGCGCAAGGCGCGCAGGGTTTCGTCGGCAAAGCCCAGGGCCTGCAGCTGCACGCCGCTGACCCGGTCGGACAAGTCCTGCTTGTCGAGCACCCGCAGCACCGCGTCTTCACCGAAGATGCTCGGCATGATCGACACGCGAAAGTCGATCTGGCGGTCACCTACGGCGACCTTGAAGCGGCCGTCCTGGGGCACCCGCTTCTCGCCGATGTCGAGCTCGGCCATCACTTTGATGCGCGAGATGACCTGGTCGGCGAAGGCGCTGCCGCTGGCCTTGCCGGCGCCGTTGAGCACGCCGTCGATGCGGTACTTGATGGTCAGGCCCTGGCCGGTCATGCCCAGGTGGATATCGCTGGCATGCTGCTTGAGGGCGTCGTAGAGGGTCGAGTTGACCAGCTTGACCACCTTGCTCTGGTCTTCGCTGATGCTGGTCAGCGACAGCCGCTGCAGCGGGTCGCTTTCGCTGCTGGCCTCGGCGTCGTGGTCGAGGGCATCGACGGCGTGGAAGCTTTCTTCGTGGCGCGCCAGGAAGGTGGCAAGGTCGGCGGCGTGGGCCAGGTACAGCGGCGCGCCTTGCAGCACGTCGTCGATCCAGGCCAGGCGGCTGTGGTCGAAGGGGTCGGCGAACACGCCACACAGGTTGCCGCCCTGCTCTATCAGCACGAATTCGCGCTTCAGGCACTGGGCCAGGCTGGCCTTGTCGAAGCGCGGGGTGCTGGCCAGCAACGCCTGGCTGCACAGCACCGGGTAATGCAGGGTGGCGCCCAGGCGGCGGACGAAGGTGTCGGGGGTGTCGCAGGCAAGACGTTCCAGGCAGTTGAGCAGGCGCTCATCGCTGGCTTGCAGGCGGGCCTGGGCCAGGAGCTCCCGGGGGTAGCCCGCTGGCAGGCAGGCCGGGTTGCGCCCTATCGCGGATAAACCCGCTCCTATATCGAATGCATCGGACATGGCCTGCGACTCCGCTCAGGGGGCGCGTCGCAGGCTCGGTGAGGGCTGCGGGCGCCGCTATTCCCCTGTGAGCAGTTGGTCGTCGTCAGGCCCGGGGGGCTTGCCGCCATTACGGCGGCGGTCTGCCAGGACCCAGCTACCATCGTACAACTGCAGGGGGAACGATTCGTTCCTGGTATGGCGTCGTTCGACGTACCCTTCTGCCGGGTTGTCCGTGGCCCTGCGCCGGCGCTCGATGCCCATCAGGTCGAAGATCGCGCGGGCCAGTTCCACCAGCGGGAACGGCTTGAACAGGACATGGGTCACGCCAAGTTCGGCGGCGCGCTCACGGACCTCGGCGGTCGGGTGGGCGGTGATCAGCACGAAATGGCACTGCCTGTTCTTGCGCACGGTCTGCAGGACCTGAAACCCCTCCATGTCGGGCAAGCGGTAATCCAGCACAATCACACCCGGTGCCAGGCTCTCAGCCAGGCCGATACCACTGGCACCGTCGTGGGCAACATGGACTTCCAGGCCTTGCGCCTGCAAATACGCCTGCAGGTTCTGCGCAAGGGTCTGTTCGTCATCGACTACCAATACTCTGTTCACCAAGGTCGACTCCCAAGAACTGCCCGGTTCCCCGGTCTGCGAAGTGCGGCCTTGGTAAGGCTTGAGCAGGCTTCGTGCCAGGCGTGAATAGTCATGTCGCACCACTGTAAGCCATTGATCTGGCTAGTATCTTTAATGCCCCCAGAAACAGCCGCAGGCGCGGTGCCCCACATCCGGGGCACCTGATGGCACTTTGCCAAGCCTTTATTCCCCAGCTTTGGGGAAACGCTGGAGGGGCCGTCAGTCAGCGAGTTCCACTTTAGCGGATTCGCGCAAACGTTGGCGCACGGTTTGCCGTGCCTGCGTCTGCAATTGCGCGATGAGCGCGCCCCTGGCCAGCACCAGGCCCTGTTCGCGTATGACCGAAGGGTTATCACTTTGGTTCTGTACGCCTTGCAGTGTTTTGCGATTGGCCTGGTAGAACGCCTCTACCTCGGCCTGGGTGGGCGCCGGCACCGCGCTGAGCTGGGCATATACCTGCTGCGAAGCCAGCTCGTGGCGCATGTACTCAGCGTAAGCTGCCCGGTCGAAACCTGCATCGGCCAGGCGCCTTTCGAACAGCGCCGGGCTGCCGAATGCCGCCTCCACCTCACCCACCTGCGCCGCTACCTGTTCGTCGCTGATGGCGATGCCGCGGCGTTGCGCTTCCTGCCACAGCAACTCCTTGTCGATCAGCTCATCCAGGGCCTGGCTGCGCAGGCGCTTGTACAACGTCGGGTTGCGGATACTGCTGAGCGCACGGCCCTGGGCCTCGAGGTATTCGCTGAAATAGCGCTCCAGGCGCAGCACGCCGATGTCCACACCATTGACCCGCGCGGCAGGCATATCGGCCCAGCTCGCCTTGGCGACCACCAGTAACAGGCACAGCAACAGGGTACGCATGGCAACCTCCGCTCAAGGGCTGACCGGCACCGGCCGGTACGGGGCGACAGATGTGAAGCGCGGCCCGGGCAGGGCCACCGCGACCACGTGGGCACCGGCCATGCCCTGGCGCCGGCCCGGGCCGAAGCCGAGCGCGGGGGTAAGGCCGGTGTCGATGTCATGCAGGCCCTCCAGGGCCGCCACCAGGCGCTCGCGGCTGAGGTCGCGGCCACTTTGTTTGAGGGCCTCGGTCAGCAGGCGCAGGGCGCACAGGGTGTTGACCTGCAGCGACGCCTGGCGCGGGTCGAGGCGTTGGCGCTGCTGCAGGCCGGCCAAGCTCGCCATGCCCTGCTCGGTCCAGTCGCCAGGCACGAACGGATAGGCCAGGAATACCCGTTGCGACCAGTACGCAGGCAGCGCGGCCACGGCGCCGGTCACTTGGCTGGAGGCGGCGAACAGGTAGGGTGCTCGGCCTGCCGCCTGCAACGCCGCCGCCAGTTCGGCAAAGGCCTGGGCGCGGCCGATGAAAACTACCCCCTGCCCCTGCACGGCCTGGCCGCTGAAGGCCTCGATCGGTGCGGGCTGCCAACCCTGCTGCTGCAAGCGCTCGCGCACGAGCTCGGCCAACGCTGCCTGATCGGTGCCGGCGTACACCACGCGCAGGGCGCCCGGTGCCAGGCCAAGGTTGGCGCGGGCATGGGCGGCCAGGCTCAGCAATTGGGTGTCGATGCCCGGCAGCGGGTCGAATATCTGCACACTGCCGCCACTGCGCGGCGCGCTGCCGATCAAGGGCACGCCTTGCTGTTCAAGCACCGTGGCCAGGCGCTGGTCGAGCATCGGCGCCAATGGGCTGACCAGGGCAAAGGCCTGCTGTTCACCGAGCAACCGCTGCAGGGCTTGCTCGGCGCTGGCCTGATCGTCCCCGGGGTCGGCCACCAGCAGTTCCAGGCGCCGGCCATGAATGCCGCCCTGCTGGTTGAGTTGTGCTACGCCGTCTTCAAGCACGGCGCGCACCACATGGCCGGCGCCCGCCAATGGCCCCGTGGTGGGTATCAAGGTGCCCAGGCGCAATACCCCCTCCTCTACACCCGGGTCGCGGTCTTCTGCCAGGCGTTTCAGGTAGGCGTTGAGGTTGCGCTGGTCGGCCAGGGTCAGCTCGAAGCGCGGCATGGCCGGGTCGAGACGGTTGCCGGCAGGGTCTACGCCGTGCTGGATGGCCCTGCCCAGGGTGGCACCGGTGTAGGCTGGATAGCTACGCCCGTTGCTCTGGCGTGGGCCTTGGCCGAGGGCCAGGCGTTGCCAGTCAAGGCTTGGTGGGCGCACCCCCCCTTCGGCGCGGCCCTGGCCGTCCGTGCCGTGACAACTGGCGCAGGGCAGCACGCTGGCGGGCACGGTCATGTTGCTGGCGCCGACGCGGGCGGTGAGTTGGGCGTCGCTGCTGGACAGGCCTTCGCGGTAGAGACGCTTGCCGGCTTGTTCGCTGGCAGTAAGCTCCAACGCCAAGGCTGGGGCACAGACAGCCAAGCCAAGCATCAGCATGAATCCAGCTCTGTTCATTCTGGCCTCATCGCCGGCAAGCCGGCTCCCACACGGTTGGGCGCCGCGCTGCATACCCTGTGGCAGCCGGCTTGCCGGCGATGAGGCCCACAGGAACACTGACGGCTCCAGGGTCAAGTGCCATTTACCGCCCCGCCAAAGGCTGGGCCAGCAGCTGCATGCGCTGGGCGATGGCCGCTGGCGGCGCATCGGGGCGGATCTTGCTCCAGCGTTTGCCGGCTACGTCACCGGCTATCAGCTGGGTCGAGTGCTGTTCGGGGCTGGGCAGGAACTGGCCGATGCGGCCCAGCACCAGGTCGACACTGGCCTTGTCGCCGGTCAGGAACAGCCAGTTGGCACTGTCCACGCCCTGCTTCTGGGCAAACGCCTTGAGCGCTGCCGGGGTGTCGTTGAGCGGGTCGCTGCTGATCGACACGAAGGTCACCTGGCTGGCCAGCGCCGGGCCCATGGCCTCGCGGACTTCACGCAGCTTGCGGGTAATCAGCGGGCAGGCGTCGGTGCAGTGGGTGAAGATCACGTTGAGCATCACCACCTTGTCCTTGAGCACGTCACTGTAGAAGCGCAGCGCACGGCCGTTCTGGTCCTGCAGCACGGTGTCGGTGAACCACGCCTGGGCATCGCGGGTGCCGCCGCCGCTGGCCATGGTCGGTGGCGCCGGTTGCGGGCTGGGGGCCTGGGGCGCATGGCCTTCGTGGGCCATGGCCATCGAGGCGAAAATCCACAGGCAACCGGCCAGGACCAGCCAGTCGAAGCTGCGCATGGCGCCATGGCGGGGGGCGTGAGTGCTCATGGTTGCACCTCCTGATGTTCGGCGATGGCGGTGCTCTTGGCGTGCACACGGCGGGCGCTGAGGCGGTTGATTTCGCCAATCAGCACGGCCGGGTCGGTGAAGCCGTAGTAGCGTGTCCAGTGGCCGCTGCGCCCGTCACCCACCAGGATCAACGGCGGGTGCTGGGTCAGGTCGGCGCTGAAGCTGCCCAGGCCTTTCAGGGTTTCGGTAATGGCGTATGGCGAGCCGGTCAGCCAGCTCCAGCCCGGGCCGTGCTGGAAGGCCTTGGCATAGTTCTGCAAGCGCCTGGAATCGTCACGCTGCGGGTCGACGCTGATCGACACCAGGCGGATTTCCTCGCCAACCCTGCCGCCCAATTGCTGCTGGACCTTGCCCATGATCGACGACACCACCGGGCACACGGTGGTGCAGCTGGTGTAGATGAAGCCCATGACCACCAGGTGCTCGCCAACCAGGTCCTTCTCCAGGCGCACCGGCATGCCGTTCTGGTCCAGCAGCGACACATCGGCAAAGCGCACGCTGGCCTTTTCCTGGCGCGCCGCTGCCTGTGGTTCGGCAGGGCCGTTGTGGTCATGGCCGGCATGGGCCAGGGCCAGGTTGCTGAAGCCGGCCAGGGCCAGGCTCAGGGCAAGCAGCTTGCAAGAATGCTTGGCGTTCATTGCACATTCCTCACTTCAGTCTGGGAAGCGGCAGACGCTGCGGCCGGCAGGACGCGCAGGCTGGTGTAGTTTTCTTCGGTGAACTTGCGCCCGAGCGACGGCGACTGCACATGCAGGTACCAGGCACCGGCCTCGGGCAGCTGCAGCGCGGCCTGGTACACGCCCTCGCCCACTTCTTCCAGGCGCAGGTTGCGTGGCATCGACGACGGTGCCAGGAAGTAGCGCAAGGTCAGGTCGTCCAGGCCGACGCGCGGGCGGCCATCGTCGCCGACGATGCGCACCTTGGCGGTGAAGGCGCTGTGCTGCGGCAGGGGCTGGTCGAGGCCGATGAACTCGGCGTGCGCGCCCTTGCGCTTGCTGGCGTCGGGCGCAGCCGCCACATCGGTGCTGAAGCAGTGGATGATCTGCGGCTGGTTGAGCAGGAACGCCACGTCGAACTTGCCCGCCGCCGGCATTTTCACCGTCGAGCCATACACCCCCGGTGCCAGCTCGCGCAGGCTGCGGTCGATGACGATGGCCGCGCGGGCCTGGTGGCCACGGTTGTTGTAGCCGGACATCGGCGCGTTCATGCCCTCGGCGTAGAAGTAGGTGGTGTTGTCCACGGGGTTGACCACGAACACAGAGTTGTCATCGCGTGACACCGACAGCCCCTGGGCCAGCGGCAGGTCACCGGCCTGGCGCGGCGCGGCAGGGCCGGCTTCGAAGCCCTGGACGATGGGCTGACGCCCCTCGCCCAGGCTGCTCAGGTTGATCATGCTGACCCTGGACGACGCCAGGCCGCGCACGTAGGCATAGCCTTTGGTGAAGGTCAGCTGGTAGGGCTCGGCCGCCACCGGGATGCGGTGGATCAGCTTGTCGGTGCTGGCATCGATCACCAAGGCCTGGTTTTCCAGGGTGTTGAGCACGATGCCGTAGCGCCCATCGCTGCTGAAGCGCATCGGGCCCAGGCCCTGCTCGGCCTGTACCGTGTGGCGCAATTGGTGGGTGCGGGCATCGTAGACACGCACCGTGCCCTCCGAGCCATCGCTCACGTACACCGCCTGGGACAGCGCCGAATAGGCCACCGCCAAGGGGTGCGGGCCGACCTCCAGGGTTTTTACCAGGCGCATTTCGGGGATGTCGATGATGCTCAGGGTGCCGCCGTCGCGGTTGCTGACAAAGGCGTAGCGCGAGTCGGTGCTGAAGGCGATTTCGTGGTGCCCCGACCCTGTGGCGAAGCTCTTGAGCGTGCTGCGGCCCGGTACATCGATCACCGTTACCCCGCCCTTGGCCGGGTCGTCGCTGTTGTTGCCGACCCACAGCCGGTGCTGGTCGGGTTGCAGCGCCACACGCAAGGGCACCTCGCCGGCCTCCAGGGTCGCCACGCGGGTGAAGGTTTCGGTGTCGATCACCGCAACCTGGCCGCGCTCGGGGATCGACACGAACACCTGCTTGTCATCGCCAGTGGCCACCCAGTCCATGGGCCGGCCCGGCAGCTCGATGCGCGCCAGGGTGCTGGTGATACCGCCCACCGACACCGTCGGGTCGATTACCGTCAGGCTGGCGTCCTTGTTCAGCACCAGCAGGAAGTAACTGTTCAGGTCCAGCAGCGGCCTTGCACCGATGCTGCTCTTGAGAAACAGCGCGACACGGGCTTTGCAGCTCTGCTCACGGGTGGTTTCCAGCGGGGCCGCCTGGGCCGGGTCGATCCACGCCCCCGGCGCCATGCCCGACAGCGGCTGGCCGCTGGCCTGGTCGGTGACCTTGAAGCGGATGTTGGCGAAGGCGCCCTCGCGCAGTTCACCGCCCGCCAGTGGCCGAGCCTCGAACTCCACCGTCAAGCCGTCGCGGCTGAGCCGGTGCAGGGCCTGCGGGTCGGCAGGCTCCTGCAGCAGCTCGCGCGGGTCGCACCAGAGCGTTTCGTAGGCCACGCCCAGGCCGATCAGCGCCGCGCCTATCAATACCCCCAGCATGGCAGGGCGAGTTTTCTTGTTATACATGGTGGTACGCCCCTTTTCTTATTGTGCCGGTGCCGTTGCTGGCGGTGCATCGTTGGTAACCCGCAGAATCCCCCACAACCCCGAGAGGTTGCCGTAGGCGGCATAGTCGCGGAACAGGTAGTCCCCCGGCACCGCGTTGGCCCCCCCGGCGCTCGGCAACATGAAGCTGAAGTGCGCTGCGGGCAGCACGCTCTCCTGGGCGCCGATGTACATGGCCATCGGGTTGTAGCCGAAGCGCACCGAGCCGATACCAGGCAGGTTCATCGGGTAGCCGTCGAGGTCGTTCTTCTCGGCCTGGTAGTTGTGCAGCGGCCACAGGTGGCCATCGAGCTGGTAGGTCATGCCACGGCTGCCACCGCTGGGCATGACGATGTGGTTGCGCACCGGCTGGCCTGGCTTGGCGTACAGCACCGGGGTTTGCGGGTCGCCACCGATCAGGGCGTTGGCATAGGCCATGTGGGCATTGGGGACATCCCCGAAGCCCAAGCCATCGGCGCGGCCGAACGGCGAGTCGGGCGCCATGGCGAAGCGCAGCCACAGCGGTTCGGTCTTGTAGTTGACCGCCATGTTGCCGTTGTCCTGCGGGTCGCCCGCAGCGCCGTTGCCTTCGGTGTTGATGCCCTCCACCGGGCGGCCATCGGCCCAGCGCATGTTCAGCGCGCGCTGCCAGACGGTGACGAAGTCGCGGTAGTCTGGCTGGCCGGTGACCTTCACGGTGGCCTGGGCACGACTGGCGGTGTCCTCGGTCCAGGTGGCGGTCTGCGGCAGGACGCTCATGGCGCCGACCAGGCCTTTCTGCGGCTGTTTGATGAAGTCCGACGGGGTCAGGTTGAAGCCGCCGAATTCGATCGCCGTGGTGTTGATGTTGTCTACCGTGCGGCCGAGTTGCAGCACGGGTTTGCCTTCACGCTCCAGGTGCCCCGCGTAGTACTGGTACACCTTGCTGGGGTAGGCGCCGCTGGTGCCGGCGCGGGGTGGCACGGTCTGCACCGGGTTGAGGCCGATGTTGGCACCGTCGGACTTGGTGATGTCATAGGCCAGCAGTTGCGCGTGCAGGCCCACGTGGCTGGACGGGCGCATCAGGTTGTTGGCAAACGCCGTGGCCCCTTCGCTGTCGAACCGGTCGCGCTTGACCACGTTGTGCATCACCGCGGTGGTCGGCAGGTCTGGCATCACCAGCGGCAGGCGGTTCTCCAGGGTGATGCTGATGCAGTCACCGGCGTTGGCACGCAGGATCAGCGGCTCCACGGGCACGCCCGGTTTGAGCTTGCCGGTGCTGGCGTCGAGGTCGGCCTTGCGTACGTACAGCACCGCGGTCGGGTCGTGCAGCGGGGCACTGTGGCCACCAATGGTGAAGGGCTCGCCATCCTCGGGGTCGACGCCGCTGACCTGCGCGATGCTGGTCTTGCGGCTGTTGAACACCAGCGTGCCGCCATTGGCCTTGAGCGGGCCGCCGACATGCTGGCCGAGCCCGGCCGGGTCGTTGATGCTGACCCCGTTGCGGTTCTCGAGGATGTCGTTGGCCAGCGCGGCGACGATCTCGTAGCTGCGCTTGACCGTGGTGCGGGTACCGATGCCGTTGGGGTTGGCCGTGGTTTTCGGGCAGATACCGTCGAAGTTCACGGTGTTGCGCATGGCCACCGGCTGCGGGTTGTTGGGCAGCGGGAACAGGTCGGCACGTTGCGCGGTGTAGTTGCGCATGACGCCCCAGATCCCGTTCCAGTAGCCTTCCAGGGCCGCGTCCAGCGAGTACAGGTAGTCACCGTTGGTGGCGGCGGAGCTGGAGATCATCGACACCGGCGCCATGAAGCCCAGCTGCTCGGAGATGCCGATCATCTGCGACGACTTCCAGCCCGAGTTGGAGCTGTTGCCAAAGCCCGTGCCGTTCTGCAGCCACTTCACGCCGTGCAATGTGATGTTGTGCTCCTCTTCATGGCCACCGGCGTGCATGCGCAGGCGCACGTTGTCACCGGAGTAGGTGCGCAGCATCGGCGTGAACGGGTCGCCCGGTTCGCTGCCGGCCTTGTTGATGTGGGGTGGGAACAGCGTGGTGCCGCCGGTGGGGCCGACTGCCGAGGTGATCGCCGAAGGCGCCAGGTTCATGGCCGGGATGGCACGGTCGGTGCGGGTCTGCAGGGCATAGCTCAAGTCACCGCCCAGGCCGTCGGCCTGCATGCCGCGTTTGCCATCCGGGCCGACCTTGTTCGGGTCGAATACGCGCAGCGCCAGCGGCTCGTTGCGGTAGTTGACGACGAACATGCCCGGGTCATCCACCGAAATCGCCTGCGGGCACGGCCGGCTCGGGCAGCCAGGGTTGATGCCGCCGCGCTCCTCGACGATGGCCTCCAGCAGGTTCGACGCCTTGCCACGCACGGGTGGGTTGATGGCGTAGCGGAAGCTGTCGGCGGTTGCAGGGTAGGCCTGGCCGTTAGGCACACCGTCTGGGCCTGCGCCCACATACACGCCGGCTTCATAGGCGTGCTGGAAGTCGCTGTATTCGAGGAAGAACTCGCGGTAGCTGTCGTTCTTGCCATCGCCATCGTGGTCGCCGGTCTGGATCACCGCCTGCCACGACGTTGGGCCACCGTCCTGGCGAGTGGCCGGGTTGTACAGTTGCTCGCCGGTTTCGGCGTGGTACCAGGTGGAACCGGCAGGTTCGGCCAGCACGGTGGCGTACAGGCCCAATTGCTGATGGGTCGATGGGCCAAGGTGGTCGTGGGTGAAGATGGTGCCCAGGCCCCGGTCGACGTTGTGCACGTTGACCAACGGGTCGGCGAACCAGCGCTGCATGGCGGTGCGTGCACCCAGCCAGTCGGCGCGGCCGAAGCGGCCAAAGTACGGGTGCTGTCTGGCTTTCGGGCAGGCGGCGGTACCGTCACGGCTGTCGCCTTCGCTGCAGTTGTTGAAGGCGCGGATGGCATGCACGCGCTCGACCACACTGCCGGGCGAAAGAATGCCGTCCTCGTAGTTCCAGCCGTTGGCCGAGCCGTCGGCGGCGGTCAGGTCCCACTTGGGCAGGTGGATATGCTGGCCGATCACGTCGGTCGGGGTGCGCACCTGGTAGTCGTCCATCTCGTAGAACGATGGGATCAGGTTGGTGTGCTGGTACATGGTGCAGTCGAAGGTGTTCATGCGCATCACCAGCGGCTCAGGCGGCCGCTGTTTGGTGATCACCGGCCAGGCGTCTTCCCATAGCGCGATGATGCGTGCCTGCGGGAAGTGGTAGCCGACCTTGTTGTACACCGCGTCGAACTGAATGTTGGCGCCCTTGTAGATGCGCGGGCGGTCGGCGGTAAAGGTGGACGCGCCACGGAAGTTCAGGCCCGTGGGGCTCTCGCCGCTGAAGAACTCGCCCACCCCCGAAGACTGCGTGAGGCGCTTGCCGCGGTCATCCATGCACGGTTCGTAGAACGGGGCGCCTGCGGTGGGCAGCGCGCCGTTGGTGCGAAACGCCTTGGCCACCGGCTGGCTGCCAGGGATCAACGCATAGCTGGCGTGCTCGGCCTGGGCATGGAACTGCATGGCGGCCTGCTCGACATCGGTGCCTTCTTCGGGCATGTAGATCGGCTTGGCCTTGTGCACCACCTTGGAGAAGTCCAGCTTGGTGGTGGTGGTCACGGCTTCGCCGCCTGCCGACACGCCGTCCAGGGCATGGCGGCCGAGGCCACCGTCCCAGCCATCGACCTGGTTGGGGTCAAGGTTGGCCCACAGGGCCTTGCCGCTGTCTTTCAGTTGCCGGGCCAGGGCCGGGTCGAGCATGTCCAGTGGCGGGGTTGGCGGGCGGTTGCCGACGCTGCTTTCCATGCCGCCGATCCAGAACGGGTAGCCTGGGTTTTTCAGGGTGCCGTCGGCGTTGCGGTTGCTCTCGCTGCGGTCGACCAGCGCCAGTGAGCCGATGGCCTTGGGTGCTGCAGGCTCATGGCCGTGGTCATCGTCACCCTCCTCCTCGTCGTCTTCGTCCTGGGCGGCGACCAGGGTTTCGGACAGTTTGGGCACCACCACCACTTTGCCCGGCATCGGTGCCATGGCTTTGCCGGGTAGCGGCACGATGGCCGGGATCGGCGTGCCGGCAACGATCTCGCCGTCTGGCAAGGCCCGCGCGCCGGCTGCCGGTTTGCCGCTGCGCAGGGCAAACGGGGTGGTGTGGAAGCCGTTGGCGCCCTGCCCGCTGACCTCCAGGCGGGTGCCCTCTTCAAACACGTCGTGCACCCGCCACATGGCCCACATGCCCTGGGCGAAGTGCGGGTAGAAGTGGCAGTGGTAGATGGCATCGCCAGCTACCCGGTTACGGTTGCCGGAGCCGCCGTTGGCGATTTCGTAGGTGTAGCCGACACCCGCACCGATGCCTTGGGCGTCGATGTAGTCGGAATTGTCGTCATTGGGGTTGAACAGCCACTGGTGCCCGTGCAAATGGAAGATGTGTTGCTCGTGGCCGTTGTGGGTGTTGCGGAACTTGGTGAAGTCACCGATGTAGCTGTGGTGCACGTTGGCAGGCTCGGCCGGGTACAGCGCCATGCTGGCCTTGACCCCGGTGGCACTGGCCGGTGGTACTTCGCCGGGGCGGATATGCTCCAGGCCGACGTTGGCCGGCACATCCACCAGGGTGCCGATATCACCCACGGTATGGGCACTGAGGAAAAACTCTTCATAGGCGCACGACAGGCAGTCATGCATAGGGCCGACACCCAGCCGGTTGGCCACCACTTCGGCGCCCATGCCACCCGAGGCGTAGTTGATCATGAACGAGTCACGCGCCGGTTCCAGCACATGCCCCATCACCGGGTCAGCCCAGTACCCAGGGAAGGCCTGGGTGCCGGCAACCTCGTCGGCGAACTGCGCGGCGAAGTCGCGGAACGCATCCAGGCGGTTGGGCAGCGCCGGGTTGCGTTTGCCGATGCTTTCCAGCGGGTAGGTGGCCTTGGGGAAGCTGCCATCGGGGTTGGGGCCCATGACGATGGCATCGGTTTCGCTGTTGAGGATCTGGTTGCCGTCGACCATGGCGATGATCGGCTTGCCCGCCTTGCCTTCTGTGATCCAGGGCTCCTGCTGTGGGTAGCGGGCTTCGTAGTTGACCACCGGCTGCCCGGTCGGCGTGCGCCCGGTGGTGGCCAGGCGCATTTCTTCTTCGGTCAACGTGTTGCGGTAGGCACGCCCACCTTTGGGCACTACCACCACCTGGCCAAACAGGCCATTGGAGACGTTGCCCGCCGTGCCTTCGCCGCCGAAGGTGGCCGCCTTGCTGGTGGCGGCGAAGGCCCCTTCGCGTTCGGCGTAGAGGGTATAGCTGCGGGTGCTGCCCGGGCTTACCAGGAAATTGCCATTGCGGCCGGTGTTGGCGGAAATGTCGGCAATGCTGTTGACCGCCTGCATGCCATTGACCTGGAAACCGACCAGGCGTTCGGCAACCTGCTCGTCTGCCACCAGGCCTTCGCCGCTTTCGTTCTCGACTTCGGTTTCCGGCCCTTCTTCGCCTTCCTCACCCTCGGGTTCCTCGGCTTCGATGCCATGCTTGTTGGGGTTGGCGCGGTAGTCGAGCAGGTTGGTGAGGTTGACCGTCAGGCATTCGCCAGCCGCTACGCGCAGCACGATGGGGCGCGGGCGCTTGTCCGGGCGCAGGGTCACCTTGCCCGGCACCGCAGCCCCGCCCTTGCTCAGCGGCACCTGCTTGTCGTCCACCACGTCCTCACGCAGGGCGAACATCATGCCATTGGCGTTTTGCGCGCCCAGGCGGTTGAACATCAGTGGCTGGTCCAGGGCAACTACGTTGGCCACCAAGGTACGCTGGCATTGCACCGCCGCTTCGCTGGTCGCTGCCCAGCCCAGCAGGGCGATGACGAGTGATGTCAGGACGGGGCCTTTGTTCGGGATGGACATGCTGCACCTCCGGGACACAGAAACTCTGCGAGAGGTTCAGCAAGGTGTATGCCAGAACAAAATACCGTATTGAATCAATAGTTTATGTTAGCAATCGAACCAGTTTGGGGAGGATCCCCCGCAAGAATTCCCCACATCGGGGGACGATATGCATTGTCATTTGCAGGCGATTGGCCTCCTGCAAAAAAGTTGAACGTCTGCGTATGGGTGCTTTCAAAAAAACGATATAGGTCCTTTTGCAGGAGCCCAGCAGCAATGAAGATGCCCGGCCGTTCGCCCAATGCCAACCTGCAGCTCGACTACGTGCGGGATACGCTGTTCGGCCCGATAGCCCAAAGCGTTGAATGCCAGTGCCAGCTCGCCGCCCTCAACCTGCAGGGCCGCCCTGCCCTGCGGCTGCACATTTGCCCACCGCTCCCCGATAAAGTCGAACGCGCCCACAGCGTGGCGTTCGTATGGGACGGGCGTAGTTACCATGGCGTAGTCCGCGATCAGGGCAAATGTGGTGATGGCGGCTTGAATCTACTGGTCGAGCTGCAATAAGCCGATCAACGGCGGCGAACCTGGCTGAACCTGCCGCAAACAGCGCGTCTCCATAATTAAAGGCCTGCGCCTTGAGGAGAACGCCATGAACAGTCCGTTGCTCAAGCTCTTCACTCACCCTTCCGACGCCTGGATGGACATCCGCCGCGCCGAAGAAGACCACCCTCAGCAATACCTTCCGCGCCTGCTGGTATTGGCACTCATCCCCGCACTGTGCCTGTTCGTTGGCACCACCACCTTCGGCTGGAGCCTGGCCGCCGAGGAGCGGGTGCGCCTGAGTATGGGCAGCGCGGCGCAGTTGGCCGGGTTGCTGTATGCCACCACGGTGGTCGGGGTCATGCTGATGGGCGTGATGATCCGCTGGATGTCACGCGGCTTCGACGTGCAACCCACACTGGGCCAGTGCATTGGCTTTGCCGCCTACTGTGCCTCGCCGTGGTTCTTTGCCGGGGTAATTGGCCTGGTGCCGATCCGCTGGCTGGCGCTTATCGTGCTGGTAGCGGCTTCCGCCTACGCCACGGTGCTGTTGTATGGCGGGCTGCAGACCTTTCTGCGCTTGCGCAAGGAACAGGCGATGCTGTTCGCGACCTGTGTCTGGGGCGTGGGGTTGTTGCTGTTGGTGACCATCCTGGTGTCGATGATCCTGTTCTGGACCAACGGCTTGATGCCGGAGTACGTGCGGCCGGCCAGCCTGGGCTGACCGGCACGCGAGGGGCGGTCAGGCGATCGCCCGCATCGGCGCTGGGTGGCTGGCACGCAGCGCATGCAACTGGCCGACCAGGTTCACCACGTCGCGGCAGCTGTTCAGCTGCTGCAATGGCACCCCGGTGAGGGTAACGCCCTCCTCCAGGCTTTGCCCTTGGCCCAGCCGGATGGTCAGGCTGGTACCGTCGGTGCAACTGACTTCGCAGCGGTCAGGCAGGCAGGCCTGTTCGATCATTTGGCGCATTTCAAGCATCGAAACTCCAATCAACGACATGTCACGACCCTCTCTTCTTATGGATGGCCTGAAGCTATGTGAGTACGCCTTTGGCAGGCAGGGTGCCAATTGATAATGCGCATGCCCAAGCGGCCGTCCATGCGCCAAGGCAATGATAATGCGGGAGATCATCTAGCACCTTAGTGGAAGAACGGCGAAGGGCCATGACCGTTCGATCCAATGATGGCACCTGGCGACAGGCGGTCAGCTTGCCGCCAGAGGGCCTGAACGTCAGTGCGCTTGACCCTCCATCTGCCCAAACCGCCCGGCATGGAAATCGTCGAACGACTCGGCGATTTCCGCCTGGCTGTTCATCACGAACGGACCATAGCCGACGATGGGCTCATCGATTGGCTCACCGCTGAGCAACAGCACGCTGGCGCCTTCGCGCGCCTCGATCAACACGTCTTCGCCAGTACGCTCCAGCAGTACCAGGCTGGCCGGGCCGGCGTCACGCTCACCGTTGACCCGCAGCGTGCCACGCAGCACGACCAGCGCCGCATTGCGGCCAGCGGCGACGGGCAGTTGCACGTGCGAACCCGCCTGCAGGCGCATGTCCCAGACGTCCATCGGGGTGAAGGTCCGCGCCGGCCCCTGATGGCCTTGGTAGCTACCTGCAATGACCCGAAGGCTGCCCGCGTCACCGTCCAGCGCCACCTCAGGGATGTCTGTTGCCAGCAATGTCTGGTAGCCAGCCGCCGCGCGTTTATCCCGCGCTGGCAGGTTGACCCACAGCTGCACCATCTCGAGCATGCCGCCACTGCGGGCGAACGCCGGTGAATGGAACTCTTCATGGATGATGCCGTTGGCGGCAGTCATCCACTGCACATCCCCCGGGCCGATGAAGCCACCGGCGCCGGTGGAGTCACGGTGCTCCAGCTCGCCCTGGTAAACGATGGTCACTGTCTCGAAACCACGGTGAGGGTGCTGGCCGACGCCGCGCCGGTCGGTGGTTGGGGTAAAGGTGTGCGGCCCGGCGTAATCGAGCAGCAGGAACGGGCTGATCTGGCTGGCCAGGTTGTCGTAGGTGAACAAGCTGCGCACCGGAAAACCATCGCCTACCCAGTGGGCGTGCGGGCTGCGGTGGATACCCAGGATCTTTTTCATGAGAAGTCTCCTCTCTAAGGCTGGGTTAACCTTATCAATGAGACCAATCGACGGGTAGCCAGCGAAAATGGCTTTGAGTGTCCCATTAATGGAACAGTTGCTCAGCCCTGCAGGAAATCCACCACCTGTTGCGCCGCCGTGGCCGGTTCCTCCTGCATGAAACAATGCCCTCCGGCGACCTGGCGAGCCTCTACCTGGGCGTTGAGGGTGGCCAAGCGCTGGGCCGAGTGCGGCACAAAGGGATAGGTGTGCTCGCCATGAAGCACCAGGGTCGGCGCCTGGATGGCCGCGAGGTGCGCCCACATGCGCGTGGGGAACGAACTGAAGATCTCCACTTCGCGGCTGGGCCGGCATTTGAGCACCACACCTTCACCGCAATCGCCGATGGCGTGTTCAATATAGGCGTGCAGCGCGGCGTCCTTCCAGCCTTTGAAAATCCCCCGCCCCTGCAGCGAGGCCAGTGCTGCCTCGCGGTCCGGCCAGTGGCTGCGGCGGCTGGCAGCCTTGCGCGCCAGGGTATGCCGGCGGTGCAGGCCGACCAGCGCCGCGGCCCCCATCATGCCGATCATGCGCCGGCTGAACAGCACCGGGTCGAGCAGCACCGCACGTTCGAACAGGCGTGGCGCGCTGGCCAGGATCAAGCCCGTCAGCACGCCACCGAAACTGTGCCCCACCGCGTAGCGCGGCACCTCGCCATACTCGCCACGCCCCGCCTCGAATGCTTCCACCGCCAGGGCGGCGGTGCGGTTCCAGCCGCGGAACGCGCCACCGTGGTCACTGTCGCCATGCCCCTGGACATCGCACAGCCACAGGTCGAAATGCTCGCCCAGGCGCATCAGCATCGGCTCGTAGGCCAGGCAGCAGAAGCCGTTGCCGTGCAAAAAATGCAGCAGCGGCTTGCCGCTTGCCGGCGAGCGCCAGCCGCGCAAGGTGAAGCCTTCGGAGCATGGGTGGGACCAGGGGATCAACTGCATGGGCTTGCGGTACTCGACGCGTTACGAAAACGACGATTCTACAAACAGCAGCGGGTACAGGGAAATCACCAGCAGCAAGGCCATCAGGACATTGAACAGCATCAGCCAACGGGGGTTCTGCAGCAGGTTGCGCAGCGCGCTGCCGCACATCACCCACACACCGACGCTGGGCAGGTTGACCAGGGCGAACACCGCGGCGACCACGATCACGTTCATCACATAGCCCTGGGCCGGCGTGTACGTGGTGATTGCCCCTACCGCCATCACCCAGGCCTTGGGGTTGACCCACTGAAACGCCGCCGCGCCCCAGAAGCCCATCGGCTTGCGGGCATCGGGCGAATCGGCGCCGATTGGCCCGGAGGTGGCGATCTTCCAGGCGAGGTACAGCAAATAGGCAGCGCCCACATAGCGCAGCACGGTGTACAGCGCAGGCCAGGCCTTGAACACCTCGCCCAGGCCCAGGCCGACGGCAAGCACCATGACCATGAAGCCGATGCTGATACCCAGCGCATGGGGGATCGAGCGGCGCACGCCAAAGTTCACGCCCGAGGCCAGCAACATGGTGTTGTTAGGCCCTGGGGTGATCGAGGAAACAAAGGCAAACAGCACGAAGGCGGTAAGCAGGTCGGCAGAGGCAAGCATGGTGCGGATTCCAGAAGCGTTATAGGTGCTGTCACACTACTGGAGTCGCACGGCATTGCGACCGGTACAGTTACATTAAATTAAGCAGATACACATGACTGTATCGTCCACGAGGCACGAAGAAAGGAAGCCCAGATGAGTTTGACCATTCGCCCTGCCGTTCGCACCGACGCCACGCAGATTCTCGCCTTCATCACCGAGCTGGCCGAATACGAGCGGGCGCGGCATGAAGTGATCGCCAGCGTTGCCGATATCGAACAGAGCCTGTTCGATGAGGGCAGCACGGTGCACAGCCTGATCTGCGAGCGCGATGGGCGGGCCATCGGCTTTGCCGTGTATTTCTACAGTTTTTCGACCTGGCTGGGGCGTAACGGGATTTACCTGGAGGACCTCTACATCACTCCGGAACAACGCGGCGGTGGCGCTGGCCGGGATTTGCTGCGGCACATTGCCCGTGAGGCGGTGGAGCACCGCTGTGGGCGGTTGGAGTGGAGTGTGCTGGACTGGAACGCGCCGGCGATCGGGTTCTATGAATCGCTGGGGGCCCAAGCGCAGGATGAGTGGGTGCGGTACCGGCTGGATGGCGACAAGCTGCTGCGGTTTGCCCGGGGTTGATTGCCGGCCTGCACCGGCCCTATCGCGGGCAAGCCCGCTCCAAAGGCCGGCAGCGCTGCTGAACCTGTGGCAGCGGCTTCAGCCGCGAAGCAGGCGCCGCGGTGGATGGCACCGGCTTCGCCGGTGTTCGCGGCTGAAGCCGCTCCTACAGGGTCCCCGGCAAATCAGTAAGTTCTGTGGGAGCCGGCTTGCCGGCGATAGGGCCGGTATTGGCTACCTCAATTCCCCTGCCAGACCGCACCGGCGATATCCACCCGTTTGGGCAACAACCGGTTCTCGAAAAACAACGCGGCGGTACGCTGCTGCGCCGCCACGATCTCGTCACTCACCGCAATCACCGGCGATGCGGGCCGATGGCTGAAGCTGCGCCGCACCACCGCTTCCGGCAGGCCCATGAACTGCGCCAACAGCTGAATGCTGCCGGCTTCATCGCTGCGCGTCAGCGCTTCGGCGCGGGTGATCTCGTCGAGCACCTGCTTGACGAACTCACCGTGGGCCTCGACATACCCGCGCGCGCCCAGCATGAACGGCCCGATCAAGCCCAGCCCTTCGCCATCAGCCAGCAAGCGAGCCTTGCCTTCCAGGTCGATGGCCGAATAGAACGGGTCCCAGATCGCCCAGGCGTCCACGCTGCCACGCTCGAACGCAGCACGCGCATCCGCTGGCGCCAGGTACACCGGTTGCACGTCACGGATGCTCAGGCCGGCCTTGGCCAGGCTGCGCAACAGCAGGTTGTGCGCGCTGGAGCCCTTCTGCAGGGCTATGCGCTTGCCCTTGAGTTCGGCAACGGAGTTGATCGGGCTGCCCTTGGGCACGAGGATCACCTCGGCTTTCGGCTTCGGTGGTTCGGCGCCGATGTACAACAGGTCGGCGCCGGCGGCCTGGGCAAAAATCGGCGGGATGTCGCCGGTGGAGCCTATGTCCAGGCTGCCAATGTTCAAGGCTTCGAGCATCTGCGGCCCGGCCGGAAACTCGATCCACTCGACCTGCGTGTTGGCAAAGCGCTGCTCCAGCAGGCGGTGCTGCTTGGCCAGCACCAGGCTGATCGAGCCCTTCTGGTAGCCGATGCGCAAGGCGGCAGGGTCGGCCGCGTGCGCCGCGCCGGCCAGGGCCAGCAGTGCAACCAGGGCAAAACGTACAAGGCGCATCGGTCACTCCTTCCAGTCGGTCGAGGGTTTTTCCCAGAGGTTGATCCCGCCTTCCACGGCGTACTGGTCGATCTCGGCCAGCTCCTCGGCGCTGAACGCCAGGTTGTCGAGTGCGGCGACGTTCTCGATGATCTGCTCGGGCCGGCTGGCGCCGATCAGTGCCGAGCTTACCCGTGGATCGCGCAGGGTCCAGGCCAGGGCCAGCTGGGCAAGGCTCTGGCCGCGGCGCTGGGCGATTTCGTTCAGGGCGCGGGCGCGGGCGATGTTGGCCTCGGACAGGTGCTGGGGCAGCAACGAGCCACCGCCTGCCCGGTTCACCCGCGCATCGGCGGGGATGCCATTGAGGTACTTGTCGCTGAGCAACCCCTGGGCCAGGGCGGTGAACACGATCACACCGGCGCCTACCTCAGCCGTGGTGTCCAGCAGGTCATGTTCGATCCAGCGGTTGAACAGGTTGTACGAAGGCTGGTGAATCAACAGCGGCACATGCAGCTCGGCCAGCAGCGCGGCGATCTCGCGGGTCTTGCCGGCCGAGTAGGACGAGATGCCGATGTACAGCGCCTTGCCCTGGCGGACGATATCGGCCAGGGCGATGGCGGTCTCTTCAAGCGGCGTGTCGGCGTCGAAGCGGTGCGAGTAGAAGATGTCGACATAGTCCAGGCCCAGGCGCTGCAGGCTCTGGTCGAGGCTGGAGACCAGGTATTTGCGCGAACTGCCGCCCTGCCCGTACGGCCCCGGCCACATGTCCCAGCCCGCCTTGCTGGAGATGATCAGCTCGTCGCGGTAGCTGCCCAGGTCTTCGCGCAGCAGGCGGCCGAAGTTGGTCTCGGCGCTGCCGTAGGGTGGGCCATAGTTGTTGGCCAGGTCGAAGTGGTTGATACCGGCATCGAACGCGGTGCGCAGCAAGGCGCGCTGGGTATCGATGGGTGTGGCATCGCCGAAGTTGTGCCACAGGCCCAGGGACAGGGCCGGCAGCACCAGGCCGCTGCGGCCGACACGGCGGTAAGGCATGCGCGCATAGCGCTCGGGGTGTGCGATGTAGCTCATGGTTGGCCTCGCTCGGCAAAGTTGGGGTTGACGGGGCGCGCCAGCCCCAGGTGCTCGCGCAAGGTGCGGCCCTGGTACTGGCGGCGGAACAGGCCACGGCGCTGCAGTTCGGGGACCACTTGGCTGGCGAAGTCCTCCAGGCCCTGGGGCAGATGCGGCACCAGCACGTTGAAACCATCGGCGGCCCGGCCTTCAAACCAGGCCTGGAGTTGGTCGGCGATGTGTGATGGCGTGCCGACCAGGCTGTAATGCCCTCGCCCGCCGGCGATGCGCCGGCCCAGTTCGGCCAGGGTCAGTTGTTCATTGCCGGCCAGTTCGGTCAGCAGTTGCTGGCGGCTGCGCTGGCCGTCCTGGGTCGGTGGCAGCTCGGGCAATGGCCCATCCAGCGGGTAGCCGGACAAGTCGAAGTTGCCCAGCATGCGCCCCAGCAAAGCGACGCCGACACGGGGATCGACCAAGTCCTGGAACTGCTGGAACTTGTCCTGCGCTTGGGCAGCACTGCGCCCCACCACGACAAACACGCCGGGCATGATCTTCAGCGAATCTTCGCCACGCCCATGCCGCGCCAGGCGGCCCTTGAGGTCGCTGTAAAAGGCCTGGGCACGGGCCAGGCTGGGTTGGGCGGTGAACACCACTTCGGCGCTTTCGGCGGCCAGTTCGCGACCGGCCTCGGAGGAGCCGGCCTGCACCAGCACCGGCCGCCCCTGAGGTGAACGGGCAACGTTGAGCGGCCCCTTGACGCGAAAGTGCTCCCCTGCGTGGTCCAGGGTGCGTACCGCGTCCGGGCGATGGAACTGGCCGCTGGCCTTGTCGCGCACAAAAGCGTCATCCGCCCAGCTGTCCCACAAGCCCTGCACCACCTGCTGGAACTCGCGGGCCCGGGCATAGCGCTGGGCGTGCGTGATATGCGCATCGCGGCCGAAATTACCGGCCTCGGCGGCGGCATCGGAAGTGACCAGGTTCCAGCCGGCACGCCCGCCGGAAAGATGGTCCAGCGAAGCGTACTTGCGCGCCACGTGGTAGGGCTCGTTATAGCTGGTGGTGGCCGTGGCGATCAGGCCGATGCGTTCGGTCACCGCGCTCAGTGCCGACAGCAGGGTCAGCGGCTCGAAATACACCGAGCGGGCGCTGTGGCTGGCCAGGGCATCGGTCGGCGCGGCGACGCTGTCGGCAACGAACAGCGCATCGAAACAGGCCGCCTCGGCGACTTGCGCGGCGCGCCGGTAGCTGGCGAAGTCCATCGGGTCGGCCGGCACATCCGGGTGGCGCCAGGCCGCCAGGTGGTGCCCGGTGGCCATCAGGAAGGCGCCGAGGCTCATTTGACGATTCATGTCGATCTCCTTGCAGGGGCCGCTGTGCGGCCCGAAGGGCTGGGTAATCTCCCACCGTTAAAAACGCGCTTAGAAGTCCTTGCGAAGCTGCACGCCGAAATAGCGCCCGTCGTCGCGTGGCACCGAGCGGTAGATGTAGTCCCCGCCACTGGCCAGCATTTGCGCGTACGACTTGTCACCGAGGTTCTTGCCCAACAGCGCCACGCGCCAGCCGTCGTTGTAGTCGGCCAGGGCGATGCTGGCGTTCCAGATACCGTAGGCGCCCTGCACGGTGTCGGGGTTTTGATCGAGGCTGAACTGCACCTCGTCCTGCCAGCTGTAGTCGCTGGACAGCTCGATATCCAGGCCGTTGTCCAGCGGTATGGTGTAGTCGGCCCGCACGTAGGTTTTCCAGTCCGGGGTGAACGGCAGGTGGCCGCCATCGATGTTGCAGTTGGCCGCCGCGCCTACCGGGCAGTTGAAGTGGTCGACCCGGGCCTTGGTGTAGGCCATCGCCGCCGACAGTTTGAGCTGGCGTGTGGCCTGGAAGCTGGCGTCGAGCTCCACGCCCTGGGTCTTGACCTTGCCGGCGTTGACCAGGCGGGTGACCACCTGGTTGGCGACGGTATCGAAGAAGTTGGCCTGGTAGTCGTCGTAGTCGGTGTGGAACACCGCGAGGTTGGCCATCAGGCGGTTGTCCAGCGCGGTGCCCTTGAGGCCGATTTCATAAGCGTCGGAGGTTTCCGGCTTGAGCGCATCGGTGTCGCGCGGCTGCATGTTGAAGAACACGTTGTAGGCCGGGCCTTTGTAGCCGCGCGAATAGGTCACGTAGCCGGTCAGGTTGTCGTTGAAGTCGTACTGCAGGCCGGTGCGGCCGCTCCAGCCGTCCTCGTCCACCGAGCCGGAGCTGGACGTGGATGGCTGGATGCCGGTCACGGCAGTGGCGGCTGTGGAGACGCGACGGTGGTCATAGTCGAAGTCGTCGTGGGTCCAGCGCAGGCCGAAGATGGCACGCAGGTCGTCGGTGAAGTTGAAGGTGTTTTCGCCGAACAGGGCGACGCTGTCGTTGGTGGTGGAGTAATCCGCCCGCCCGCGGTTGGCCACAGCATCATTGACCGACAGGCGCTGGTAGGTTTCGTTGGACGTGCCATGCATGTAGAAGGCGCCCAGCACGTATTCGTTGAACTGCCCTTTGGGCGAGGTCAGGCGAAACTCTTGGCTGTACTGGTCGTAATCAACCGTGCCCTTGTCGTGGGAAGCGGTCACGGGCAGCAAGGCACGGCGATCGCCGTCCTGGTACTGGGTGTTGTCCCAGCCGCGCCAGGCGCTGATCGAAGTCAGGGTGTAATCGCCCAACTGCCAGTCGAGCTGGGCCGACAGGCCCTGGTTCTGGTCTTCGACATGGGTTTTGAAGTCGCTGTTGATGTCGCGGTTGTGGGCGCTTGGCGTTACCGGACGAAGCTGGTTGGTGAAGGCGGTACTGGCGCGGGTGACCACGCCGCTGGGCAAGGTGTCTTCACCCCTCATGTAGTCGGCGATCAGAGTCAGGCGCAGGGCTTCGCTGGGCTCGAACTCCAGCTTGCCGCGCACACCTTTGCGCCCGTAACCGTTGACGTCATGGCCATTGGCGACGTTTTCGACGTTGCCGTCGTAGTCGCCCCATAGGGTGCTCAGCGAGCCCTTGAACTGCTCGTTCAGGCGCCCGCCAATGCCAAAGCGCAGGCGGTTTTCGTCACCCCCGCCGAAGTGTGAATAGTCCACGTAGCCCTGGGTGTGCTCAGGGATGGCTTTACTCACCACGTTCAACACACCGGCCGAGGCATTCTTGCCGAACAGCGTGCCCTGCGGGCCGCGCAGCACTTCGATGCGCTCAAGGTCGAGCAGGTCGAGGGTGGACTGGCCAGGGCGGCCGAACACCACGCCATCCACCACCGTGGCCACGGTAGGCTCCACGCCTGGGGACGTGGAGATGGTGCCCACGCCACGGATGAACAGCGATGTGTCCTTGTTCGAAGCACCGGCACGGTAGTTGAGGGTGGGTACTTGCTGGACGATGCTGGCAACGTTGTTGCGGTTGTCACGCTCAAGCTGTTCGCCATCGACCACCGACACCGCCACCGGTACTTCCTGCAGGGTCGATTCACGCCGGGTGGCGGTGACGGTCACCGCGCCCAGCGACGTGGCCTGCGGCGCGTGCTCGACCGTCTCTGCGGCCTGGGCGCATTGGCCGACGGCGGCCAGCAGCACGGCGGCAGCCAAAGGGTGGTGTTGGGTAAAGGGGAAGGCGCTACGGCTTATATGCATGATGCTCACTCTGCCAATCGAGACCAGACCAGGCCCGGGCATGGGCCGACACGGATGTTGCTGTGGGTGTCTGGTCTCGCTCGTGCGAGTGGCAGGCGCTTGCCAACAGCAGCGCTTGTTAGCGCTAACATGAGCAAGTATCAGGACCGCTGCTTAGCAGGTCAAATACTAAAAAAGCAGATTTATATGCCATTAAGCTATTTGCCAGCGGCCTGTACGTTAGCGCTAACATCGCGGCATTTCATCCAGGAATCCACCTGTGAGCCAAGCCAAGGATTCACCCCGCAAACGCCGCGGCGCCGGCCGGGTCACCCTCGCCGAAGTGGCGCGCGCGGCCGAGGTCTCGGCCATCAGCGTTTCGCGCTACTTCAACCAGCCCGAGCAGGTGTCACCGCCACTGCGCGAACGCATCGAGGCCGCCGTGCAAGCATTGGGTTATGTACCCAATCTGGTGGCTGGCGGCCTTGCGTCAGCCCGCGGGCGAATCGTCGGCATGGTGATCCCGAACATCTCCGGCCCGATCTTCGCCCAGACCATCCAGGCCTTCAGCGACACACTCAGCCAGCACGGCTATCAGCTGCTTTTGGCTTCCAGTTACTTCGATGAGGCGCAGGAAGAAAGCGCCGTGCGTGCCTTTCTGGGGTGGTCGCCTGCTGCGCTGGTTGTCACCAGCCGTTTTCACAGCCCGGGCACCGAAAAAATGCTGGCGGACGCCGACGTGCCGGTGGTGGAGATCTGGGACTACAGCCCGCAGCGCACGCCTTTGCAGGTTGGTTTTCTGCATCATCAGGTTGGCGTGCAGGCCTGCCGTTACCTGCTGGACAAGGGCCACCGACGGATCGCCTTCGTGCAGAACAGCGCTGCGGGCGACCTGAGTGCCCTGAAGCGGCGCGACGGTTACATCGAAACGCTCAAGGCAGCCGGGCTTGAGCCCTGGGTGTTTGTGCCGTCTGCCAATACCGCTCCGTTCGAAGCGGGCAAGCAGGCCATGGAGGCATTGATTCGGCGCAGCCCGCGGCCGCAGGCGATCATCTTCGCCAACGACAACCTGGCTGCAGGTGCCCTCCTCGCCGGCCAGCGCGCCGGGCTGCGGCTGCCCGAGGACATGGCAATCGTGGGGTTTGGTGACTATGCGTTTGCCGAAATGCTGTTGCCGAGCCTGACCACCTTGCGCCCGCCATCGCGGCAGATCGGCGAGTTGGCTGCGTTGCGAGTACTGCAGCACCTGGGGGCCGTGGCGCATGAGGGTGAGGTGCAACGCCTGAACTTGCTGGAATGTGAGCTGATAGGCCGTGAAAGTGCGTAGCGCGCTGGCCAGGTGAAAACCGTGGGCTGGCTGCGGGATGCGCGGCCAGCCCACTGGCGCTGTCGTTACTCAACGACCCCGCAGGCAAACCGTGCACCACCGCCACCGAGTTTCTCGGGGTGATCGCTGTGGTTATCACCCCCGGCATGCACCATCAGCGCATGCCCTTTGAAATCAGCCGCCTTCAGGCGTGGCGCCAATACGGGGTAAGTGGCCTTGCCGTCAGCGCCGACATACAGCGCTGGCAGGTCACCACGGTGGCCGCTGTCGTCATAGGGACCCTTGTGCGCATTGGTCTTGTCCGGGTCCCAATGGCCGCCCGCTGCGCCTGCAGGCACGGGCTTGCCGTTCTCCTCGGCCGGTGCACAAGAGGGGTTCTGGTGCAGGTGAAAGCCATGCACGCCTGGCGGCAGGTCCTTGAGGTCCGGCGTGAGCACGGTGCCGTATTTGTTCTGTTCGATGCTGATGGTGCCGATCACTTTGCCGGGGCCATCGGGCCCGGCGAGCTTGAGCTCCACCGTCTGCGCGGCCTGAGCGAGGCCGGCGGTGGCCAGTAACGCGGTGAATAGCACTGCTTTCATGTCGTGTCTCCATGGCTTGGGATGCGCGGGTGTCGTACCCACATAACAGGTGGGACTGCGCAGGTTGCCAGGCATTCCATCCGGCCACAGAATGAAATACTTCCTTCCGGAGCCTGTCCGCGTGTCCCTCAAAGCCTTGCGTACCCTCGTGACAATCGCTCGCCATGGCACCTTCGCGCGTGCCGCCGACCTGCTCAGCCTCACGCCCTCGGCGGTGAGTTTGCACATCAAGACGCTGGAGGATGAGCTGCAGGTGCCCTTGTTCGACCGCAGCCGCCGGCAGGTGGTGCTGACCGAGGCCGGGCAGCTGGCCGTGGCGCGGGCCGAAACCATCCTGGCGGCCTACGACGAACTGGCCGATGCCCTGGCCAGCGGCCCGCGCCTGCGCGGCCGGCTGCGCCTGGGCGCGATCCATACGGTATTGGCGCGGCGCCTGCCCAAGGCGCTGGTGTGGATCAAGGCACATCACCCTGACCTGCACATCAGCGTGGCGTCGGGCATGTCGGCGGAACTGGCGCGGCGCATCGAGGACGGCGACCTGGATGCTGCCATCACCACCGAGCCAGTCAGCCCCTACCCGCAGAGCCTGAACTTCACCCCCTTGTTCGAGGACCGCTTCTGGGCCATTGCCAGCCCCGAGCTCGCTGGCCAGAGCCTGCCGCAGCTGTTGGCCAGCCAGCCGTTTCTGCGCTTCGACAAGCGCGCCTGGGCTGGCCGGCAGATCGAACAGGAACTGCGCCGCCAGCACCTGCAGGTCAGCGAACAGATGGAGCTCGACAGCCAGGAAGCGCTGGCGCACATGGCGGTGATGGGCCTGGGGGTTGCGATCATCCCCGTGTCGGACGAAGACCTGCAGCGCTTGCCGCCGGCCACCTGCCTGCCGTTTGGCGAACCGCAGCTGAAACGGCGGGTGGTGCTGCTGGAGCATGAGAAAAGCCAGCGACGGCATCTGAGTGCAGTGTTGAAGACCGCACTGGAAGCTTGATCGGGCTGCGATAACCCTGCAGTTTTTCTCAACAGTCACTGCAGAAATCAGCGTTTTTACCAATCAGTCAGCCAAGCTACCCTGTGCCGGTACCCGACCACGGACCGTCACCCATGCTCCAGTTGCTGCTGACCACCCTGCTGCCCATCGTTCTGTTGATCGCCCTGGGTACCCTGCTTCGCGTGCACGGTTTTCTCGGGGAGCATTTCTGGCCGGGCGCGGAGCGCCTGAGCTACTACGTGCTGCTGCCCTCGCTGTTTCTCCACGGCCTGGCCACCGCCAACCTTGATGGCGTGCCGGTGCTGGGCATGGTCGGCGTGCTGATGCTCTCGACCGTGCTCGGCGCTGCGCTGCTGGTGCTCTATCAGGGCGCGGTGAACCACGACGGTGCGGACTTCACCTCGGTGTTCCAGGGCGGCGTGCGTTTCAACAATTACATCGGCGCCACGTTGGCGGCGGGTATCTACGGCAGTGCCGGCATTGCACTGGCGGCGGTGGCCAATGCCGCCATCGTGCCGTTGGTGAACCTGCTGTGTGTGCTGGTGTTCGCTCGTTTCAGTGCACGCCATAGCTCCCCGGCCACGGTGCTGCGGGCGATCTTCGCCAACCCGCTGATCGTCGGCTGTGCCGGTGGGTTGCTGCTGCGCGTCACTGGCCTGGGCTTGCCGGCAGGTATCGAGCCGACGGTCAAAGCACTGGGCCAGGCTGCCCTGCCCCTGGGCCTGCTGTGCGTCGGCGCCGCGCTGGGTGGCGCCAGCATCGGCCGCCAGGTGCGGCCGCTGCTGGCCGCCTCGATGTTCAAATTTCTAGTCATGCCCTTGACCACCTGGGGCCTGTGCCGCCTGCTTGGCCTGGGCGGTCAGGCGGCGGTGGTGGCGGTGCTGTTCCAGGCGCTGCCGACGGCTTCGTCATCCTATGTGATGGCACGGCAGATGGGCGGCAACGCACCGTTGATGGCGACCATCATCGCCCTGCAGACGGTGGCCGCCGCCGTGACCTTGCCCTTGGTGTTAATGCTTTCGCTGAATTGAATACGCTTGGCTAGACTGTCAAGCAACCCACAGTTCGGAACCTCGACCATGCGCCTTTCGTGGATGGTGATCGGCTTGACCTCGGCCCTGCTCGCAGGCCCTACACATGCCGCCGACACTGCCAAGGCCGCAGTGGCCGAAGACAAGGCCGAGGTGCTGGAGAAAAAAGTGGTCGAAGACGCGCCACCACCAAAAAAGGCCGAAACCCTCACGCCTGTCGAGGTCAAGGCGGTCGACCCGGCGGGCCAGGCACCGATGGACGACAGCATCACCTGCCTGGCACGCACCATCTACTGGGAAGCCAAAGGCGCCGATGAAAAAGACATGAGCGCAGTGGCCAGCGTGGTGATCAACCGCCTGGGCAAGGACGGCTTCCCGGACTCGATCTGCGGTGTGGTCAAGCAGGGTGTGGAGAGCAAGTCCTGCCAGTTTTCCTGGTGGTGTGACGGGCGCTCCGACCAGGTCGAGGAACCGCAGCGCTATGACATCGCCAAGGAGATTGCGCGCAAGGCGCTCAACCAGCAGCTCAAGGACAGTACCGGTGGCGCACTGTATTTCCATGACCGCAGGGTGCGCCCGGACTGGGCCAAGGCCTACCGCAGGACCGCCGAAACCCGTCACTTCCTCTTCTACAAGCCGAACCAGGCACTGGCGCGCTGACCCGAGCCGTTGACCAGGCAGTGGTCGCCCTGAGCCTGGCGACCACTGTTTTCTCGGCACAGTTACGAATGATTACCAAACCGTCGCACTTTTCAGGCCCACAGTGGTCTACTCCCTCTTTTGCCACCTTCAAGCCTTTGCTGGCGTTTTCATTGCTTTGCACGACACCGGGCCAAAAGCCTTGGGCTTGTGTAGGATGAGCAGCGCATACCAAGACGCTGCCAGTCACAGGGAGATCCACATGCGCGTCCTGTCATCCGTTGCCGCCTTGTCGCTGGGCCTGGTCGTTTCGACTTCAAGCCTGGCGGCCACCGGCGAAGAGGCGCAACTGATCGATTCGATCAATGCCTACCGCAGCCAGGCTCAGCCTTGCGGCGGCGAAGCATCGCTGGAGCTGCCACCGCTCAACAGCGATACCCGCCTGGCGCTGTCGCCAGAAGGCACCCGCGACCTGCAGCAGGCCATGACCCGTGCCGCCTACCCGATGGTCAACGTGCAGGCCATCAGCCTGTCCGGCCCGCGCGATGCCCGCGCCGCCATGCACGCCATCGAAGAAAGCTTCTGCCAGGTGGTGCTCGACCCGCAATTCGTCGACATTGGCGTCAGCCAGGAGGGCCGCGACTGGCGCGTGGTGCTGGCGCGCCCGCTGCTCAGCGGGCGCCTCGGCGATTGGCAGGCCGAGGGGCAGAAGCTGATGCAGGCGATCAACGTTGCACGCAAGGCCCCGCGCCAATGCGGTGGGCAACCGTTCGCCGCAGCCCCTGCGCTTAGCTGGAGCACTGCCCTGGCGGGGGTCGCGGCCAACCATACGCGGGCCATGGCCAACCAGAACTTCTTCGACCACATCGACCGCGACGGGCGTACGCCGGGCGACCGTGCGGAGCTCGCGGGCTACCTGTACCAACAGATTGGCGAGAATATCGCCGCCGGGCGCGACACCGCGCAGAAAGTAGTCGATGGCTGGCTGGCAAGCCCCGGGCATTGCGCCACGTTGATGAACCCGGACTTCCGTGAGGTCGGTGCTGCTTATGCCGTGGACCCGAAGAGCGATGCGGGCATTTACTGGACGGGGTTGTTCGGTACCCCGCAGTGACCATCACGGCGTAGCGCCAGCGCCGTGCAGCCAAACCGCCGGCGCACGCACCGGCCCAGGTAGCTCGCGTCACCCAGCCCCACCTCGTCGGCAATTTGCGCAAGGCTGTGGCTGGAATTGAGCAGGCGCCACCGGGCCTGCTGCAGGCGCATTTCCAACCACCAGGCCTTGGCGCTCATGCCGTGGCTGGCCTGGAACTGCCGGTCCAGTTGCCGTCGGCTGATCGCCAGTTCCGCTGCCAGTTGTTCGATAGTCAAACGCTCCCCCAAATGATGGCGCATCAACGCCAATGCGCGTTGTACCTGACGCCCCTGCCCCGCCTCGGCGTCCAGTGATCGCAAGGCGTGGCGGCTATCGCGGGACTCATCCACCAGCATGTCGGCCAGGCCTTTGAGCGCGCGTGCGCGACCGCAGGCGGCCGACAGCAGGGCTACCGCAAGGTCGATGGCCGCGGTACCGCCGGCACAGGTAATACGTGCACCGTCGATGCAGTACAGCTGCTCGGGCAGCAACTGCAGGTGGGGAAATGAGGCGCGAAACTCAGCTTCATGCCGCCAATGCACAACCATCTTGTAGCCGTCCAGCAAGCCACAGGCCGCCAGCAGAAAAGCCGCGTTGTCGATGGCCACCAGCTTGACGCCCGCCTTGGCGGCGCGCTTTAGCAGGCTTTCATAGCGTGGCGCGAGGCCGGCAGTGGCCGCGGCATTGCGGCTGCCGAACAGCACCAGGTAGTCGTAGTCGGCCAACGCGAGCTGCTCGGCAATCGCTTCCACCTGCATCACCGCGCCGCTGCTCGACACCACGGGCTCGCGGGTCAGCCCAGCCAGTGTCCAGCTGCAATAACGTTGGCGGCTGTAGTCTTCGTCGTCGGCACTGAAGCGCAGCTTGTCGAGAAACGCACCGAACGGCAGCAAGGCGAAGTCCGGCAATGGCAGGATCAACAGGCGAATATCGGGGGGCATGCAAGGATGTCCAGAAACAACCATCAGATGTCCGGATAATACCCTGCTTGTTCGCTGTGGTCGCTTAAACTGCGCCCTTGATCATTGGCTGACGCAAGGCGCTGACATGGCTCTGGACACCTGGCTTCTCTACCTGCTGGCAAGCATCGGCCTGTCACTGACACCCGGCCCGAACAGCCTGCTGGCCCTGACCCACGGCGCACTGTATGGCGCGCGTCGCACCTTGTTGACCATCATTGGCGGGGTGTTCGGCTTCAGCGCATTGATCGCTTTGGCCATGTTCGGGCTCACTGCCCTGCTGCAGGCATCGGCGTCTGTACTGACCGTGCTGAAGTGGGTGGGCGGCGCGTATCTGCTGTGGCTGGGTATCCAGCTGTGGCGCAGCCCGGCGCTGCAGCTGGAGGTGAATACCCGGGCTGCACGGCTGAGCAATGCCGGGATGTTCCGCCAAGGGCTGCTGTCGGCCATGGCCAACCCCAAGGTGCTGCTGTTTTATGGGGCGTTCCTGCCACAGTTCATCGACCCGCAGCGGGGGTTGTTCGTGCAGTTCGTGATCATGGCAGCGACCTTCGCCAGCGTGGAATTCGTGGTCGAATACCTGCTGGCGCGGTTGGCGTTCCGTATCAAGCCTTGGCTGGCCAAGGGCGGTAGAGGTTTCAATCGCTGCTGCGGGGGCTTGTTTGCGTTGATTGGCGTGGCATTGCCGCTCGGGCGCTAGGGTTTGCGCCGCGAAGCCAGCAGGAACACCAGCAGCGCGATGCCAGGCAAGGCGGCGCCCAGCACTGCCACGCCCTGCCAGCCATAGTGGGTAAACAGCGCACTGGCCACTGCCGAGCCCACGGCCCCGCCGAGGAAGATACTGGTCATGTACAGCGCATTGAGCCGCCCGCGGCTGGCAGGGTCGAGCGCGTAGACCTCGCGCTGGCCGATCACCATGTTCATCTGCACGGCAAAATCCAACAGTACGCCGGTGAGCCCCAGGCCGACCACGCTATACCCTGGAGTGGTGAGCCCCAGCAGCAGCGCCGCGGGCGCCAGGATCAGGGCTAACAGTGAAGCGGCGCGGGCATGGCCGGCATCGGCCAGGCGCCCCGCCATCGGCGCTGCGATGGCGCCGACCGCGCCCACCAGGGCAAACAACGCAATCTGACTTTGCGACAGGCCATGCTCCGACGCCAGGGCCAGTGGTACTGCCGTCCAGTAGAGGCTGAAGGCCGCGAACATCAACGCCTGATACAGCGAACGCTGGCGCAGCACGGCGTGCTGGCGCAACAGGGCGATCAACGACACCATCAGCTGGGCATAGCTGGCCTTGTGGTCGGGCACACGCCGCGGCAGGGTCAACGCCAACAGCAGGATGATCGCCAGCATCAGGCCCGCCGCACCGATGAACACCGTGCGCCAGCCGAAATGGTCAGCCACCAGGCTCGACAACGGCCGCGCCAGCAAGATGCCCAGCAGCAGGCCGCCCATGATGTTGCCGACCACCCGGCCGCGCTGTTGCTCCGGCGCCAAGTGCGCAGCCAGGGGGATAAGCATCTGCACCGCCACCGAACTGAAGCCGATCAGCAAGGCATAGCCGAGAAACAACTGGCCCTGACCATGGCCGCTGGTGCCTGCCAGCAGCAGGCTCACGCAGGCAAGTACTGCGGTGACGATCATCAAGCGGCGGTTTTCAACCAGGTCGGCCAACGGCACCAGCAACAACAGGCCCAGTGCATAGCCCAATTGGGTCAGTGAGACGATCAGGCTGGCCCGCTCGCTGGACAAGCCAAGGTCCGGGGCAATCAGCCCGACGATGGGTTGGGCATAGTAGATATTGGCGACGATCGCGCCGCAGCAGAACGCCAGCAGCGTAACCAGGGCGCGGCTCAGGCCCGGCGCTGTGGCCTGCGTGGCGGCAAGGGAGGGGTTCATGCGAGATTCCTCGGCATTGGGGTGGAATATGCCGGGCACATTAGCGGGGCCGTGCTGGCAAGGGAATCCTGGCGCGGCGCAACGAGCCTTTGCGCCGCGCGCAACGCCAGCAGCTCAAGGCGCGATCAGGCCTTCGCAGAACGTGATGAAGGCCTGAACGCGCCGTGACCCGCGATGGTTGGGCAAGTACAAGGCATTGATGCTGTCGTTGGCGGCCCCAGGGCTGATCCGCCAATCGCTGAACAGCCGCTGCAAACGGCCAGCAAGCACGTCTTCGCGCACCAGCCAGTCGGCCAGCAGCGCGATGCCGCTGCCCGCCAATGCTGCTTCACGCAGCAGGTCGGCGTTGGCACTGCGCAGCGGGCCGCTCACGTCCAGTTCCAGGGCCTGGTCGCCGCGCTGCAGCCGCCAGGGCCGCGCCTTCTGCCCGTAGCGAAAGCGCAGGCAGGCGTGTTCCAGCAATTGCCCGGGGTGCTGCAACGCTTCGCGCCCAGCCAGGTATTCAGGGCTGGCCACCAACCAGCGCTCGAAGCGGCCGAGCTGCCGGCACACCAGTTCGTCGTTCGGCGAAGGGTCGCCTAGGCGAATCGACAGGTCGTAGCGGCCGTCCAGCAGGTCGTCGAGCCGGTCGCTCATGTCGATGTCCAGCTCCAGCGCAGCATGGCGCGCCAGAAACGGCCCCAGGTGCGGCGCTATCACGCGCCGGCCGAACTCCACCGGCAGGCACAGGCGCAGTACACCGACAGGCTCATTGCCACGGTCGGCGACACTGGCGTCGGCCTCTTCCAACGCTGCGAAGATGTCCCGTGCACGGGCGTAATATCGGGCGCCGGCCTCAGTCAGGGTGACCTGGCGCGTGGAGCGGTTGAGCAATGTGGTACCGAGCGCCGACTCCAGTGCATCGACCAGGCGGGTCACCGACGAAGTGGCCACCCCAAGCGTGCGCGCTGCGGCGGAAAAGCCCTGGGCGTCGACGGTCGCGGTGAACATCTTCATCGCCAGCAGCTTGTCCATATGATTCCCTTTGCTTGAAGTCTCAGAAAAGTCCTACATCCTGCATGGGCGGTCAAGAAGCGCGCCGCCTTTCAATGCAGTCCATAGTGAATTACCTCCCATAGAGTGAGTATTCCTATGAAACCCGCCAACGTGCTGACCCCCCTTCCCCCTTGCGACCCTGCCGCGCCCGAGTGCGTCGATGACCTGCTGCAACGCCCCGGGCTACGCATCGAACGTATCGTTTCCAGCGGCCAATGCAGCCCGCCAGGCTTCTGGTACGACCAGCCCGAAGGCGAATGGATCGTACTGCTGAGCGGCGGTGCAGGGCTGCGCCTGGAACATGAAGCGCACACCCGGCTGCTGGCACCGGGTGATTGCCTCGACATCCCCGCCCATTGCCGCCATCGCGTCGAGTGGACCGCCCCCGGCACCCACACCGTCTGGCTCGCCGTGTTCTACAGCAGCGCAGCGCCCTGGCCAGCCAGCTGACCTGACCGCTCCAAACAGCCCCTTTTAACGCCTGCGCGGCTCCCGGCCATGGCGCAGTGCCCCCGCTCGCCTGTGAAACGCTACTCACAGCACGGCTTCAACCCCAACGCTGGACTTCCCGCATGCATCACATCGCTACCGACCGCACGATCCGCAACGCCTTGCGCAGCTCCGCCTTCGGCCTGGGTGCCGCCTCCTTCTGCGGCACCGCCCTCGCCGCGCCACCGGCCATCGAACTGCAGGACACCGATGTCACAGCGCCGGCCGCGATCAGCCCGCGCACCGAACGCTCAGCGTCGGTCAAGCAGGTTGCACCGCTGCTCGACACACCGCAGACCATCACGGTGGTGCCTGCCCCCGTGCTTGCTCAGCAACAGGCGCTCAGCTTGCGCCAGGTGCTGTCGAATGTTTCCGGCATCACCTTCAATGCCGGTGAAGGCGGTGGCGGCTCGGGCGACAGCATCAACATCCGTGGCTTCTCCGCCAACAACAACATCCAGGTCGACGGCCTGCGCGACAGCGCCCAGACCACACGTTCCGACACGTTCAACACCGAGCAGGTCGAGGTCATCAAAGGCCCCAACTCGGTGTTTGGCGGTGCCGGCACTACCGGCGGCACCATCAACCTCATCAGCAAGCAGCCGCAGTACCAGCCCTTCACCCACCTGGGTGGCAGCGTGGGCAGCGCCCACTATCAACGCCTGACCCTGGACAGCAACCAGCCACTGGGCAACATCGGCCAAGGCGGTGCGGTGCGCATCAACCTGATGACGCACCGCAACGAGGTGCCTGGCCGCCCCGGCATCGAACAGCAGCGCTGGGGCATCGCGCCCGCGCTTCAGCTAGGCCTGAGCGACGCCACCTGGCTGACCCTGAGCGCCTTGCATCAGGTTGATGACAACCTGCCCGACTACGGTGTGCCAGCCCTGGATGGCAAGCGCCTGGCAGGTGTCGACCGCAAGGCCTACTTCGGCTGGAAAAACCTCGACAAGGAGCACATCGTGCAGAACCAGTTCACGCTCAAGCTGGAGCACGACTTCAACGAACAATTGCAGCTGCAGCAGTTGGCCCGCCATGGGCAGCTCAAGCGCGACACGGTGGTGTCTGCCTCCCATGTCAACACCGAAGGTTTGCCGCCTGGGCGTTACCGCCCGGCTGGGCCACAGGGGTATGGCCGCGATGCCAGCACGTACATGTGGATCAGCCAGACCAGCCTGCGTGGCCACAATCAGTTGCTGGGCATGAGGCATGATTGGGTAGTTGGCGTTGAGTTGTCCCGCGAGACGCTGAACTTGAACACCTACCATCACGGCCTTGGCAAAGAACATTACCCAGGCAACGGCTATGAACTGGGTAACCCGCCCGTATATTGGACCGGGCCACAGCAAAAGGCGGTCATGGGGTACAGCAAAACCGCGTTGACCGACCAGGCACTGTACCTGTTCGACACCGTGGCGCTGAATGACGCCTGGAGCTTGCACCTTGGCCTGCGCCATGACCGCTTCACCGGCAGCGCCAAAGGTTACTCCTCGGCCAACGTTCGCAACTCGGCGCTCAACACCGAGGACAACACCCTGAGCAGCCGTGCAGGGTTGGTCTACTCGCCAACGGAGCACGGCCGCGTCTACCTCGCCTGGGGCAATTCCTTCAACCCGTCGGCCGAAGCATTGGCCGGTAACGGGCGCGATCTAACCGTGGCAACCGCAGGCCTTGCCCCGGAAAGGAATCAGACCTGGGAGCTGGGCAGCAAGTGGGACTTGCTTGACCAGCGGCTGGAACTGGATGCGGCGGTATTTCAAATCATCAAGAGCAACGCCCGCGAAGCCTTGGCGGACGGCTCCACCGAGTTGTCCGGCAAACAACGCGTTCAAGGCGTGGAGCTGGGGCTCACGGGCCACCTGAGCGAACGCTGGACGGTGTTTGCCAACTATACCTTCCTGGACAGTGAAACCCTCGAAGCCGTCGCCGAGGGGAAGAGCTTCGCCAGCAAAGGCCAGGCACTGGGCAATACACCGCCCCGCTCGATGAACCTCTGGACTACCTACCAGGTCACCGATGACTGGACCCTAGGCTACGGCGCCCGGCATGTCAGCGAACGCAACGTGACCTCCAGCACCACCGCCAAGCTCGATGCTTACTGGCTTCACAATGCCATGCTCGGTTATCGAGTGAGCCGGCAACTGGACCTTCAGCTGAACGTCAACAACGTATTCGACAAGGCTTATGTGGAGCGGGTGCGTCAGCAGAGGGGCGGCGCTGCACGCTCATCGGCCGTCGAGTACGGCGCGAGCCGGGCGGCAATCCTGACCGGCAATTATCGCTTCTAAGTAGAAAAAGGCCTGCTTTACGGCAGGCCTTCAGGACTAAGACAAAAGTATGATCCACGTTCATCAACCGCGAGCAAACACGTTGTTTGCCGCAGACTTCACCGCGTGATCTACACTTTTCGCGACAACCGCGCAAGTTCAACCCTGCGACAATCAGCCTCACAATATTATGTACTAACTTGTTAATTAGCTTGCTAAGGGCTTAAACTGCGCCCATTCCACCTGCTGAGATCCCTGGCATGAACGAAACACCGCGCGCCTCTGGCGCCACAAAAATCATCCTGGTCGGCTTGGGCGTTATCGTCGCCCTGCTCGGCCTTCTCCTGGCTGCTGGCGGCATCAAGCTGGCTGGCCTGGGCGGTTCCTGGTACTTCCTGATCGGCGGCCTGGCCATGGCCATCGCTGGGGTGCTCATCGCCCGGCGCAAAAAAGCTGGTGCCTGGCTGTACGCTGCTTTCCTGGTCGGTACTGCCCTGTGGGCAGTGATCGACGCCGGACTGGTGTTCTGGCCGCTGTTCTCGCGCCTGTTCATGTTCGGCGCAATCGGCATGGTCGTGGCGCTGGTCTACCCGCTGCTGGTCCGCGCCAATGGCGGTAGCACCGGCCGTGGTGCCTACGGCATCGCCGGCGTGCTGGCCGTGGTGCTGGTGATCGCCGCCGGCAACATGTTCGTTGCCCACCCAAGCGTCGCGCCCACCGGCAAAGGCCCGGGCATGACCCCGGTAGAAGCCGGCAAGGAGCAGAAGGACTGGGCCCACTACGGTAATACCGAAGGTGGCAGCCGCTTCGCCGCGCTGGACCAGATCAACCGCGACAACGTCGACAAGCTCAAGGTGGCGTGGACCTACCACACCGGCGACGTGGCCATCAGCGACGGCAACGGTGCCGAAGACCAGCTGACCCCGCTGCAGGTCGGTAACAAGGTGTTCATCTGCACCCCGCACAACAACCTGATCGCGCTGGACGCCGACACCGGCAAAGAGCTGTGGAAGAACGAGATCAACGCCCAGTCCAAGGTCTGGCAGCGTTGCCGCGGCATGGCGTACTTCGACGCCACCGCGCCGATCGCCCAGCCAACCCAGCCGAACAGCTCGCCGATCACCGTCGGCAGCGTAGCGGCCGGTGCCAACTGCCAGCGTCGCCTGCTGACCAACACCATCGACGGCCGCCTGATCGCCGTTGATGCCGACACCGGTGAGTTCTGCCAGGGCTTCGGCAACAATGGCCAGGTCAACCTGATGGAAGGCCTCGGTGATGTGCCGGACTCCTTCTACCAGCTGTCCTCCGCGCCACTGATGGCCGGTACCACCGTGGTGGTTGGCGGGCGTGTCGCCGACAACGTCCAGACCGACATGCCAGGCGGCGTGATCCGTGGCTTCGACGTGATCACCGGGGCCATGCGCTGGGCTTTCGACCCGGGCAACCCGGAAGACCGCAACGCCCCGGCTGATGGCAGCACCTATGTGCGCAGCACCCCGAACAGCTGGGCGCCGATGTCCTACGACCCGGCGATGAATACCGTATTCCTGCCGATGGGCTCGTCGTCCACCGACATCTACGGTGTCGAGCGCAACAAGCTGGACCACACCTACGGCGCTTCGGTGCTGGCCTTGGACGCGACCACTGGCAACGAGAAGTGGGTGTTCCAGACCGTGCACAACGACCTGTGGGACTTCGACCTGCCGATGCAGCCAAGCCTGATCGACTTCACCAAGGACGACGGCAAGTCGGTCCCTGCAGTCGTGATCGGCACCAAGGCCGGGCAGATCTACGTGCTCGACCGCGCCACCGGCAAGCCGCTGACCCAGGTCGACGAAGTACCGGTCAAGCCAAGCGACATCCCGAACGAACCGTATTCCCCAACCCAGCCCAAATCGGTGGGCATGCCGCAGATCGGCGCGCAGACCCTGACCGAATCGGACATGTGGGGCGCCACGCCTTACGACCAGCTGCTGTGCCGTATCGACTTCAAGAAGATGCGCTATGACGGCCTGTACACCGCACCGGGCACCGACATATCACTGAGCTTCCCGGGTTCGCTGGGTGGCATGAACTGGGGCAGCCTCTCCACCGACCCGGTGCATGGTTTCATCTTCGTCAATGACATGCGCCTGGGCCTGTGGATCCAGATGATCCCGTCGCAGAACAAGGGCCAGGCCGCTTCCGGTGGCGAAGCGCTGAACACCGGCATGGGCGCTGTACCGCTCAAGGGCACCCCGTATGCAGTGAACAAGAACCGCTTCCTGTCGATCGCCGGCATCCCGTGCCAGGCACCGCCGTTCGGTACCCTCACTGCCATCGACATGAAGACCCGCCAGGTGGCCTGGCAAGTACCGGTCGGCACTGTGGAAGATACCGGCCCGCTCGGCATCCGCATGCACCTGCCGATCAAGATTGGCCTGCCAACCCTGGGCGGCACCCTGTCGACCCAAGGCGGCCTGGTGTTCATCGCCGGCACCCAGGACTTCTACCTGCGCGCCTACGACAGCAGCAACGGTAACGAAATCTGGAAGGCTCGCCTGCCGGTGGGTAGCCAGGGCGGCCCGATGACCTATGTCTCGCCGAAGACTGGCAAGCAGTACGTGGTAATCACTGCGGGCGGCGCCCGTCAGTCGACTGACCGTGGCGACTATGTGATTTCTTACGCTCTGCCGTAAACCGCGTCGCTTTCATCGCCGGCATGCCGGCTCCCCCTGGGTGGTTGAAACCCGTTGTGGGAGCCGGCTTGCCGGCGATGAGGCCCTGACAGTTCAACCGAGACCCAGCAATGCCATCCGTTATTCGTATCACTTCTCCCCTGCTTCTGGCCTTGGCCAGCACCACTGCCCTGGCCGACGGTGACCTCCTGACCCGCAGCACCATGACCGGTGACTGGGGTGGCTTGCGTCACCAGCTCGAGGAAGACGGTGTCAAGATCACCGGCGACTACAGCGGTGAAACCGCCTACAACGCCCACGGTGGCCTGCACCGTTCGGCGCGCTACTCGCAGAACCTCAAGTTCGGCGTGCAGTTCGACCTGTCGAAACTGTATGGCCTGGACAACGGCGGCAAGGTCCAGTTGACCATCAACGACCGCCGCGGCAACAGCGCCTCGGAGGACCTGGTGGGCAACCGCCTGCCGATCCAGGAAAACTACGGTGGCCTGTACACCCGTCTGACCGAACTGAGCTACGAGCGCAGCCTGTTCACCCCGGCGCTCAACGTCAAGCTCGGCTACATGGCCATGGGCAACGACCTCGGCGGCCTGGACAGCGGCATCCTGTGCAACTTCATGAACGCCGGCTTCTGCGGCCACCCGCTGAACATGTCCGGTGGCAGCGGCTGGACCAACTACCCCAACGCCCACCTCGGTGTACGCGTGAAGTACGACCTGTCACCGTCCTGGCAACTGCGCGTGGCGGCGTTCAACGTCGACCCGGAAAGCAACGGCAACTCCAGCCGCGCCTGGCACCTGGGCCCCAAGCACACCACCGGCACCGTGGTACCGGTTGAGCTGGTGTACAAGCTGCAGGGTGAACTGCCGGGTGAGTACAAGCTGGGCTACTACTACGACAGCTCCGACGTCAAACGCATCGGCAGCGACAAGGAAGTGTCCGGCCGTGGCGGCCATTACCTGCTGATCGACCAGGCGGTGTGGAACGATGCCAGCTCGCCAGGCCGCAGCCTGCATGCCTTTGGCCAGTATTCGGCGTCGAGCGAAGCAGCCTCGCCGTTCACCAAGTGGTATGGCACCGGCGTCGTGTTGTACAAGCCGTTCGAAGGCCGCCCGCGTGACACCCTGTCGCTGGGCTATGGCCGCGCCGTACCCAACCCGCGCAGCCGCGACGTGCTGGAAGACGCCGCGTTCAATGCCGGGCAGCAGTTCTCGAACATCGACAGTGCCGAGCAGTTGATCGAACTGAGCTATGGCTACCAGGCTACCCCGTGGTTGAACCTGCGCCCGGATGTGCAGTACATCATCGAGCCAGGAGCCTTCTCCGGTAAGGACATCGATAACGCGCTGGTGGTCGGCCTGCAGGTCAAGGCGACTTTCTGAGGCTTCGGGGCCGCTTTGCGGCCCATTCACGGGGCAAGCCCGCTCCCACAGGTTCCAGGAACAACTGTCCAATCTGTGGGAACGGGCTCGCCCCGCGAAGCGGCCGTCGCCGTCAGCCCTGCTGGAGGTAATCCACCAGCCTCAGCAGCATTGCATCACAGCCCTGCAACTGCTCCACGCTGACAAACTCATCCGGCTTGTGCCCCTGCTCCATGCTCCCCGGGCCACACACCACGGTCGGGATACCCGCCTGATCGAACAGCCCGCCTTCCGTACCAAAGGCCACCGTGCCGAAAGCCTGCGACCCACAGAGCTTGGCGAGCAACCGCGCCGCCTCGCTGTCGGCTGGCGTCGCCAAGCCCGGATATGCACTGATCGGCTCCAGGCGGATGTTACTGGCTGTATTCACCTTGCGCATACGGGGCAGCAACTCTGCTTCGGCATACGTCTGCAGTTGGTCGGCCACCGTCTGTGCTTCGAAGCCTGGCAAGGCACGCACCTCGAAGTCGAAGGCACACTCCTCGGGCACGATGTTCAATGCCCTGCCCCCTTTGATAACACCGGTCTGTACCGTCGAGAACGGTGGGTCGAAACGCTCGTCATGCTGCTCAGGCAACGCCAGTGCATCCCCGATCTCGCCCAGTTTCCCGATCAGCCTGGCGGCATACTCGATGGCATTGACCCCGTAAGGCGCATAGGCCGAATGGCACGCGGCGCCATGCACCTGGCAGCGCATGGCCAGTTTGCCCTTGTGCCCGAGCACCGGCTTGAGCTCGGTGGGCTCGCCGATCAGGCACATGCGCGGCTTGTGCGGGCGCTGTTCGAGCGCCGCAAGCATCGAGCGCACGCCCAGGCAGCCAACTTCCTCGTCATAGGAGAACGCCAGGTGCACCGGCATGCGTAGCGGCTGCGCCAGAAACGCCGGCACCGCAGCCAGCACCGAGGCAATGAACCCCTTCATGTCGGCGGCACCACGGCCATACAGCCGCCCATCGCGCTCAGTCAGTTCAAATGGATCAACCGTCCACGCCTGGCCGTCCACCGGCACCACGTCGGTATGCCCGGACAGCACCACACCGCCGATATCCTTGGGGCCGATCGTGGCAAACAGGTTCGCCTTGGTGCCCTCAGGGTTGTGAAACAGCTCGCTCTCTACGCCGAGCGCGGCCAGGTAATCGCGAATAAAACCGATCAGCTGCAGGTTGGAATCGCGGCTGACCGTGGCAAAGCCGATCAGCCGGGCCAGCAAGGCGCGGCTGCTGAACTCACTCATCGCCAGGCACCCCATAGCTGGGCGCCGTGGTGGGGTCGAGGGCGCGGGTAACGTAATCCTGCATTTGCGGGCGGTACGCCTGCCACAAACCATCGAGTGCACCGATCGGGTCCTGCTCAGCCCAGTCGACGCGCAGGTCCACCAGCGGCCACGTCAGCTCGCCGGCAATCTTCAACGCCGCCGAGTGCACCGGGCCTGCCTCGCCACCCGCCGCCATTGCCGCGTGCATGGCTGCCAGCAAGCGGTCCGCCAGGTGCCCGCCAGCCTGCTCGAAGGCCTGCACCATGGCCTCGATCACCTGCACCGATGACAGCAGGTTACCGGCCGCCGCGCATTGCTCACCGGCCACCGCGTTGTGCACGCCCAGCGCTTCCTTGCCGGTGAACAACGCCACCTGGCCGTGGCTGTCGATCACCGTGACCTGGCGATACTCGCTCCAGCCATTGGCGCTGAGTACCCGGTCCAGCGCCGCGGCCGGCGGCAGCTGGCCCTGCTCCAGCGCATCGAGAATCTGCGGGCCTAGCGCCGGTAGGGTGATGTTCTGGGTGGACACGGCGCCGACACCTGCACGTACCCAAGGGCAACGGGCACCGACGGCGATGCTCGACGAACTGATTGCGATACCGACCTGGCCGGTTTCCTGGCAGCGACCGATGATGGAAAAGGTCATGTGTGTGCTCCTGTTGTTCTGTGCGATTGCAGGCCATGTGAACAGAACCCTCCCGTGCGCGAAACCAACATTTTCCTGTGCCTTGAAGAGGAAAAAACTAAGGCGCCGAACACCCCTGACAAACACTCGAAGAGCAGCTCGGATGATCGCTGCAAGCCTTATGCATCAAGGCCTTCGCCGTTTTATCGGCAAGTGCAAGCTAAATACTATTTTCGTGATTTGCCCAGCGTCCCTAGTCTGGCCCCAGGTAACGGCGGTCCTCCAAAACCGACCTGACAAAAACCGCCTGAACAAGGGCTCGGACATGACAATGAACACTATCGAAATCGACACCCTCGTCGTCGGCGCCGGCCAGGCCGGCGTGGCCATGAGCGAACACTTGAGCAAGCTCGGCGTGCCGCACCTGGTGCTGGAGCGCAAGCGCATCGCAGAAGCCTGGCGCACTGGCCGCTGGGACTCGCTGGTCGCCAACGGCCCGGTCTGGCACGACCGCTTCCCGGGGCTTGAATTCAACCTCGACGCCGACGCGTTCGCTGGCAAGGACCAGGTTGCCGACTACTTCGAGCAGTACGTACGCAAGTACAACCTGCCAGTGCGCACCGGCATCGAGGTAAAAAAGGTGGTGCGCAATGCCGACCGCCCAGGCTTCACCATCGAAACCAATGAGGGCGTGATCCGCGCCAACCGCGTGGTCGCCGCCACCGGCCCGTTCCAGCGCCCGGTCATCCCGGCCATCGCGCCGAAAGACGAGCAGCTGCACCAGATCCACTCCGCCGCCTACTTCAACCCTGAACAGCTGCCTGAAGGTGCCGTACTGGTTGTGGGTGCAGGTTCCTCGGGCGTGCAGATCGCCGAAGAGCTGATGCGCGCCGGGCGCCAGGTGTACCTGTCGGTCGGCGCCCACGACCGCCCGCCACGTGCCTACCGCAACCGGGACTTCTGCTGGTGGTTGGGTGTGTTGGGCGAGTGGGATGCCGAAATTGCCAAGCCCGGCCGCGAGCATGTGACCATCGCCGTCAGCGGTGCCCGTGGCGGCCACACCGTCGACTTCCGTGCCCTCGCCCACCAAGGCATGACCCTGGTCGGCCTGACCCAGTCGTTCGAAAACGGAGTGGCGCGCTTCCAGGACAACCTGGCCGACAACATCCGCCGCGGCGACGAAAACTACCTGGCCCTGCTCGACGCCGCCGATGCCTACATCGAACGCAACGGCCTGGACCTGCCGGAAGAACCCGAAGCGCGCAAGCGCCTGCCCGACCCCGATTGCGTCAGCAACCCGCTGCGCGAACTCGACCTGGCCCAGGCCGGCGTTACCAGCATCATCTGGGCCACCGGTTACGGCGTGGACTTCAGCTGGCTGCAGGTCGACACCTTCGATGCCAACGGCAAGCCTCAGCACCAGCGTGGCGTGGCCCGCGAGCCGGGCGTGTATTTCCTCGGCCTGCCCTGGCTGTCGCGCCGTGGCTCGTCGTTCATCTGGGGCGTGTGGCACGACGCCAAGCACGTCGCCGGCCACATCGCCACCCAACGCACCTACCTGGCCTACCGCGACCGCGACCAGCGTGAAGCGGATGAACAGCAACCTACCTCGATCAGCAACGTCAGCACCCTCGGAGCCCACTGATGCCTACCCATACCCGCATCCGCATGTTCAACACCAAGGTCACCTACCCCAACCAGACCCTGGACAACGACCTGTGCCAAGCCGTGCGCGCCGGCAACACCATCTATGTGCGCGGCCAGGTTGGCACTGACTTCGAAGGGCGCCTGGTTGGCCTGGGCAACCCGCAGGCCCAGGCCGAGCAGGCGATGAAGAACGTCAAGCAACTGCTTGAAGAAGCAGGGTCGGACCTGTCGCACATCGTCAAGACCACCACCTACATCACCGACCCGCGCTTCCGCGAGCCGGTGTACAAAGAGGTAGGCAAGTGGCTGAAGGGCGTATTCCCAATCTCCACCGGGCTGGTGGTGGCGGGGCTGGCCCAAGCTGAGTGGTTGATGGAAATCGATGTGATTGCGGTGGTGCCGGATCAAGCATGATCCATTGAAATGGCTAGGGGCGCGTTGCGCCCCATTCGCGGGGCAAGCCCGCTCCCACAGGGGTTGCAGCTGTTCAAGCACTGCACATACCTCGCGGGAGCGGGCTTGCCCCGCGAAGCTTTTACAGCTTGCCCAGTTCTTCCCGGCAGAATTCCACAAACAGCTGCGCCGGCTTGGTCAGCTGCACGCGCTTCAAACGCGCGGCCGCCAACCCCGACAGCGTCACCGGCTCGGCGATGTCCAGCGTCACCAGCTTCTGCCCGTCGTAGGTGAACGGCGAATGCGGCCGGGTCACCAGCAGTGAAAACCCGAACCCCTGCCCCACCATCCCGCGCACCATTTCGATCGAGGGCGAGCTGAACACGATGTTCGGCGTCAGGCCCAGCTCGTTGAACAGGCTGACGAAGTAGGTACGGCTCGGCGCCACGTCCAGCAGGATCATCGGCTCGGGGCACAGGTCACGCAGCGACACCTGCGCCTGCCCGGCAAAACGGTGCTTTTCAGGCAGCAGCACGTAGGGTTTCTGCGGCGGCATCAGCGGTTCGGTCTCGATGGTGCCATCGAGGTCGTGATCGTAGAGGAATGCCAGGTCGAAGGCGCCCGCGGTCAGGCCTTGGATCAGCTCCTGCTGTTCGCCGTCGCGCAGGCGGATGTCGACGCCCGGGTAACGCTCGCGGAAACCGGCGATCAAGCGTGGCAAGTACAAGGGCGCCACGGTCTCGAAACAACCAATGTCGATTTGCCCGGCCACGGTGTCGTTATCGGCCAGGGCGTTCTGCTCGAACTCGTGGGTCATCTGCAGCAGCGCCTTGGTCTTGGCATAGAAGCGCTTGCCGCTAGGGGTCAGCGAGACGCCTTGGGCGTGGTGGCGGATGAACAGTTGGACGCCGAAGCTTTCTTCCAGGCTCTTGATTGCCGTGGAGATCGACGGCTGGGCGATGTACAGCTGGCGCGAGGCCTCGGCCACGCTGCCGGCCTCGACGGTGGTAACGAAGTATTTGAGTTGACGCAGGGTGTAGGAAGCCACAGGCACCTCGTTGACGCCGTTCGCGGGCGCCTTGAAATTTCCTGTGACTTTACCCTGTGGCTTGATCCAGTGGGCTGCTGGGTGATGAAGGATTTGCCTATGGCTTGAGCATATTTTTCGTGATGAGCCGGCGCAGCGGGGGTATTGAAGTGCATGGCGACAGTGATTTCCAGATCGAGCGCCGTGCGGGCGGCGCTTCGCGAAGCGCCTGCCTTGGGATTTTTTGCGCCCTTGAGATCGAGCGCCGCCCGCGCGGCGCTTCGCGGGGCAAGCCCGCTCCCACATTTGTTGCAACGTGCCATGGCCTGATGGGCCATAGTTGTTAGCCTTGGGGGCTCGACGAGGTTTTTCGGCTGGCACTGCTGCCGCCTCACCTGTCTTTAGTCATGCGCCAAGGCGGACAACCATGGCCTGACTGGAATGGCACGTTGCAACAAATGTGGGAGCGGGCTTGTCCCGCGAAGCGCCGCGCGGGCGGCGCTCGATCTCAAGGGCCCTAAAAAATCATCGGCGAACTCCGCACCGCCACCTCAATAGCTGAAATCATGCCCCAACTGCCCCTGCATCCACGCCAGAAACCGCCGCACCCGCGGCAACTCCGCGTGCCCTCGCGGAAACACCAGGTGGTGCGCACTCACCGGGCTGGCCTGCTCGGCGCCAAACACCGCCACCAACTGCCCACGCGCTACATAGTCCTGTGACAGCAACGAGCTTTCCAGGGCAAAGCCATACCCATGGCTCGCCGCCTCCAGGCTCATGTACGAGCGGTCGAAACTCAAGGCGAATGGCGCCTGCGGCAGCGATACACCCTGCTGGGCAAACCACTGCGGCCATTGCACCAGTGCCGACTCGGACAGAATCAGGTTTTGCCCCAGCAGGTCGGCGGGCTGCTGGATCGGCTGGCGCTCCAACAGGGCCGGTGAGGCCAATACCGTGGTGCGTTCGTGGCGGATGGTGCGCACTTCCAGGCTGGGCCAATTGGGGTAACCGTGGCGGATGTCCACGTCGATCTGGTGGCGGCCGAAATGCAGCGCCTCGTAGGAACAGGACAGGTTGATCTGAATGTCCGGGTGGCTGGCGCGGAACTGCTCCAGCCGCGGCAGCAGCCAGAGCAGGCCAAAGCTCGGCGCCGAATGCAGGCGCAGGCAATCGAAGCCCACGGCACTGCCGGCGCGTTCCGTGGCCGTGGCCAGGCTCTGCAAAATGCCGGACACCTCACGCAAGTACTGGTCGCCCGCAGCCGTCAGGGTCACGCCCTTGGCTGTACGGAGAAAAAGCGGGCGGCCAATCAACGCCTCCAGGTTGGCAATCTGGTGACTGACCGCCGAAGGCGTCAAGTTCAGTTGTTCGGCGGCGCGAGCGACGTTGCCAAACCGCGCCGCCTGCTCGAAGGCCTGAATTGCTTTCAGCGGTGGTAGCTGAAGGGGCTTCTTGCCCGTGTCGTGATTCATCGAATTCCTTGGGTGAACTGGCTAAAGCGTTGCCAGCCTACGTGGCCGACAACCGCCCCGTGCTGAATTTTTTTCAGCATAGGCTGAACCGCACTGCGTTGCCCAGTGCCGGCGCGGGTACCAAGCTGTGCTCATCGGTTCTGCCTGGAACCGCTGCTCACAACAACAATCATCCGGAGCACTGCCCATGCTACTCGAAGGCAAGATTGCAATCGTCACCGGCGCCGCCTCTGCGCGCGGTATCGGCCGCGCCACTGCCCAGGCCTTTGCCGCCCAAGGCGCCAAGGTGGCCATCCTCGACCTCGACCTGAATGCCGCGCGCGATGCCGCCGCACTGCTCGGCGAGGGCCACCTGGGCCTGGCCGCCAACGTGGCTGACGAAGCGCAGGTGCGCGACGCGGCGGCCGAGGTGCTGGCCCATTTCGGCCGCATCGATGTGCTGGTCAACAACGCGGGCATTACCCAGCCCGTGAAAACCCTGGAAATCACCGGCAAGGACTACGACCGCATCCTCGACGTCAACCTGCGCGGCACCCTGCTGATGTCCCAGGCCGTGATCCCGACGATGCGCGCCCAGCGCTCGGGCAGCATCATCTGCATGTCGTCGGTCTCGGCGCAACGTGGCGGCGGTATCTTCGGCGGCCCGCACTACAGCGCCGCCAAAGCCGCTGTACTTGGCCTGGGCAAGGCCATGGCGCGTGAACTGGGGCCGGACAACGTGCGGGTCAACGCCATCACTCCCGGGCTGATCCACACCGACATCACCGGCGGCCTGATGCAGGACGAGCGCCGCCACGCCATCATCGAAGGCATTCCGCTGGGCCGCCTGGGCGAAGCCGGTGACGTGGCCAACGCCGCGCTGTTCCTGGCCAGCGACCTGTCCAGCTACCTGACCGGCATTACCCTGGACGTTAATGGGGGCATGCTGATCCACTAAGCGACGCGCCATGATATTTCGCATCTGAGCCCCGCCACGGCGGGGCAATCGATAACAACAAGAGATCAGATCGACATGACTACACTCGTCCTCGATGCGGCGACCGCCGCGCGCAGCCATGCCTACCGCAAGACCGCCTGGCGGCTGATGCCGTTTCTCATGCTGTGCTACCTGTGTGCCTACCTCGACCGGGTCAACGTCGGTTTCGCCAAACTGCAGATGATGGACGACCTGGCGCTGTCCGAGGCGGTTTACGGCCTGGGCGCGGGCATGTTCTTCATTGGCTACTTCCTCTGCGAGGTGCCCAGCAACATCATCCTGCACAAGGTCGGCGCGCGGCGCTGGATCGCCCGCATCATGATCACCTGGGGCATCATCTCGGCGCTGTTCGCCTTCGTCGAGACAGCCTGGCAGTTCTACACCCTGCGCTTCTTCCTCGGGGTCGCCGAGGCCGGCCTGGCACCGGGCCTGCTGCTGTACCTGACGTACTGGTTCCCTTCCTATCGGCGGGCAAAGATGACCGCCCTGTGGTTCATCGCCATTCCGCTCTCGGGCATGGTCGGCGGGCCGCTGTCCGGCTGGATCATGGAGCGCTTTGCCGGCGTGCATGGCTGGGCCGGCTGGCAATGGATGTTCCTGCTGGAGGCGATCCCCACGGTGCTGGTGGGCATCCTGGTGCTGAGCTACCTGAAAGATGGTGTCGAGCAGGCGCACTGGCTCAGCGATGAAGAAAAGGCGCTGGTGCGCAAGGAACTGGCCGAAGACGAGCAGCACAAGGTGCATCACGGCTCGGTGGGTGATTTCATCCGCGACCGGCGCCTGTGGTTACTGGCGGGCATCTACTTCTGTGTGGTCATGGGCCAGTACGCCATTACTTTCTGGCTCCCGTCGCTGGTGCGCAACGCGGGCGTCAGCGAGCCCTTGCACATCGGCCTGCTGACCAGCCTGCCATACCTCTGTGCGATCGGCGTCATGCTGCTGGCCGGCCGCAGCGGCGACCGCCACCGCGAACGCCGCTGGCACCTGGCGATCCCCATGCTTGCCGGGGCCCTCGGCCTGACCCTGGCCGCACTGTTCGCCAGCCACCTGAGCCTGTCGATCCTCAGTTTGTGCCTGGCCGCCGCCGGTATTCTGTCTGCCTCGTCGCTGTTCTGGATGTTGCCGACCACCCTGTTGGGCGGTGTTTCGGCAGCCGCAGGTATCGCGGCAGTCAACAGCTTCGCCAACCTGGCCGGGTTCTGCTCGCCCTTCCTGATCGGCTGGGTCACCAGCACCCTGGGCAGCAACGCCATCGGCATGTACCTGATCACCGCCGTGCTGATCTTCGGCGCCGGGCTGGTGTTCCGCATTCCGGCCAGCCTGGTCAACCGCTAACGCGTCTGCAACCAACTGTGTAATTTCCTCTGCAAGGAGTCCCCCCATGAACGCCGTACCCGCTACCCCGGGTGCGCTGCCTCTGGCTGCGCGCGCCCACAACATTCGTCGCCATGCCCTGCGCATGGGCCAGGTCCAGGGTCAGGGCTACATCGGCCAGGCGCTCGGCGCTGCCGACCTGCTGGCAGTGGCCTACTTTCATGCCCTGCGCATGGACCCGGCCAACCCCGAATGGGAGCACCGCGACCGCTTCTACCTGTCCATCGGCCATTACGCCATTGCCCTGTATGCGGCGCTGATCGAGGCCGGTGTCATCCCAGAAGACGAACTGGAAACCTACGGCAGCGACGACAGCCGCCTGCCGATGTCCGGGATGGCGGCCTACACCCCCGGCATGGAAATCACCGGCGGCTCGCTCGGCCATGGCCTTGGCATCGCCGTTGGCGCCTGCCTTGGGCTCAAGCGCAAAGGCTCGAGCAACTGGGTGTACAACCTGCTTTCCGACGGTGAACTGAACGAAGGCTCGACCTGGGAAGCGGTGATGTCCGCCAGCCACCGCAAGCTCGACAACCTGATCGCCATCGTCGACGTCAACAACCAGCAGGCCGACGGCCACTCCAGCGAGATTCTCGCCTTCGAGCCGATCGTCGAGCGCTGGCAGGCGTTCGGCTGGTATGCGCAACGGGTCGACGGCAACGACCTCGATGCCTTGGTCAAGGCCTTCGACCAAGCCCGTGCGCATAGCGCTGCGCAACCGCGGGTGATCATTTGCGACACGCGCATGGGCAAGGGTGTGCCCTTCCTCGAAAACCGCGACAAGACCCACTTCATCCGTGTCGACGAACACGAATGGGACCTTGCCCTGCAAGCACTGGACGCCGGGAGCCACGCATGAACAGCCAGACCGCACCGCAAAAACGCCTGACCACTTCGGCGATGATCGCCTCGATTGCCGCCGAGGGCCAGCCAACCCGGCCGGCGCCGTTCGGCCATGCCCTGGCAGCGCTGGCCGAGCAGCGCCAGGACATCGTCGGCTTGAGCGCCGACCTGTCCAAATACACCGACTTGCACATCTTCGCCAAGGCCCACCCAGACCGCTTCTACCAGATGGGCATGGCCGAACAATTGCTGATGAGCGCTGCCGCTGGCATGGCCCGCGAAGGCTTTACCCCCTTCGCCACCACCTACGCGGTGTTTGCTTCACGGCGGGCGTACGATTTCATCTGCATGGCCATTGCCGAAGAGAACCTCAACGTCAAGATCGTCTGCGCCCTGCCCGGCCTGACCACCGGCTATGGCCCCAGCCACCAGGCCACCGATGACCTGGCGATCATGCGCGCCATGCCCAACCTGATGATCGTCGACCCCTGCGATGCGCTGGAAATCGAGCAGGCGGTGCCGGCCATCGCTGCCCACCAAGGCCCCGTGTACATGCGCTTGCTGCGCGGTAATGTGCCGTTGGTGCTGGACCGGTACGACTACCAGTTCCAGCTGGGCAAGGCACAAGTGGTGCGCGGCGGGCGCGACGTGCTGGTGATTGCCAGTGGCCTGATGACCATGCGCGCGTTGGAGGCAGCCGAGCAGCTACACAAGGATGGCGTGGACGTGTCGGTGCTGCATGTGCCGACGATCAAGCCGCTGGATGAAGCAACGATACTGGCCGAGGCGCGCAAACCGGGGCGCCTGGTGGTGACGGCGGAGAACCACTCGGTCATTGGTGGCTTGGGTGAAGCAGTGGCCGGCGTGCTGTTGCGCAATGGCGTGACGCCGACCTTCCGCCAGATCGGGCTGCCTGATGCGTTCCTCGATGCGGGGGCGCTGCCGACCTTGCATGACCGGTACGGGATTTCCACCGAGGCTGTGGCGCAGCAGATCAAGGGCTGGCTGTGATCTGCTAGCGGCACTACCGGCCTCATCGCGGGCAAGCCCGCGCCTGCACAAAAGCACCGAATCCACGTGCGGTGCGGTAACTGCAGGAGCCGGCTTGCCGGCGATGAGGCTGGTACTGACAGCCAACCCGGCTGGAGAATCAGCCCAGACCGTCTTTACTGGAAGTTAAACAGCCGCAGGAAGGTGTGCGCCTATGAAGATCGTTGTCACCAGCATCCTCGTCGACGACCAGGCCAAGGCCTTGGCTTTCTACCATTACGTGCTCGGTTTCGAGCCCAAGGACGATATACCCCTGGGCCAGCATCGCTGGCTCACCCTGACCTCCCCCCACGAGCCCAACGGCGTCCAGCTGGTGCTGGAACCCGATAGCCACCCTGCGGCCAAAACCTACAAGGCAGCGCTTCGACAGGATGGCATCCCGGCGACCTCCTTCGGCGTGCGCGACATCCAGGCCGAATACACACGCTTGTGCAAGGCCGGCGTGAAATTCACCCAGCCACCGACCGACCTGGGCCCGGTCACCGTCGCGGTGTTCGACGACACCTGTGGCAACCTGATCCAACTCGCCCAGAAGCATTGACGCCAGGCCATGGCAGGCCAACGTTGCATTCGCTACATTTGCTGCAGTTCCCGGTGCGCCACAACAAGGAAAACCAATGCGCCACGAATTCAGCGAAGTGCTCAACGACCTGGTCGATTACTTGCTGGTCGGCGACATCCAGTTGCTCGACCGCTTCAAGCATGAACATGGCCTGCCCGACGACCTGGCCAGCGAATTCACCCATAACGACAGCGGTGACCAAGCGGTGCGCGAGGGTGTCGTGCTGCCTTTGGCCGGCGTCGACAACCTGCCCTACCACATCATCTTCACCCTCGATGGCGCCACCCCGGCCCTGCTTGAGCCGGGCAGCCGCCTGAAGCACCGGCGTAACGGCTATGTGCTGCAGGTCGAATACCGTGCGGTGATGGTGTACACCTGGCGCATCCTCCAGCATTTCACCAACAAGACCCTCGGCGACCTGCTGGCGCGCTATCAGGTGCCGGGGCGGCCGATCATCGAGCTGGAGAACGGCTGGTATGACGTCGAGGTGCTGGGGGGCGCGGTGGTGAGTGACGGTTTGTACGAGCCCGCGTTCGAGTTCGTGTTGACCAAGCGCTGGAGCCGGGGTGAAGCCAAGGACGTGGATATCGGCTACGCCTTCAGCTTGCGTGGGTATTTCGACTGACGGTGTTTTTCAATACCGGCCTCATCGCCGGCAAGCCGGCTCCCACAGGTACCCCGCCCGCCTTCAGAGCAGTGGTGTAACTGTGGGAGCCGGCTTGCCGGCGATGAGGCCCGAAAGCCCTACACAAGGATCAAGTAATTTCCCGGTCCTTGGTCTCCGGCAGGAAGAAGATCCCCAGCACCGCCGTCATCACCGCGATCACGATCGGGTACCACAGCCCGTAGTAGATGTCCCCGGTGGCCGCCACCATGGCAAACGCCACGGTCGGCAGAAAGCCGCCGAACCAGCCGTTGCCGATGTGGTAGGGCAGCGACATCGAGGTGTAGCGGATGCGCGCCGGGAACAGCTCCACCAGCCAGGCTGCGATCGGCCCGTAGACCATGGTCACGTAGATCACCAGGATGGTCAGCAGCAACAGCACCATCGGGTAGTGGATTTTCGCAGGGTCCGCCTTCTCGGGGTAGCCGGCCTCTTTCAAGGCCCCGGTCAAGGTTGCGGTAAAGGCGTCGCCCTGGGTCTTCAGCTCGGCTGCCGGCAGGCGGCTGCCGTCAAAGCTTGGGATCACCCGTTCGCCAATGCGGATCTGCGCCACACTGCCGGGCTCGGCCTTCACGTTCTGGTAAGGGATTGCACGCTTGGCCAGCAGGCTCTTGGCGATGTCGCAGGAGCTGGTGAATTTGGCCTTGCCCACCGGGTCGAACTGGAACGCGCACTGGTCAGGGTCGGCGACCACCACCACAGGGTTCTGCTCCTGGGCGACGAACACGTCCGGGTTGCCGTACTCGGTCAGCGCCTTGAAGATCGGGAAGTAGGTCAGCGCGGCGATGATGCAGCCTGCCATGATGATCTTCTTGCGCCCGATGCGGTCGGACAGGCTGCCGAAGAAGATGAAGAACGGCGTGCCGATCAGCAACGACCCCGCAATCAGCAAGTTGGCCGTCTGCGGGTCGATCTTCAGCGTCTGCAACAGGAAGAACAACGCATAGAACTGCCCGGTGTACCACACCACCGCCTGGCCGGCGGTGCCGCCGAGCAGCGCCATGATCACCACCTTGAGGTTCTCCCAGCGGGCAAACGACTCTGTCAGCGGCGCTTTCGACGCCTTGCCCTCGGCCTTCATCTTCAAGAACACCGGCGACTCGTTGAGCTGCAGGCGGATGTACACCGAGATCGCCAGCAGCAGGATCGACAGCAGGAACGGAATGCGCCAGCCCCAGGCTTCGAACGCCTCGGTGCCCATCGCTGTGCGGCAGGCCAGGATCACCAGCAACGACAGGAACAGCCCGAGGGTCGCAGTGGTCTGGATCCAGGCCGTGAAGAAGCCACGCCGGCCCTTGGGCGCATGCTCGGCGACATAGGTGGCCGCACCGCCATACTCGCCGCCCAATGCCAAGCCCTGCAGCAGCCGCAGGCTGATCAGGATCACCGGCGCGGCCACGCCGATCGTGGCATAGCTGGGCAGCAGCCCGACTATCGCCGTCGACAGGCCCATGATCACGATCGTGATCAGGAACGTGTGCTTGCGCCCGATCATGTCGCCCAGCCGGCCGAACACGATGGCGCCGAACGGCCGCACGGCAAACCCCGCGGCAAAGGCCAGCAGGGCAAAGATGAATGAGGTGGTTTCGTTGACGCCGGCGAAGAAGTGCTTGGCGATGATCGCCGCCAGTGAGCCGTAAAGGTAGAAGTCGTACCATTCGAACACGGTACCCAGCGAGGAGGCGAAGATGACCTTGCGCTCCTCCTTGGTGATACCCCGTTGGGGCGCGCTACTGCCCGTGGATGCGCTGTCGAGAACCGCCATGGGTTGCCTCCGGATTGTGGTTATCGCAGGCCGGAGTACCTCACACCCATTTCACCGTCGCACCCAGGCCCTAGGGCTTGCTTTGGTTGCGCGAAGCACGACGAGGCGGGCCGCCTCGGATCGCAGCAAGGTATCTGAAGCATAATCGGCTTTGCCGGGATGTCCACTTGCCAGCACCTGCGAATGCCATTACCCCGAAAACTGCCGCCACCTCAGCCAACGGGCGCATCACCTGAGCCCGGTCATAAGCCCTGCGGCACTGGCCCTTTGAGTTCGACCTGGTTGCCATCCGGGTCGTAGCAATACAGCGACGGCCCCTCGCCTTCGGCGCCGTAGCGCTTTTCGGCAGGCTCCACGGCCACACCGTTTGCTTGCAGATACAGGGTCAATGCCTGCTCATCGAACGGCTCGATACGCAGGCAGAAGTGGTGCAGGTTGCGCCCCTCAGGCCCTGGCGCGGCGCCGCCTGGGCGGCCCAGCGGGCCATCGAGGGTGACCAGGTCGATCATTGCAGTACCGGTGGCCAGGTGGACCATCCCCAGGTCGTCGCGCACCCTTCTCACCGTGCAACCCAGCAAATCGCGGTAGAAGGCCACGCTGCGTTGCAGGTCGCTGACCCGCAACACCAGGTGGTCGATGTGCTTGATGGCGAACGGTCGCATGCCGGATCTCCTTGTGGCGCGGGCGGGGTGTCGTGCACCACCATAGCGCATCGGCAGGCCGATCGACCATTACCGGTTATTCGTTGACCAGCCGCTGCAGCAGCCCGCCCTCATGGCGCGCCAGCACGCGCAGGATCTGATCGACCAGCGCACGGTCCGGTGCCTCCAAGTGAAAATGGTGCCCCCCTGGGTGCCAGGAGACCCGCGCATTAGCGGGCAATGACGCCTCGCGCCGTTCGAACGCCCCGGCGGTGAATGCGCCCTGCCGGCCGAACATCAGGTACAGCGGGCAGCGGATTTCCCTGAGCAAGTCACAGGCTTCCCGCTCGGTCAATGGCATGGGCTCTGGCAGCACCAGGCGCGGGTCGTGGCGCCAGCAATAGCCGTCGGCCAGTTGCAGCAGGTCACGCTGAGCCAGTACACGGGCGGCCTCCTCCGACAATTCACCATCCAGGCGACGGCGCCGTTGCTGCATGGCCGTTTCGAGGTTGTCGAAGCGGCTAGCATCCGGCTCGCCAAAACGCTGCAACTGGCTGCGCTGGAGCATGCGCTTGAGCCGGTAGGCGCGGGCCAGGTGCTCTACCCGGCTGTCTTCACTGACGGTGAACGGCGCGCCCATGCCGTCGATAAAAATCATGCTGGCTATGCTGCTGGTCATGGCTGCCAGCAACGAAGCAATGCCGCTGCCCATGCCGTGGGCCAGCACATGGAATTGCGCCAGCCCCAGGCTGTCGGTGACCGCCAGCATGTCCTCGGCGTGCTCCCAGAGGTAGTAGCCACTGTCGTGGCGGCGATGGTCGGAGCGGCCGTGGCCGACCAGGTCGGGGGCGACCACGAAGCAGCCGTCGAGCAACGGTGCAAGCCGCTCGAACGACGCGGCATTGTCCAGCCAGCCGTGCAAGGCCAGCACAGGTATGCCGTCTTCCGGCCCCCAGGTGCGTACCGCTATTTCGATACCGTTGAGGTCAAGCAAATGATCCTTGGGGCTGCACGGTGAGCGCATCGTGATTCTCCTTGGCCCATGGCGTGCTTCACCCTCTCGCAGATGCGCCGTGGCTGCTGGCCCGCTACCGACCCAGACGTGCGCGAGACCGACCTTTACCGAGGCAGGCTGAGCGAAGTCGCTTTTGCCCTCACTGGCCGCGCAAGTCCTCGAAGAACACCTGCCGGCCATCCACCTGGCTGGAGGCCCGCGAAACGCCCGGCGCCTCGCCCTGGGTGGCCTCGACATGCCAGTAACAGTGCCTGACTGCGCGCGTCACCGCGACGTAGGCCAGGCGCTGCACCTCTTCCTTCTGCGCCGTGTCGAACGGTTGCGCATCGCCCGAGCGGCCCAGCCCGGCCAGCCGATACACCTGGTTCTTGTACGGTGAACTGGTCAGGTACTGACAGTCGCCGAGCATGAACACGGCATCGGCCTGCAGCCCCTTGGCGCTGTGATACGTCAACTGGCGCAGGCGGCGCTGCTCTGCAGGCAACGCCGCTTCGGCCTGCAGCACACTGTGCAGGTGGTCATTCATCAGGGCTTTGTCGCTGCCCTTGCGGTACAGCAACATCACCGACTCGCCGCGCTGGTAATGCTCGATGAGCGTCTCGCCCAGGGCGGCCTCGTCTCGGTCGAAGACCCTGACCGGCGCGCCAGGCAACTCGGCGGCAGGCCCGCTGGCACGCGCCTTCTTGCCAGCAATGGCCGGGGTGCCCTTTACCAGGTGCTCAGCCGCATCGATCACCTGTTGTTGGCACCGGTAGTTGTCCACCAGCATCACCCGTGTGTTGGCCGGTGACGGGAACGCCTTGGTGAACTCCATGAAGTACTTGGGCGAACTGCCACGCCAGCCGTAGATCGACTGCCAGTCGTCACCCACGCACAGCAGCGAGGAATGCTGGGCGTTGCGGCCCGTGTGCATGCTCGGGCCACGGCGGCGGATCTCGGCGAGGCTGGCGCGCAGCCAGCTGACGATTTGCGGGGAGACGTCCTGGAACTCATCGATCATCAGGTGTGCCAACGGCCTGAGCAACGGGTCCGGCAGCAGTTGCAGGTTTTCCGGGTTGTTTTCGCCGAACAGGGCGAACATGCGGTTGTAGCTCATCACCGGTGGCGACTGGTTCAGCAGGTGCGCCTCGAGGGCCTTCCAGTACAGCGCAAGAGCCTCGAAGAACAGCGCATCGCTGTCACCGGACGGGAAGCTCATGGCCGCCACGGCGCTGTTCACCTCCAGGCCCAGGTTCTCGATAAAGCTTGCCGCACCTACGAAGGCATCAAGCAACGGCGCCGGGGCCAGTTCGCCTTTGACCTTGTACTCGAAGCCCGGCCCTGCCACCGCATCGCCCGCCAGCGAAGCGGCCAGGCGCCGGGCCATGGCGTAGTTGTCCAGCCAGATCAGCGGCTTGTCACAGAACGCCTGCAGCAACGTGCGCTTGACCGCCCATTCCGCACGCACTGCCAGCTTGGCGCCAGGGCGCTGGTATTGCGCGCTTTCCGACGGGTCGAAACCCAGCACCACCCAGGCATCCAGGCCCTCCAGGCGGCCATGCACATGGAACCGGCTGCCGCGGATCTCGACCGTTTCGCGGCACGGCTCGATGCCTTTGATCGGCCACACGCCGGCGGCGAACCACAAGTCCTCGATCACGTCGCACAGCTCTTCGTCGCGCTGGGCGGCCAGTTGCGTCACCTGCACGCGCTTCTGCACATCGGGGTGGCCCGGGTCCAGCGGTTTGAGTTGCAGGGCATCACGGCGCAGGTGCGCGACAATCTCGGTAAAGCGTGGGCTTTCGGCGAGCAGGTCGCGATAGCACAGGTTGAGCTGCTGACGCTGGGCGTCGTTCAGGCGCAAGTCGAATGGGTTGCTCTCGGCCTCCGCTTCGCGCCCCGCAGGCATTTCGTTACCCAGGGTCTCGAACGCGCGCACCTGGCCGAACCCCGGCAGGCTGCGCACCAGCGGCAGTATGCGCGAATGGAAGGTGCGCACGAGCTCGCGCGCGTGGGCGGGCGGCAGGTCGAGCTGCCACAGCCCGAACACCTGCACCAGGCGCTTGATGAAGTCCTTGCGTGACTCACGGGTGAAGGTCACCACGGTCATCGCATCCAGCTCATAGCCCAGGTAATGGCGCAGCAGCAGAATGCGCAGCACCAGCGAGGTGGATTTGCCCGCCCCGGCCCCGGCCACCACGCAGGTGGACGGTGTGTCGCTGAAAATCAGCTTCCACTGGGCCGCGCTGGGCTGGGCTTGGGCAGGCAGGCGCTGGGCGACGTCGGCCTTGAAGCGCTTTTTCAGCTCTGCGGTCAGCGGCAGGCGCCAGTCGTCGAACAGATTATCGTCCTGGCCAGGCACCGCGGCGGTGGCCGGGCGCGCATCACGAATCACCAGCACCTGGCGCCCCGCCTCGTAACCTTCGACCCGCCCCTGCTCCAGGCCATCACGCAGCCCATCTGCATGGCCACTGCGCTGGCCGGTGGCGTGGCCAAGGAACCAGGAATCGCGGTGTTGTGCCTGCAGGCGGCTGAGGCCACGGCCCAACAGCCGCGCGGCAAGGCGCCGCAGCCAGGGCAATTGGGCGGGCGGGGTCAGTTCGGCTGGGGCCTGGGGTTGCTCGTGGGCCACGGTCACTCCGTTGAAAATTGAATCAGCCTGCATGTTCGCCGCATCGGCAAAAAATCGCCAGCGAATGCTTGCAGATCAGTGGATTAGGCGATGAATCGCACAGTTTACATCGCTATATCCAATCTACTTATTCGATTGTATTCAGCCAATATTCACGCTTATTTTCGATCTTTTTTTGCAGCATGATTACGCCATTCCACTGATTAAAGGAGCCCGACCATGCTGCAACTGCGACCGTTCGAAGGCCTCGGCCACGCCAACCACGGCTGGCTCGACGCCCACCACCACTTCTCGTTTGCCGAATACCACGACCCGGCACGCATGCACTGGGGCAACCTGCGGGTATGGAACGACGACCTGATCGCGGCTGGCAGCGGCTTCCCGCCACACCCGCACCGCGACATGGAAATCATCACCTATGTGCGTGAGGGCGCCATTACCCACCAGGACAGCCTGGGCAACAAGGGCCGTACCGAGGCAGGTGATGTGCAGGTGATGAGTGCCGGCAGCGGCATCGTGCACAGCGAGTACAACCTGGAAGAGGTCGACACGCGCATTTTCCAGATCTGGATTGTGCCGGAGCGGGTTGGCGATGCACCGTCGTGGGGTACCCAGCCGTTCCCCAAAGGTGAGCGCGGCGAAGGCTTCGTGACCTTGGCCAGCGGCCGGGCGGGTGATGAGCAGAGCTTGCAGATCCGCACCGATGCGCGCCTGGTGGCGGCTACCTTGCAGGCAGGTGAGACGGCTGAATACCGCTTCGATGCCGGGCGCCGGGGGTACCTGGTGCCGGCCAAGGGGCTGGTGGAAGTCAACGGCTTGCGCGCCAAGGGCCGTGATGGCGTAGCGATCGAAGAGGAAGAAGTGCTGCGGGTAACGGCCATCGAGGACAGCGAGATCGTGCTGGTCGATGTGGCTTGAGTATGGGGGGCCGCTGTGCGGCCCATCGCCGGCAAGCCGGCTCCTACAGGTTTAGCAGTGGCCCGTAGAGCGGTGCAACACCTGTAGGAGCCGGCTTGCCGGCGATGGGCTGCAAAGCAGCCCCCTTTCATCAGGTCAATCAAGCAATTGCGGCATCCACCAACACCTGCGCTTCTGCCACCAGGCGCTGCAAATGCGCCTCGTCGATAAAGCTCTCGGCGTAGATTTTGTAGATGTCTTCGGTCCCCGAAGGCCGCGCGGCGAACCAGCCGTTGGCGGTCATCACTTTCAAGCCACCGATGGCCTGGCCATTGCCCGGTGCATGGCTGAGGATCTGCTCGATCGGCTCGCCCGCCAACTCGGTCGACTTGACCTGCTCCGGCGCCAATTTGCTCAGCAGGGCTTTCTGGCGCGGATCGGCCTTGGCTTCCACACGGGTGGCGAATGGTTTGCCCAGCGCGTCGGTGAGGTCGGCATAAGCCTGGCTCGGATTGCGACCCGTACGTGCAGTCATCTCCGCAGCCAGCAGGGCCGGAATCAGGCCGTCCTTGTCGGTCGCCCAGACCGAACCGTCCTTGCGCAGGAACGACGCACCGGCACTCTCTTCCCCCCCGAAACCCAACGAACCGTCGAACAGGCCTTGAGCGAAGTACTTGAAGCCCACCGGCACTTCATACAGTTCACGGCCCAGGCGCTTGGTAACCCGGTCGATCAGGCCGCTGGACACCACCGTCTTGCCGACGGCAGCGTCGCTACGCCACTGCGGGCGGTTGCGGTACAGGTAGTCGATGGCCACGGCCAGGTAGTTGTTCGGCTGCAGCAGGCCATCGGCGGTGACGATGCCATGCCGGTCGTGGTCCGGGTCGCAGGCGAACGCCACGTCGAAACGCTCGCGCAGGCCAATCAGGCCTTGCATGGCATAAGGCGAGGATGGGTCCATGCGGATCTGGCCGTCCCAGTCGACGGTCATGAAGCGGAAGGTCGGGTCGACCTCGGTGTTGACCACTTCCAGGTCCAGCTTGTAATGCTCGGCGATTGCCGACCAGTAGCGCACCCCTGCCCCACCCAGCGGGTCGACGCCCAGGCGCAGCTTGGCGTTGCGGATGACGTCGAAATCGATGACGTTTTCCAGATCGGCAACGTAGTTGCTCACATAGTCATGGCGGTGGGTTGTCGGTGCCTGCAGCGCCTGGGTGTGGTCCATGCGTTTGACGCCGGCAAGCCCTGCGGCGAGCAGTTCATTGGCCTTGGCCTCGACCCACTTGGTCACGTCGCTGTCGGCCGGGCCGCCATTGGGTGGGTTGTACTTGAAGCCACCGCTCTGCGGCGGATTGTGCGACGGGGTGATGACGATGCCGTCGGCCAGGCCCTGTGTACGGCCACGGTTATAGCAGAGGATCGCGTGGGACACCGCCGGCGTCGGGGTGTACTCGTCGTCCTTGGACAGCATCACCTGCACGCCATTGGCGGCCAGCACTTCCAGCGCGCTGGCAGCGGCCGGCGTCGACAGCGCGTGGGTGTCGGCGCCAATGAACAGCGGGCCATCGATGCCCTTTTCCTGGCGATACAGGCAGATGGCCTGGGTAATCGCCAGTACGTGGTCTTCGTTGAAGCTCAGGTCGAACGAGCTGCCCCGGTGCCCTGAAGTGCCGAAGGCCACGCGCTGGGCCGCCACGGACGCGTCGGGGCGGCCAGTGTAGTAAGCGGTGAGCAGGCGGGGAATATCGACCAGCACGCTGGCCGGAGCCGGCTTGCCTGCCAAAGGACTGAGCGTCATGCAAAAACCTCGAGTTCAACGGATGTTGGAGTTTGAACACGCAGTGTACTGGGAGTTGCAATGCCATGCGAAGGGCTTGCCTGGGATTATTCGCTGGCCGTCTGCCACCAGCTGGGGAACATTTGCTGCACCCGCGCCTCAGCGAAACGCTCATCGATCAACACCAGCACCCCACGGTCCTGGTCGCCGCGTATGACGCGCCCTGCGGCCTGGATCACCTTGCGTACGCCTGGGTACAGGTAGGCATAGTCGAAACCGGCGCCGAACTGCCGCCCGAGGCGTTGCTTGAACTGTTCGTTGACCGGGTTGACCTGAGGCAGCCCAAGAGTGGCGACAAACGCACCGATCAGGCGGGTGCCGGGCAGGTCGACACCCTCGCCAAAGGCGCCGCCGAGCACAGCAAAGCCGACGCCCTGCCCATCCGGGGCAAAACGCGCAAGAAATGACCCACGCGCGGCTTCATCCATGCCCGGCGCTTGAGCCCAGGTCGGTATCGCCGGGTGCCGCTCGGCCAATAGCGCGTGGACCTGCTGCAGGTATTCGAAACTGCTGAAGAACGCCAGGTAGTTGCCCGGCTGACGCTGGTACTGCTCGGCGATCAGCGCGACGATCGGCGCCAGCGATGCCTGGCGCTCGCGGTAACGGGTGGAGACCTGGCTGGCGATGCGCACTTCGAGCTGCTCGGCACGAAACGGCGCCGCCACTTCAAGCCAGGCGGTATCCGCCGGCATGCCCAGCAGGTCGGTGTAAAAATGCCGGGGGCTAAGGGTGGCCGAGAACAGCGTCACACTGCGCGCCGCCTGCATGCGCGGGCCAAGCAGGCGTGCGGGGGTGACGTTACGCAAGCACAGGCTGGCCAGGCGCCGCTTGCGCGGGCCCTCGCGCAGGCTCACATCGAACAGGAAGTGCTCATCGAACAGTTCGGCAACACGGCTGAACTGCAACGCCTGGAAGAAAAACTGCAGCACCTGCGCATCCACTTCAGTGGGCGTTTCGTTCAGGCGCTCCTGAATCAGGCCGATGCACTGCTGCAGCGCACGCAGAAAGGCGTCCGGTAATTGCTCAGTGGCCTGATAAGGCGCGCGTTGCTCCTTGTACAAGGCGTTCCACTGGCGATTGAGCCGGTCCAGCGCGCTGACCAGGCCTTGCGGCTTGCTCTGGCGCAAGGCCATCAGTTGCCCCTGGTCAAGGCTGGCGCTGTACATGCTGCGGCCGCGCTCCACCAGGTTGTGCGCCTCGTCCACCAGCACCGCCACCCGCCACTGGTTGGCCTGGCTCAGGCTGAACAGCAAGGCGTGGGCGTCGAAGTAATAGTTGTAGTCGGCTACCAGCACGTCCACCCAGCGGGCCATCTCCTGCCCCAGGTAATACGGGCAAACCTGATGCGCCAGGGCAACGTCGCGCAGGCGGGCGCGGTCCAGCATCGGCAACTGGGCAGCTGCTTCACGCGCGGCGGGCAAACGGTCGTAGAAGCCTTTCGCCAACGGGCAGGATTCGCCATGGCAAGCTTTGTCCGGGTGTTCACAGGCCTTGTCGCGGGCGATCAGCTCCAGGGTTCGCAACGCCGGTTGCGGCGAGGCGTCGCTGACCTGCTGCAGGGCGTCCAGCGCCAGTGCCCGCCCAGGCGTCTTGGCGGTCAGGAAGAACAGCTTGTCGAGCTGTTGCGGCACCATGGCCTTGAGCAGCGGGAACAGCGTGCCGAGGGTCTTGCCGATGCCGGTACTGGCTTGGGCCATCAGGCAGCGGCCGGTGCTGACTGCCTTGTACAGGGTTTCGGCCAGTTGCCGCTGGCCCTGGCGAAACTGCGGGTAAGGAAACGCCAGCGCCTGCAGGCCCTGGTTACGCTCGGCGAGCCGCTGCTCCTGGCCATGGGCCCAGGCCAGAAAACGCTGGCACTGGGTTTCGAAGAAGGTTTGCAGCGTGTCGGCGCTGTAGTGTTCGCTGATCAGCGTCTGGCCATCGTTGTCGACATGCAGGTACACCAGCGCCACCTCGATGGCCGGCAACTGCCGCGCCTGGCACATCAGCCAGGCGTAGACCTTGGCTTGGGCCCAGTGCAACTGGCGGTGGTTGGCCGGCTGCCGGGCCAGGTCGCCACGGTAGGTCTTGATCTCTTCCAGGCGGTTGGCAACCGGGTCGTAGCCATCGGCGCGGCCACGTACCTGAAGGCCTTGGTAGCTACCTTCGAGGGCAACCTCAGCCTCATAACCAGCCGCACGCCGGGCCACTACCCGGCGATGCCCTTCGATACCCTCCTGGGCAGTGGGCGACGGGGTGAAGCGCAGGTCCAGGTCACCGACCTTGGCGCTGAACTCACACAAGGCACGCACCGCTACCCGGTAACTCACGCTGCCTCGCTCCAGCGCACATGGCACACCGCTACCGGCAGGCCGTGCTCGGCGCAGAATTCCAGCCAGCGCAATTGGTTGTCTTGCAGGCGGTCGCCCGGCCCCTTGACCTCGACCATGCGGTAAAGGCCCTGCTCCGGCCAGAACTGGATCAGGTCGGGCATGCCGGCGCGGTTGTTGCGAATGTCCTGCAGCAAGCGCAGGAAGCAGTGTTTGAGGTGCGCGGCCGGCAGGCAGGCCAATGCCTGCGTGAGCAAGGCGTCGCTGAGCATTGGCCAGAACACGAACGGCGATTGCAGGCCTTGCTTGGCCGCGTAACGGTCGAGAATGGCCTGGTGATGGGTACCGTCGTCGAGGCGCCCCAGGCAGGCGTCGAACTGAGCGGCGCGCCGTGCCTGGAAGTCACAGTCGTGCAAATCCTGGGGGGCGGCCTGGAAGGGGTTGAAAAAGGCACCGGGCACCGGGGCGAAGATCGCGTCCCAGCACAACAGGCCGAAGAGGCTGTTGAACAGCGTGTTCTCGACGTAATGAACCTCACCACCCGCTTGCGCCAAGTGTTGCCGTACCGCCTCTTCGACACCCAGCGCGGCGTGCTCGCGCGGCAGTTCCAGCTCGATCACCGGCGCGGGCGTAGCGCGCCGGCGTGGCTGGGCGGGCCCGCCCAGTTTGCGCGCCAGGCGTGGCAGCACGCGTTGCAGCGCTTGCACCTCCAGGGGGTTGGCCGGTGCTTCGGCCAGTTGCACGGCCAGCGCGTGGGCCTGTTGCCAGCGCTCGCTGCGCTCCAGCACACGCACCTGGCGAATACGCGCTTGCGCGTGGCTGCTCTGGGCATACACCGCAAGGGCCAGGTCCCAGTCGCCCAGGCGTTCGCACTGCTGGCCGAGGGCAAACAGCAAGCGGCCGTGGCGCCGGGCCAGCCACGGGTTGTCACTGTGCCAGCCCGCCAATGCCTGAACAATCGACCCTGGCCCTTCCCCCTGTTCCAGGCGCTCGGCGCACTGGTGCAAGGCCAAGGCCAGGTCCACTTCGCTGCGCTGCTGCAAAGCGCGCGAGCCGGGGCTGAACGGCACCTGCTCGAAGCGCAGCAGGCCAAGGTCGGCAAGGACGAACTCCGACCAGTCCTGGTACAAATTGCCGAAGAACAGCAGGCGCATGCGGTCGCACAGAGGCTGCAGGCACCATTGCACGATGCGCACCGGGGCCTGCGCAAACCATTCGGACAATGGCCTGGGCGCCGGCGCCAAAGCTTGAAGTTGCGAGAGCAGATCGCTTTTGGCGGCGCGTGGGCGGCTCAGCAGCCCGGCGAAACCGCTGGCGAGCTCGTCCTTGCGCAGCAGGGCAAACAACTGCTCCAGGCTCAGGTGCTCGGGTTCGCGTACCCAGCCCAACGCCTCCAACGATTGCAAGGCACTGCAGGTATCGCCGATTTCGGCATACTCGAGGCGGTCGCTGCGAAACAGCTCGCCCTTGCGCATCACCATGCGCACCATCAAGGCCTGGGCCGGCGCGTCCAGCCCGGCAAATGCCTGCATGAAGGCCAGCTCGTGCGGGTCGAGCAGGTCGGCATAACGTTGTTCAACCCACAGCAGCACCTGGCGGAAGTTATGCAGGTAGTAGAGCGGGTCATCGACAGAGTGGGCGATCACAGGGCAGGGTCAGGCAACGAGGACGAGCACTGTTTATACATACAGATAACCCGCCCTGGCAAGCGCCGTGGGTCAGGTCGGCACCCTGCCGACGGATGGCACCGCGAGCACTCAGAGCGACATGATCATTTCATGCCAGGCCATGCCGCCATGGTCCGATGGCGAGGGTTTCACATACTGGTAGCCCATCTTGCGATACAGCTCGACATGCTGCTCCTTGCACATCAGGTGGATGCTTTGCTTGCCGAGCGTTTTCATGTGCTGGATGAAGGCGTTCATCAGCACGGTCGCGTAGCCTTTGCCCTGGTAGGCCGGGTCCACCACCACCGACATGATCACTGCATTGGCGGCAGCCGGGTCATGCCCCACCAATTCCTTGAATGCTTCATCCGACATCACCACATCGTGGGCGCAACCGCTGTTGATGAAACCCACGACCTTGCCGTCGACCTCAAGGATGAGAAAGCCCTGCGGGTATTCGGTAATACGGGTCTGGATTTTTTCGAGGGTCGCGGCTTCATCGCCCTCGTAGGCCCCGATCTCGATCGCGTAACAGCGTTCGGCATCCTTTGGAACGGGGTGGCGCAAGTGCGGCTGGCTCATGGGCAGGCTCCTGAACAGGGGATAACGATGCCGCCATGATACGTGAGATGCCAGGCGGGGCGATCATGCTTCGCTTCCGACCTGCCGGCCGCAACGCAGCTCCAGCGCCTGGCTCAACCTGAAAATGGCTTCACGTAGCGCTTCTGGCGGGCCAGCCGTCCAGGCCAGGGCCAGGTAGTGTTGATAACGCCCCTGCACGCTGAACTGCGACCCCGCCAGTACGTGCAAGGCCGGGCCCGACAAACCGGCCACTACCCGATCCGACGGCATGGGCTGCAGCAGTTGCAGCCACAGGACGTGCCCGCCGTCTGGCATTTCATAGGCCACCTGCCCGCCCAGGCAAGCCTCCAGGTGTTGGCAGACCTGCTCCATGCGTAAACGCAGTTCCACGCGCCGCCGGCCCAATTGTTCGTCAACCTCGCCCTTGCCGAGCATCTGCGCCAACGCCTGCTGCCGCACCGGTGGGAGCTGGAAGGCACGCACGGCAAAGACCTCGGCCAGGGCGCAATGCCTGCTCAGCACATAAGCATAAGGCGCCTCGGCGCCGACCAGTGCTTCCAGCGAGCCCAGGACCAGCAAACACCGAGGGTCGACCCAGTCGCGCAAACGGCAGCCCGGGGGTGCGGCAAAACAGTGCTCGCTGTCCAGGTCATTCTCCAGCAGCCACACAGGGTGACGGGCCAGCAAATGGGCAATCTCCCGCTGATCCTGCGGGGACATCAGCCGCCCCATGGGCATGCTCAGGCAGGATGGCATGATCATCATGCGCACCGACTCACGCCCGAGCAGGCACGCCAGTCGGCGCAAATCAGGGCCGCCATGGTTGTCCAGAGGCACTTCCAGTACCTGCATGCCAACACGCTGCAAAACCCTCAACACGCGCCAGCAGCAAGGGGATGCGACCAGTACCGTGCTGCCCTGCAGCGCCAAACCTGCCAGCAGTGTTTCCAGCAACGCCTGCAGATCAGGGCCCAGGTGCACATCCTCGGCGTGCCACGATTGCCGGGATGATCGGGTGTAGCGTTCTGCCAACACATGGCGCAGGCGAATCTCACCCACGCCTTGCGCCACAGGCGACGCCCTGGCCCCGTGCCGCGCCAGCCTTCGCTCGTGCGCGAACAGCAGGCGCTCCATCGTGGGGTGCGCTGGCGCGGCGGCGTGCGATGGCGGCGTGAGGGCTGCGCCGGCCTTGCCGTCGGCCTGCACGAAGTAACCGGACTTGGGCACTGACAGCACACGCCCTTCATGCTCCAGCAAGCCATATGCAGCCTGCACGGTGGCCAATGAAACGCGCAAACGCCGTGACAAGGCGCGCAGCGAAGGCAAACGCCGCTGCCCTCCCCTTGCTGTTTCATCGATCAATGTTTCCAGGTAGCGATACACCGTCTGATAGGCGAACTCACGCCTCATCAGAATCACGCCCCGCCGCCGGTCGCGCCGCCCCCGGCGGGCGTCCCAGTAGCGCCAGGTGCACATCGCGCCGTGCCAGGCTGGCCAGCAAGCGCCGCGCGCTGCGGTGCAAGCGCCCGTCATAGACCGCCCGTAACTGGGCAAGCGACAAACCGCTGGTATTGACCAGCCAATCCTTGACCGCATCGGGGCAAGGTCTACCTTGCAAGGCGCGGTGCAGGTAGGGCAATGCCACCAGCATGTCGGCGTGGCGAGATTGCAGAAAGTGCTCAAGCCCGCGCCCGTGGTCTGCGATCGGGCTGTACAGCATGCACAGAAGTTGCGTTTGTTCGACACCGTAGCCCTTGCTCAAGCTGGCCTGCAGCATTGGCTGCGGGCCGACGAGGTGCAGTGCTTGCCTGCCGCTTGCAGGCACCCGGCAGCGCGAGCGCAGGTCATGCAGCTGCGCCAAGGCCAGCGGGTCGAGAAAGGCCGCCAGTGGCGTGGCCTCCTCCGCCGGTTCGTAGCGGCATTGCATCATCGCATCCAGTTCGCCTTCGCCCAGCAGCTGGGGCAGCAGATCGTCTATGGCAATCAACCGCGTGGGCAGCGCGGCCACCTGATCGCCCCCCAGCGTGCCGGGTTCCAGAAGCGGCATGCCGGCCGCATCATGCAACTGGCTCATGTGTGCAGCGAGGGTCGCCATGCACAGGTGCAGGCTTGCCGCCCCTCCACCCCCTGCCAGGCGCAGCGCCCTTCTGGCCCAGGCCAGGTAACGCCGCCGCTGGGGCAGAGGGATGGGGGTGACCCACGCATCAACAATCGGCTCCCCCTCGAGCACCTGGCGCAGGGTAGCGGCAAGCTCAAGGTGCATACGGCTACCCAGCAGCGCTTCCGGGCGCCCATCCACGAGATGACCGAAGAGCAGCAAGGCATCGCGGGCCAACATCCAGGGCCTGGCCACTGCCGACGGCCGACGGCTGAAAGCCACCACCTCCCCGGCGTCGACCATCTGCAACTGCACCCTCGGATCGTCATGCATGAACAAGGCATTGAAGCTGCGTTCGTGGTGTTCCAGCAGCGCGCCGCTGGCTGCAGGCAGGCACACCACCACCACCCGCAGCTGGAAGGTGACCGGCGCACGCAGGGCGATACTCAATTGTGCGGCGCGCAAGATTGCCAGCAGGTGGGCGCTGCGCCGATCGCTGCCCTGCAGCACCAGCAACCTGAAGGTACCGATGTATTCCGGCCCACCTGCAGCCACCAGTAACCGCTGAATCAGCAACTGCAGCGAGGCACGCTGGGCCTGGGACATATGGTTCAACAAGCGTTCCAGCACCTGTTGGTGGATATAGTGCATCGCCTGGTCGTGAATATTGCTCACGTATCACCTCACAACTTCATTCATCCGCCGCACTCCGTGCACACATGCATTAAAAGCGATAAGACGAAGCACGTTTGAAGAAATTTCCTACAAACATTTCGGAAACATTGAAGTGACAAACTACTGTCGCCAAGCCATTGAGCGCGAAGATCCCTGCCGCATGTTTGCTGCCGCACCAAACCGTCGCCCACCAGGGGGTTCCCACCTTCATTCCACGCTCCTTGCGCCAAGTATCATTGCGCCATTATCAAGCGTTGACAAACGATTAGAAGATACAGATACCGGTAAAAAAACCATTCAGCCAAAGTGAAAACTACTGTGCACTTAGCACCACTTCCATTCAAACAATAAGATTTTTCAAGGCATGTAAACGCACCTGCACGACTGGCATTAGTTAGGTAAGCTCATATGTAAATTCATGTAATACGCCCCTGATCAAAGCCATAAAAAAACCCGAGCCAGGCCCGGGTTCTTTTTGCTGCAAACGTGCTTCAGTTCGGCTGCATGTCCAGTACCACCCTGCCACCACAGGGGCACTCATCCATATACCGGTGGGCTGCTACCACCTGATCGAACGGGTACACCTTGATGATCTGCGGTGTCAGCAACTGATCGGCAGTGAACTGGTTGATATCGCGCAAGGCACGCTGCAAGGCCACCTGGTCCTGGCTGATGCCCAGCTCGGGCTTGCCGGTGAAGTTGCCGATGCAATGCACATAGAACTGGATGTTCTTCTGGAACGCCGCACAGGCCGGGAACGGCGTCTGGTTACCCCCTTGCAGGCCGTACAGCACCAAGCTGCCACGCGGCGCGAGCACGTCACCGAGCAGCGACATCTGCGGGCCGCCCATGCCGTCGAGGACCATGTCCACGCCGCGGCCGTCGGTGTATTTGCCAACCTGTAGGAGCAAGTCCTGCTCTTCGGTGACGATCACCTTGTCAGCGCCCAGGCCCAGCAGGTACTCGCGCTGCTCCGGCTCTTTGGTCGCGGCAAACACCTTGAGGCCAAGGGCCTTGCCCAACTGCACGAAAGCAGGCCCGGCACAATGGCTGGCATCGGTCACCAGCGCGGTCTGCCCGGCCTTGGCCCGAGCCAGGTCGACATAGGCAAAGTAGGCGATCAGCAGCGGCGTGTAATGCACACTGGCTTCGATCGGCGAAAGAATGTCCGGGTAACGGGTGATGGCCGTGCGCGGCAGAACGATCACATCGCCATAAACCGGATGCTCGTTGGCGCTGGTGGCCGGGAAACTGGCGACACGGTCACCCACTGCGATGTCATCGACGCCTTCGCCGACCGCCGTCACCACGCCAGCCATCTCGTGGCCGATGCCCGCCGGCAGGCGGGCCTGGGAAGGTGCCAGGTTCTGCCGCCAGAGCACGTCGTACCAACTCACGCCGATTGCCTCGACGCGAATCTGCACCTCGCCGACAGCCGGGGACGGTGCGGCCTGCTCCTCGCAGCGGAGCACATCGGCAGCGCCGAACTTATGGAACCGGATCATGCGGGACATCGCATACCTCGCCTTTGTGAATCTCGTATTACCACGGACTTTATCCGGGCTTTTGCCGTTAGACCATCAGTGGCTATTAATAGTCGACATGCCTGTCATCGATTGGGCACCTCACATTCCTGTGCATTGGCCCCCATAAATCGGTGCAGGGTAACAGCCTTTGGCCTTAAGATTCACCCCTGCCCCACTTTAGGCGAAGCGCACCGATGAATCGAAACGACCTGCGTCGTGTAGACCTCAACCTGCTGATCGTGTTCGAGACCCTCATGCATGAGCGTAGCGTGACCCGCGCCGCCGAGAAGCTGTTCCTCGGCCAGCCGGCCATCAGCGCGGCCCTGTCGCGCCTGCGCAACCTGTTCGATGACCCGCTGTTCGTGCGCACCGGCCGCAGCATGGAGCCGTCGGCCCGCGCGCATGAGATCTTCGCCCTGCTGTCGCCGGCGCTGGACTCGATCTCCACCGCCGTCAGCCGCGCCGCCGAGTTCGACCCGGCCACCAGCAACGCGGTGTTCCGCATCGGCCTGTCGGACGACGCCGAATTCGCCCTGCTGCCGCAATTGCTCAAGCGCATCCGCGCCGAAGCGCCCGGCATCGTGCTGGTGGTGCGCCGGGTCAATTACCTGCTGATGCCAACGCTGTTGGCTTCAGGCGAAATCTCGGTGGGCGTGAGCTACACCAGCGAGCTGCCTGCCAACGCCAAGCGCAAGGTGCTGCGCCGCAGCAAGCCAAAACTGCTGCGCGCCGACAGCGTGCCTGGCAGCATCACCCTCGACGACTTCTGTGCCCGCCCACACGCCCTGGTGTCGTTCGCCGGCGACCTGTCGGGTTTCATCGATGAAGCGCTGGAAGAAATCGGCCGCAAGCGCCATGTGGTGCTGGCAGTCCCGCAGTTCAACGGCCTGGGCAGCCTGCTCGGCGGCACCGACATCGTCGCCACCGTGCCGGACTACACCGCCGATGTGTTGACCGCTGCGGGCGGGCTCAGGGCTGAGGACCTGCCGATGGAGGTGCGTAGTTTCGAACTGCACATGGCCTGGCGCGGTGCGCAGGACAATGACCCGGCGGAGCGGTGGTTGCGGTCGCGGATTCAGATGTTCTTTGGGGATCCCGATAGCTTGTGACTAATCTCCATTGAGATCCATAAATACCATTAAAATCATTGTGTTAGTCTGATTTTACGTCCAAGCCCGTCCGTCGCATCCCTCTCACTTCCACCACGTTTGCGGGTACTTTTTCTGCTTCGAGAAAAAGTACCCGCACATGACGACTTCCCCTCCTACGCCTGCATTGCGGCGAAAACTCAGCGATGCCTTCTTGCGTGCCATTGCCGAGCCCGGTAAGTACGCCGACGGCGAAGTACCGGGTCTGTACCTTCATGTTCAGGCATCACAGAAGTCGAACAAGCCTGCCGTCAAGTACTGGCGAGTGAGGTATCGTTTGTATCCCCGTCAGCGAGATTAAGCTGGATCACATCATCGAGATAATCGCCACCTTGCGCCGCGCACGCACACTGGCCATGGCCAAACGCGTACGCACCATCATTCGTGCCGTGCTCGGTTTCGCCGAGGGGCGGGGCTGGGTGGAGCGCAACGTAGCCCTGCGCAACACCGAGGAACTCAAGGTTCGCCACGTGGTAACCAGTAATCCGGCGATCGAGCGACCGGCCGATTTGGGGGAGTTTTTGCTGCGTCTGGATGAACTTAGCCCGAGCAGCGTAAGCATCGCGATGCGCCTGCTGGTGATGCTGCCGGTTCGCCCTGGAGAGTTGGTGAAAATGCGCTGGGAAGATGTCAACCTCGTCAGTGCCGACTGGCGTCATGTCGTCGGAACAACCCGCCACCTAGACAAAAGCAAACACATCGTGCCACTGCCTGAGCAGGCCCTTTTGCTGTTGCGTGAGCTCCATGAACGGCGGGTGGTGGATGAGGCGGGCAATGGCTGGGTGTTTGTCTCACCGGTCTACCCGGGCTCCCCAATTGACGCCACTTCCCTGGCCAAGGCTTATCAGCGGATCTGGCCGGACTACCCGATTACTGCGCACCGATTCCGCGCGACCTACCGCACTATCGCCCACGAGCATTTGGGCGTCGATCCGATTGTATTGAAGTTGTCGTTGTCTCACCGCATGCCGGGCGCGCTGGGCGCGGTTTACGCGCGCGCCCAGCTGCTCCCACAGCGCCGAGAGGCGGCACAGCAATGGGCAAATTACTTGGATCAGTTGCGCAAAAATGCTGCGCTGCAGTGACCTGTTTGGCGCCTTCCGCAGTTTGAACAGACACATTGCGTATGGTCAAAATGTTCTGGTCTACGGCGCGCGCAACCCGAGCCTGCTCCTCGGTTGCAGTAGTGATTTGAAGGTTTTGACGACTGAAATCATTGCTATTTTCGACAATGTTTTCGAGGGTGGCGCTTGCCTGTTCTGCTTTGGCCAGCACCTCTTTGGAGCGGGAGTTGTTGAACTGCATGGATTTAACCGCCTTCTCCGTCCCCAGCTGAATGCTCCCGATAATTTCTTCGATCTCTCTGGTTGATTGTGACCAACGCTATCAGCCCTTCTGCTTGCGGCCGTTGGTCGTCCGCAGGCCTGGCATTGGCCTACAAAGGTATTGATCTGATTACTGCGGGCGGCTCGTACTACCACGTAGCCATGGGCGTGTCTTTGTTCGCTTCCAGCCTGTTGATCGGTTGCAAGCGTAAAAGCGGCGTGTACTTCTTCGCAGCAGCAGCAATTGCAACTTACGTCTGGGCAGTCTGCGAAGCCGGTTACAACGGCTGGGCCTATATCCCACGCCTAGCTTGGCTGGGTGTGGTCGGCGTGATCTTCCTCGCGTTCTGGCCGGTGGTTCGCCTGCAGATGGCGGGTATCACGCGTGCGCTCTACTTTGGCGTCATGGGTGTATTGCCTCTGTTGATGGGCCTGACCACCATCATTCCGATCCTGCTGCCCAATACAGCACACCTGGCAGATGCAGAAACCGTCAATGCTCGCCCGAAGGATGTATTCAGCCCTAACGACGTGGCTTCGGCCGATGGCAACGTGGCGGCTAATCACGACGAAACCAACTGGACTGCCTATGCCGGCTCCAACTTGGGTAACCACTATTCGCCGGCTGATCAAATCACACCGCAGAACGTCAAAGGTCTGGTGAAGGTCTGGGAGTACCATCATGGCGATGTGAAGCAACCGGGCGAAAAGACCAAGTACCTCAACGAAGCCACACCGATCAAGGTGGGCGAATCGTTGTACACCTGTACCCCTAAACAGATCATCATCTCGATCGATGCCAAGACGGGGAAGGAGAACTGGCGTTACGACTCCAAGGTAGATCCGGCTTATTTCGCCAACGGCGGGGCCTACTGCCGTGGCGTGAGCTACTTCAAGGTCCCCAATGCCACCGGCATGTGCGCCGAACGTATTCTATGGGGCACCAATGACATTCGCCTGGGCGCGGTCGATGCGCAGACCGGTCAAGCCTGCCCTGGCTTCGGTAACAATGGTTTCGCTGACCTGAAGAACGGGTTGGGTGATTTCCGCAAAGGCTCCACCGGCATCACCTCCGCGCCTATCGTTGTACGCGGTGTACTGGTCACCGGCGGGCGGGTGATCGACTCCGATGCACGTCCCGCGCCGTCAGGCGTAGTGCGGGCTTATGATGCGGTCACTGGCCAGCAGAAGTGGGCTTGGGATTTGGGTCGTCCAGACGACTCGACGCCCCTGGCCGAAGGCGAGAATTACACGCCAAGCACCCCCAACTCGTGGGCGCCGATGTCGGCAGATGACGAGCTGGGCCTGGTCTATGTCACCACCGGCAATGCCGCTGGCGATTTCTATGGTGGTACCCGCACCCCAGAAGAAGAGCAGTACAGCTCCTCCTTGGTTGCCATCGATGCAGCCAACGGCAAGGTTCGCTGGCACTTCCAGACGGTCCACCATGATCTGTGGGACTACGACCTGAGTCCGCAACCCAACTTGATCGACTTCCCGACCCCGGCGGGTCCGCGCCGCGCCGTGATTCAAGCGACAAAGTCGGGACAGATTTTCATCCTCGACCGCGCCACCGGCGAACCTCTTGTCGACGTCGTAGAACAGCGAGTGCCACAAGGTACCGCGCCGGGCGACCGCACCGCGCTCACCCAGCCGGTTTCGACAGGCCTGCCCATGACGATGGGCGCCCTTCACGCACCCCGGAAGTACTGAAGGAATCCGATGCTTGGGGTTTGACCCCATTTGACCAAATGCAGTGCCGTAAGGAATTTGTCCAGGCGCGCTACGAAGGGATCTTTACGCCGCCAGTAGTTGGTCAACGCAGCCTGATCTTCCCAGGCCACCACGGTGGTCTGAACTGGGGCGGCGTGATGCTCGACCTCAAGCGTGGCCTGATGATGATCAACACTCAGCGTTTGCCTTATATGCAGGAAGCCGTACCGCGTGACCACCTTGACTCGATGCAGGCCAAGTCGTTCCAAGAGGCGCCAGGTGAAGCCAAAGGGTTCCGAGTACAGGCCGGCCAACCGTACGGCGCGGTCAAGGACCCATGGATGTCTTCGCTGCAGCAGCCTTGCATCGCGCCACCATGGGGCTTCATTAGCGGTATCGATCTGCGCACTCAGGATGTAGCCTGGAGCCGCCCGCTAGGGACGGGTTATGACAGCGGCCCACTGGGCATTGCGTCTCATGTCAAGCTGGAGATCGGTACTCCAAGCGATGCAACCGGCGTAGCGACTGGCGGTGGCGTGACCTTCATTGGCGCTGCCCTGGACCGCTTCATGCGCGCTTACGATAGCGAAACTGGCGAACTGCTATGGGAGGACCGACTGCCTGCAGGTAACCAGGCATCTCCACTGTCGTACTCGATTAACGGGCGCCAGTTCATTGTGGCAGTCGTAGGCGGCCACGACCGCATTCCAACCAAACTGGGCGACAGCATTATCGCCTGGGCGCTCCCAGAGTAATCGGCGGAGTAAAGGATTGCCCCGACTCACATCGGGGCAATCGTCCTTTCGAAGGTGAGATCAGGGTCATGATTTCTACGTTTGTCGGCTCCCAAGTAAACGCTTCAGGACGCACATCGCTCGACAAGCAAGATGAAATGTTCACGCCGCGCCAACATGAAATTCACTTCGGCGACTTCTGCTTGAGGCTTGAGCACAGGGAGATTGTCTGTGCAGGCAGGCGGGTGAGGCTAAAATACGTTCCCTTTCAACTGCTGATGCTGCTGTCGCAGCGTGCACAGCAAATTATTTCTCGAAAAGAGATTTTCAAGGCTGTCTGGGGCATCGACTTCGATACAGGCACCAAACGGATCGAGGTGCAGCTCCACTACCTGCGCCGTATCCTTCATGACGTGAATAGCAAGGTTTCCATCCAGACCCACCGCGGTGTCGGTCTTCGCCTCCATCAAGACCTGTAGCAACGCAGGACACGTCAGGAACTGCGATTGGTTTTCGGCGTATGACCGCGCTCAGCAGCTACAAGCGTACACCGCTGCCAAAGAGGCCAGCGATCAATCGCAACCTCTCCGTGCAGACGGTGCGCACGCGGTTCACCGTAGTCATGCAACATCAACGGTTGCCGCCGATGCAGAGAAGTTCATTTCCTACCTGCGAGCGCTGTTATCATCTGCCCGATAGAGACCATTTAAAGTTAATTCACCCATGAAGAAGGATTTGACACTTCAGCTTGCACCTCAAGTCTTGGCTTTCGCCCAACACTGCTCAATGCGCGCTGGCGACGCACTGCGAGAAGTGGCCATGGCCGATGCCCTTGGCGTGTCCCGCTCACCGATCAGGAAAGTCTTTGGCCTGTTTGCGTCACTGGGGCTGGCTTATCATGCCCCCAATCGTGGCTACTTTTTACTGCAGCATGCCTCGGAAATAAACGCCAGCGTGCTGCCACAAGCCGCAGACCCGCTCGAAGATTTCTACCTCAAGGTGGTCGCAGACTTCATGAGCGGGCGCATTGCCACGGACTTTTTCGAGGCTGAGCTCCTGCGCCGCTACGAGGTGCCTCGTGGGCAACTGCTGAAAGTGCTCAACCGCCTCATGCATGAGGGAATGATCGAGCGCCGTCCGGGGCAAGGCTGGAGCCTGAATCGTTTCGTCGAGACAACCCAAGCGCACTTTCACAGCTACCGTTTCCGTATGGCCATCGAGCCCACTGCATTACTAGAGCCAGGCTACACGGTCGACAAGGTCGCCTTTGCAGAAGCCAAACGTCGCCAGCAGGCCCTGCTCGATGGCGAGATTTACATACGCTCTCCTGCAGAGTTGTTTGATATCGGTGCCCAACTGCATGAACTCATCGTCCAGTGCTCCGGCAACCCCTACTTTGTCGAGGCGATTCGCCAGCAAAATCAGTTGCGTCGTTTCTCCAGCTATCAACCCAATCTCAATCAAGAGCGTCTTCTCGCTCAGTGCCGGGAGCATATTCACTTGCTGGAGCTCATTGAAAACGGTGAACGAGAGCAGGCAGCAGCGTTTCTTCGCTCCCACTTAGAGGGCGCCTGCAAGGCTAAGCTACCGGCCTCCTGACGCGCCCCGGTTCCGCTCATTGATTATCAAGCGGCAGTGGCGTACCACGGGTACAAACCAAACGCCATCGACGCAGCCATGATCACCAGGCACAGTAAAAGTGACCATTTGAAGGTGTATTTCTGGTGGTCACTGAACTCTACGCCCGCCAACCCAGCCAACAGGTAAGTCGAGGCAACCAACGGGCTCAGCAAGTGCACAGGCTGGCCAACCATCGACGCTCGGCCGATTTCTGCGGCCGTGATGCCATACGCTTCGGCAGCGTGCGCCAGCACCGGCAAGACGCCGTAGTAGAAGGCATCGTTGGACATGAAGAATGTGCCGGGAATACTGATGATCGCGGTAATCGGCGCCAGGTAGGCACCCCAGCTTTCTGGAAGGGCCCAGAGCAGGGTTTCCGACATCGCCTTGACCATGCCAGTACCCGAGAGGATGCCAGCGAAAATACCTGCCGCGAGGAAGATCGCAATCTGATTGAGCGCGGTAGGGGCATGCGCAGCAATCCGTCGACGCTGGTCGTCGATACCTGGGTAGTTGATCACCAGCGCCACCGAGAATGCCAGCATGAACAAAATCGGCAACGGCAGCAGTTCAACTACCAAGCATCCCATAAGCACGATGGTCAGGGTGGCGTTGAGCCAGAACATCTTCGGGCGACGCAGTTCTGCGTTTTCATCGCTGAGGGTCAGCAGGTCGCTGATGTCTTCGTCAGACATGCTCGAATGGCGTCGCGGATCGCCCGGTAGGGTCAGGGTACCTAGGCGTTTACGCTCTTGCAGGCCCAGGTAAAAGGCCAGTGCAAGGACACTCGCAAAGCCGATGATCATGGCCGGGATCAGTGGCAGGAACAGATCGGTGGTTTCAACCTGCAACGATGCTGCGGCACGCGCCAGCGGGCCACCCCACGGCAGTAAGTTGGTCACACTCGCCGCCAGGATCACCACGCACGGCAGTATTAATGGATTAATCTTTAAACGTTTGAACAGCGGCAACATCGCCGTGAGGGTAATCATGTAAGTGGTCGAACCGTCACCGTCCAGCGACACCATGCCCGCAAGCAAGGTGGCAAACAGAACTGCTTTGGCGGGGTCACCCTTGATGATCTTGAGGAAGGTCTTGATCACCGGGTCAAACAGACCGGTATCGAACATCATGCCGAAGTACAGGATAGCGAACATGACCATAACTGCGGTAGGTGCAACTTTACGCAGCCCATCGATCATCATCAGGCCCATATCGCCGGTAAAACCGCCGAGCATGGCAAATAGAATAGGAATGGTGGTCATCGCCACCAGCGGCGCCAGCCGCTTCGTCATGATCAACGACATAAATGTGATGATCATGCCGTAACCGAGAATGGACAGCATTGTTAACTCCGGAACAGTGTTGTAATTGTTATAAACCGCTGATAAAGGCGCGGAACCCTCAACTCATGTGCAGGCCGCCGTTGATCGCGAAGTCGGCGCCTGTGGCAAAGGAAGACTCCTCCGACGCCAACCAGGCACACATCGAGGCAACTTCTTCAGGCGTACCCAGGCGTTTGACAGGGATCTCTTGGACGACCTTGTCCATTCGCTCGTTCTCAGTAATGGCCTTAAGCCGTGGGGTGGCAATATAGCCTGGCGATACTGTATTCACGGTCACACCACGAGCGGCGACTTCACGCGCCAGCGCACGGGTAAATCCGCGTATGGACGATTTAGCCGTGGCGTAGTTCACCTGCCCGACATGACCTAACTGAGCGTTTACCGAAGAGATATTAATGACACGCCCCCATCCACGGGCAGTCATATCATCGATAACTTGTTTGGTCACATTGAACAACGAGTTAAGGTTTGTATCGATCACGGTCTGCCAGTCACCGGGCACCATGTCGCGGAACACAACATTGCACGCGGTGCCCGCATTATTGATCAGCACATCGATTGGGCCGACGTCCCGCTTGACTTTATCGAAGGCTTTTACGGTGGAATCCCAATCCGCAACATTACCTTCGGACGCAATAAAGTTGAAACCAGCCTTCTTCTGGTTTTTCAGCCATTCGGCGCGGATAGGCGAGTCTGGGCCACAACCGGCAACCACGACAAACCCGTCCTTTGCCAGGCGCTGGCAGATAGCTGTACCGATACCGCCCATACCGCCGGTAACAAATGCGACTTTCTTGGACATGACGTACACCTTGTAATTTTTGTAGTGACGTTTGCATCTGATGGTTCAGGCAATTTCCTGCCTGGGACCATCGTAGAAAGAGCATAGGGAAATGAAAATTGGTGATTGGGCAAGTCAGCGTTCTCATACCGAGAACGCTGCACATCTTGAAAAAAAGTCGAGAGACAGTTTGTTACGGCATATATCTTTCTAGATTGCCAAACTGCGCTCACGCAGCTCGCTGTTGAGAATGCGATCGTTCTCACTGTAATCCACCGGGCAGTCGATCACGTGCACGCCCGGGGTCTTGATGCAGTGCTCGAGCAGCGGCAGCAAGCCTTCGGCGCTTTCCACACGGTGGCCATTGGCACCGTAGGCTTCG